>JAISSQ010000105.1 GCA_031273045.1 Puniceicoccales bacterium
AATCGCCATCGCCACCGGCAGACCGTTGCGCTGGGACCCGGTCAAAGAAGAAATCCTCGACGACCCCGCCGCCAACGCCCTGCTTCGCCCGCAAATCCGCGGCGGCTGGGCACTGTGAAAACGCCCACCGGCAGCACCACCGGCAGTGCCAAAAAAATCGACCCGAACCCCGCCATGCGAACCACAATCATCATCCCCGCTTACAACGAAGAACTGACCGTCGGGCGAACCATCCTCGACTTCAACGCCGCCGCGCCCGACGCCGCAATCTGCGTCGTCAACAACAACTCCACCGACGGCACCGCCGACGCCGTCCGCGCCGCCTTCGCCGAAATCAGGGCGCGCCGCGCGAAAAACACCGCCTCCGGTGACGCCGGTGCCGCCGCTGCCGGTGACCTCGTGCTCCTGTTCGAGCCGCGCAAGGGCAAGTCGAACGCCATGCGCGCCGCGTTCGCCGCCGTTGACGCCGACTGCTGCGTGATGGTTGACGCCGACACCACTTACGCCGGCAGCGACCTGCCCGCGCTGCTCAAGGCGTTCCGCGACACCGGCGCCGACATGGTCGTCGGCGACCGCCATTCCAGCGGCGACTACGGCGACAAGAACACGCGCCCCATGCACGGCTTCGGCAACAACCTCGTGCGCGCCCTCATCAACCTGCTCTTCAACGCCCGCCTGCGCGACATCCTCTCCGGCTACCGCGTGTTCTCGCGCCGCTACGTGAAGACGTTCCCCATCCTCTCCGGCGGATTCGAGTTGGAGGTCGAGATGACCATGCACGCGCTCTCGACGCGCCTGCTGCTCGTCGAAGTGCCGGTGTCCTACCGCGAGCGCCCGCCCAACAGCGTCCCGAAACTCAACACCGTCGCCGACGGCTTCAAGGTGCTCCTGAAGATTTTCAACATCGTCCGCTACTCGCGCCCGCTGCTCTTTTTCGGCGCGTTCGCCGCCGTGTTCCTCGCCGCCGGACTCGCCGCCGGCGCGCTGCCGGTGTGGGAGTTCCTCTCCAACGACGACCACAAAATCACCCACTTCCCGACCGCCTTCCTCGCCGTCGGACTCGTCCTGTGCGGCGTGCTCTCGTTCGCCATCGCCGTCATCCTCGACACCCTCGCGAACCTCGACCGCAAACTCGCCGAAACGCGCCTCCTCGCTCTCGGCGCAAACCCGACTCCGCGCGATGCCTGACCTCCCGCTCCTCCTCTTCGCTACAGCCGCCGCCGGTGGTGGCGGTTGCGACCTCCTTGCCTCCGCTGCCGGTGGCACCGCCGGCGGTGCCGAATCCGCGCCGTCTTCACCGCTCGTCAGTGCCGTGCAGTTCGTGGTGATTTTCCTGCTCGTCTTCGCGAACGGCTTCTTCGTCGCCGCCGAGTTCGCCCTCGTGAAGGTGCGTTCGAGCCAACTCCTGCCGCTCATGCGGAAGGGCGGACTGCGCGTGCGCTTCGCAATCAAGGCGACGAAGCACCTCGACGCCGTTCTGTCCGCCACGCAACTCGGCATCACGCTCGCCTCGCTCGCGCTGGGTTGGATTGGCGAGCCGTTCATCGCCCGCCAAATCGCGCCGCTGCTCGCCGCCGCCGGTGTCACCGCGCCCGCCGCCGCCACGACGGTCTCCTTCGCCCTCGCGTTCGCGTTCATCACGTTCTTCCACATCGTTCTGGGCGAGTTGGCGCCGAAGTCCCTCGCCATCCAGCGCCCGCGCCAACTCGCGCTCTGGACCGGCGCGCCGCTCTACATCTTCTACTACGCCTTCTACCCCGCAATCTGGGCGCTCAACTCCGCCGCAAACCTCATCCTGCGCGCCCTCGGCTTCGGGAAGGCCGACGAGAGCCAGTCCAAACTCTCCGACGAGGAACTCGAATACGTCTTCAGTCACGCGCGCCACGCCGACGCCTCCGACGCCCTCGTGGACCGCATCATGGTGCAGGCGCTGCGCTCCCAGAAAACCACCGCGCGCCAAATCATGATTCCCGCCGACGACGTCACCGTCCTGTGGCTCGACCGCCCCATCCGCGAAAACATCACCGCCGCCTGCAAGGAGGGCTACAGCCGCTACCCCGTCTGCTCCGGCACGCGCGACAACCTCAAAGGTCTCCTGCTCACCCGCGAATGGCTCTGGCAAATGCAAGTGCTCGAAATGAACGAGTGCCCGATTGAACCGCTCCTGCACGACCTCCCGCGCGTCGCCCCCGAAACGACCGTTCCCGAACTCCTGCAGAGGTTCAACCGCGAGAGTTGCCACATGTTCGCCGTCATCGAACCCAACGGTCGCTTCGCCGGAATCCTCACCTTCGAGGACGTCCTCGAAGAACTGCTCGGCGAAATCCGCGACGAATTCGACTCCGGCGACCTCATGGTGCTCGCCCGCGCGCCCGACGAGGTGCTCGTGGACGCGCGAATCTCCCTGCGCGACCTGCTCTCCGAAACCGGCTGGACGTTCGAGGGCTTCGACAAGGCAGACCTCTCCGTCTCCCTCTACGAATGGCTCCAACAACGCCCCTCGCGGACGCCGCTCCTCTCCAAACGCCCGTTCACCCTCGGCGACCTGCGAATCAAACTCCAGCCGCGACGCGACGCCAAAGGCCGCCTCCGCCGCTGCTACCTCATCCGCCGAATGCCCGAACCGGAACACGCCTGACGCAGTGCTTGACGGGCGGCACCGCTGGCGGTGGTCCCCGCGCGGGCGCCACACGCCAAGCCGCCGCACACATGGAGCACCACACACATGGAGCACCGACTTTCAAGTCGGCTCGGCGATGGTGCGGCGGTAGCCGCCATTCTTTTTTTTAGAGAAGCAAGGCGGCTGCGCCGCATCTCCCCCGCGCCGACTTGAAAGTCGGCGCTTCGTGTGTGTAGCGGCTCCATGTGTGTGGCCGCCTTGCCTCTCTTCAACGTTTGGCGGCGCGATGGAGGAGCCATGCGCCGGTGGCTTGGAAGAGCAGGTTGGGGAGCCAGACAAACAGGTCGGGGCGCCAGTTGGGCGGCACCCACGAGACGACGATGGTCAGCACGTAGAAGGTCAGCGCGAGGGCGAGCGCGAGGGCGAAGTTGACAAGCGTCTCCTTGCGTCCGGTGCGAATGCCCAGCGGGACGGCGAGCATGGTCAGCGAGATGATGCCCAGCGAGTTGGCGCAGTTGCTCTGGATTTGGAGTTGGGCGGCGATGCGGTTGGCGTGGCGTTTGGCGGCGTCGGCGGGCGGGGTGTCGTTGCCCGGAGAGGCGCCGGTCCGGCGCAATTGGAGCAGTTCGCCGAGCGTGCAGTGCCGGTATTTGCGCCGTTGGAGGTAGTTGCCCTGAACGTTGACGAGACGTTCGACGGGGATGGCGACGCGCAGGGTTTGCGCGCGGTGGGACTCGATGGTCGGCGGCGCGCCGTCGGCACCGGCGCGGTTGCGGAACTCCTCAACGGTGGCGTCGCGCGCGGTGATGTTGAGGGCGGCGTTGACGGCGTCGTATTCGAGTTCGGCGGTGTCGGCGCGGACGATTCGCGTGGTTTTTCCGTCGTCGCCGTTTTGCCAGAGCCAGACCTTTCGCAGCGAGGAGCGGTCGCGGGTCTCGGCGTAGATGGTGTATTTTTTGAGTGTTCGGAACTCGCCCGGCACGATGAGTCCTTTGGGGTCGTGGCTCAACGCGCCGCCGATTGCGGCGTGCATGATGCGTTTGGAGGTGTCGGCGGCGTGCGCGGCGAACTCGAAGTTGATGTAGAGCGACAGGAGGGCGCCGGCGGCGGCGATGAGGAAGATGGGCGAGGTGATGCGCCAGATGCTCAAGCCGGAGGACTTCATCGCGAGGATTTCGTTCTGGGCGGACATGCGGCCGAGGACGGTCAGCACGCCGGCGAGCAGTCCGAGCGGGAGCGAAAACGGAAGGAGCCCGACCGCGATGAAGCCGAGCAGTTGGAAGAAGACGCCCCAGCCGATTTTGCCGTCGGAGACGAGTGGAAAGACCTCCTTCAGGACGGTGCCGGTGAGCATCACAAAAACGAGCAGACCGACCGCCAGCAACACGGCGGCGGCGACCTGCCCGAAGACGTGGCGCTGCAGGATGTTCATCACTGCTTGGACGCGGGCGGCGGCGCGTCGGCGTCACCGGCGGCGGGAGCACCGTCGTTCTCCGGGGGCAGTTCCGGCGGCGGCGCGTCGGCGTCAACGGTGGACGGGCGTTCGCGCGGCACGAC
Source organism: Puniceicoccales bacterium (assembly GCA_031273045.1). Taxonomy (GTDB): domain Bacteria; phylum Verrucomicrobiota; class Verrucomicrobiia; order Opitutales; family UBA953; genus CALNBE01. The sequence continues at coordinate 4,178 of JAISSQ010000105.1, forward strand.
GAGCGGTCCGAGCAGTCCGGCGATGCCGCTCTTCTCGACGCCGGCGGGTTCGAGATTGAACGGGACGACGCGAACGAGGGCGTTGCGGCGGTTGAAGGTGAGCGAGTAGTCGTTAATGACCTGCCGGACGTTCGGATAGAGTTCTTCCTTGCGGGCAACCATCGCGTCCACGATTTCGGCGACCTGTTCGGGGTCGGCACTGGGGAGGGAGAGCAGGGTTTTGCGGGCGGCGGCGACGGCGGCGGGACCCTCAACGGCGGCGTTCCAGAGCAGGATGGCGACGTTCATCGCGCCCTTGAGCGCGACGCGGTTTTTCCCCGCTTGGTCAATGACGGGGCGGGCGAAATGGATGAGCGCGTTGGAGATGTTGAACGCAGGGGCGGCGGCGTCGCCGGTGGCGTTGCCGGCGGCGGCGGGGCGTCGGTTGACGCGGAACGAGGCGGGGGCGGGGACGGCGCCTCTGTATTTGCCAAAGGCGCCGGGGGTGCGAGTGCGGTTGCGCGGGTTCGTCATACGTGTGGGCGCATGAGGTAGGCGGAGCCACCGGCACCGGCAAGGAAAAACAAGTGGTCAGTGGCCAGTGGTCAGTGGGTAGTGGGTGGCGGAGGGGGTGGCGGAACCACCGGTGGTGGCGGCGGTCTTCCTTGCGCGCATGCAAAACTCCGCATCTCGCTCCCCGAACTCTCCCCAAAACGCCGCCGCCGGCAGTGCCCTTTCCCGCCGCCGCTTCCTGCGCGACGCCGCCGGCGCACTCGCGACCGTCGCCGTCGCCGGCACCGGCGCGTTCGCCCTGCCGCGATACATTCCCGCAAAAGCACTCGGACGCGACGGACACACCGCGCCCTCGAACCGCATCGTCATGGCGGGCATCGGCTGCAACCCGC
>JAISSQ010000145.1 GCA_031273045.1 Puniceicoccales bacterium
CCGCCGCCGGTTTTGATGAGGGAGCCGTGGCCGTTGATGGCGCCGGCGAGGGTCTGGGTCGTGTTGCCGGCGAAGCGGAGCGTGGTGCCGCTGGCGGTGTCAATCGCGCCGTCGTAGCGGAAGGTGTCGCCGCCGGCGCCGCCGGTGCCGGCGGGGGTTTTCACGCCGAGGCCGCCGTTGAATTGGAGCGAGCCGACGAGGAGGCGGATGTCGCCGTTGACGGGCGCGCCCGGGGCGGGAGTGGTGCCGACGGCACCGGCGAGGAAGGGCTGGTCGCCGCCGAGGATGAGGGTGCCGGGTTTGAGTTTCTCGAAGCGCGTGCCGACGTTCTTGATGGGGACGTTGACGGTGGCGGTGGTGTCCTTGCCGACGCTGACGGAGAAGGCGTTCGCCGCGTCGTCAACGGCGAGGAATTCGCCGGCGTTGGCGACGAGCGTGTAGTCGCCGTCGCTGAACCGCAGGTCGTGCAGGAGGAAGGCGTCGCCGGTGCTGCCGGCGCCGTTTCGCTGTCCGTCGAGGATGACGGTGTAGGGCTGTGTGGGTTTGCCGCGCGTGATTGAGAAGATGGCGATGCCGCTGGTCTCCTCCCACTGGTCGTTCTGCGGGGTGTATTGGTCGTTGGCGATGGCGTTGAGGTTGGTCCACGAGCGTTCGTTGGGGTCGGAGTGCGTCCAGACGCCGTAGTCGTCGTGGTGGCTTCCGTCGGTGCCGGTGGCGGCGCCGGCGTCCCAATAGACGAACTGCTCGCGGTTGGGGATGGGCGAGGTGAAGAGCACCTGCACGAGTCCGGGCGAGTTGTTGGTCGGGGCGGTGATGACGATTTTGTAGTTGTCCGGGTCGTTCGTGTCGGCGTGGCCGGTGTTGATTGTGCCGAGGACGAACGAGGAGGCGTCGCCGATGAGCGTGCCGTCGAAGGTGAAGAGCGTGTAGTAGCCGTCGGCGAGCGTGCCCGCCGGCAGCAGGGTGAGGTTGACGATGAGGTCGCCGTAAACGGAGAGGTCGCCGCTGACGGTGACGAGGTCGTTGAATTGACCGATGGTGTCAGGTGCGCCCATTCCGAAATCGTATTGGCCGCCGTAGAACGACACCCCGTTGAGGAACGAGAGCGTGCCGGCGGTGCCGGCGTCGCCGGGCGAGATGACGGTGTTGGGATAGAATCCCGTCGCCAGCCCGATGGTGCCGTTGCCGGTGAGGCGGGCGGGCAGCGTGTCCTCGGCGGCGAATGTGAGACCGCCGCCGGTGGTGGCGCCGAGCCGCTCCCGCTCGCCAAGGGCGAGCCGCAGGTCGCCGCCGCTGACGACGAAGGTGCCGGTGTAGTTCGGGCTGTTGCCGGTGAGTGTCCACACGCCGGCGCCGTGCTTGGTGACGGTGCCGCGCTTGAACACCTCGCCGGTGCTCGATTTGACCCACGTGCCGCCGCCGCGCAGTTCGCCGCCGAACGTCCAACTGGTCGAAGCGGACGTGGTGACGTCGAGCGCGGACTTGGCGCTGTTGACGCCGCCGGTGAAGTCCACGAGCGAGTTGGCGAGCGAGCCGCCCGGCTTGATGGCGACGGCGCCGGCGTTGATGGCGAGGGTGCCGGTGGCGGTGTTCGCGCCGGTCAGCGTGAAGGTGTGGAAGGTGGTGTTGGAGGCGTCGCTGTGCGCGCCGTCAATGTCGGCGGTGAGGGCGATGTTGCCGGTGCCGGCGAGGACGCCCGCGAACGTGGTGTCGGCGTTGGCGCGGAGGTCGAGCGCGACGCCGCCGGTGTTGCCGGCGAGGGGGCGGACGAGGAGGCGCGAGCCGGCGTCGCCGGTGAGGTTGTTGACCATCTGGGCGAAGCCGCCGGTGTCGAACTCGCCGCCGGCAGCGATGAAGAGCGAGGCGGAGCGGCCGATGATGTTGTTGGCGCCGCCGATGAGCGCGCCGCTCTCGATGCGCGTGGCGCCGCTGAACGCGGGCTTGTTAGAGGCGGGGAAGGCGGTGACGGCGGCGGCGTCGGCGACGAGTTGGAGGTCGCCGGCGGTGTCGCGCGTGCCGGGCGCGAGGGTGACGGAGTTGCCGTCGCCGGCGTTGATGGTCAGCGAGCCGTCGCCGACGATTGGGGCGGTGAGCGTGGTGCCGCCGGCGAGGTCTTTGCGGATGTCGTCGGCGGAGATGACGAGCGTCTTGCCGGCGAACACTTCGAGTTCGTCGAGTCGCGCGCCGAGATAGAGGCCGTCGTTGGCGGGACCGGTGGAGAGCGTGGTGCTGTCGAGCGTCTGGTAGCGCAGTCCGACTTGACCGCCGGCGGCGCCGGCGCGCAGCGGGGACTGCGTGTTGATGGTCAGCGGCTGACCGTCCACGTCCACGAGGTTGAGCGCGGAGGCGTTGCCGGTGACGGGGTTCGCGGAAGTGACGAGGATGCGCAGTTGCCCGAAGTCGTCCTCGACGAGGAGCGGCGTGGTGTCGGCGGCGAACAGGTCGCCGTAGGGCGGCGTGCCGGCGCTGCTCTTGTCAACGCGAACGGTGCCGCCGCCGGTGAGGTCGAGGTTGGTGACGGCGATGCGGCTGACGGCGGTGCTGTGGATGACGCCGGCGCCGCCCGCGCCCGCGCCGTTGTTGAGCGCGCTGGTGTCGGCGAAGAACATCGAGCCGCCGTTGAAGGCGAGGCCGTGCAGGTCGGCGACGCCGGCGTTGGCGACGGCGGCGGCACCGGTGCCGAGGACGAGGTCGGCGGAGCGGAGGTCGTTCGCGTTGCCGTGCGTCAGCAACGTGTAGGCGGCGTCGGAGAGCGCGAGCGTGCCGTTGAACGCGGAGGCGCCGGCGGTGAACGTGAGCGCGTTGGCGGAGGAGCCGAGGTTGACGTCGAGCGCGCCGCCGCGGCCGTTGACGTCGGTGCGCGTGGCGGCGGTGAGTTGGCGGTTGAATTCGTAGTTGCCGTTGAGGTGGATGACGACGGTGCCGGTGGCGGCGTCCGGGTTGATGCCGACGAGGCGCGCGTTCGCGACGGCGTCGGCGGCGCTGACGGCGTCGGCGGTGACGCCGGTGGTGTTCGGGAACGAGGCGGCGGCGTTGCCGCCGAGGAGCAGTTTGATGGCGCCTTCGCGCGCGACGACGCTGCCGCCGATGGTCTGCTCTTGGTGGACGAGGAATGTGCCGGCGCCGATTTTGACGAGCGTGCCGGTGCCGGTGAGTTTGGACTCAAGCAGGAAGCGGTCGCGCACGTCCGGCGTATCAATGTAGAAGGTGCCGGTGGTGTTGACGTTCTGGAGCGCGCCGGAGGCGTTCTCGACGCGGATGATGCCGTGGCCGCCGAGTTTGCCGCCGTCGCCCAGCGCGCCGCCGTCTTTGCTGGCGATTGTGAAGACGTGCTTGCGGGCGGCGGACGAGAGGCCGAGTTCAGCGAGGAAGAGCGTCTCGTCGGCGGTGGCGCCGGTGGCGTCAATGCCGTAGGCGTTGTTGACGAGCGCGCGGCCGCCGCCGGCGATGGTGAGTTTGCCGGATTGGAGGCGCGCGCCGCCGTCGCCGACGACCGCGCCGCTCTCGTGGACGGTGAAGGTGCCTTCGCTGGCACTGCGGCCGTAGGTGACGGTCGTGCGCGTGTTCGGGTCGCCCGGCGTGGTCTCGCGGGTGACGAGGCGGAAGTAGCCGCCGACGATGTCGGTGGTCATCGCGACGGGCGAGTTGTAGTCGTAGAAATAAACGGTGCCCTCGCCGCTCTTGTAGAGCGTGCCGGTGGCGGTGGAGGCGGAGTTGATTGGGTCGTAGAAGTGGACGGACTCGTTGGCGTCGGTGTCTATCTCGATGCGGCCGGCGGTGCCGAAGTAGATGGCGTTGCGCTCAATGGGCTTGCCGCTGTTGTTCGGATTCGAGGTGTCGTTGTATTGCGTGTTGCCGGAGAAGACCGCGCCGCCCTTGAGGCGCAGCGTGCCGTTCTCCATATAAATCGCGCCGCCCTCGCTGCCGGCGCGGTTGTTCTCGAAGGTGACGTGGGCGTTCGCCTCGATGAGACCGGTGTTGAGGTAGATGGCACCGCCGCGCGCGACGCTCAGGTAGTTCGCGGTGGTGGATGTGCCGTCGGTCGTGGTGTAGTTGCCGGTGAAGGTGGTGACGCCGTTGATGAAGAGCGAGATGACCGGTGCGTCGAGGTAGATGGCACCGCCGTGGGCGTAGGCGTTTCTTGAATAGACGTAGTTGTTGGTGAAGGTGGTCGGACCGTTGAGCGAGAGGCGGTAAATCGTAGCGTCACTCGCGTTTCTGAACGCGGCGATTGCGCCGCCGAATGCGGCACCGGTGATGCCGGTGCCGCTGTGGTAACTGTCGGCGTAGTTGCCGGTGAAGGTGGTTGGACCGTTGAACTCGGTGATGAAGATTCCGTATTCGTTGCCGATGTTGATGGCGCCGCCGCGAACACCGCGGTCGCTGGCTCCGTTAGTAGAGCCATACCACGACGGGTGCGTGACGGAGCCGCCGTAGCCGGTGGCGTGATTGCCGGTGAAAATCGTGGTTCCGTTGAAGAAGGCACCGCCGGTCTGCCCCCAGAGGTCAATGGCACCGCCGAAGACCTTCGCCCAGTTGCCGTCGAAGGTGATGAAACTGTCGGAGGCGGTCGTGAGCCGTGAGTAGGACGGATAGTTGGCGGCGGACGGGTTCATCGCGTCGAGCGTCGAGGCGTTCCAGTTGCCTGTCGATGTATCGCCGTAAACGCCGATTGCGCCGCCATACCAAGTGGCGGAATTGTTAGTGAACGTCTGTTTGCCGGTAAGGTGCAGCGCAGAGTTGTTGACGCTGATGACGCCCGCGCCGTCGCCGCTGCTATGGTTGGCAGAGTAGGTGACGCCGGCGGTGCCGCCATCAACGACGGCAAGGCCTTTGACGTTCGTGGAACCGGTGGAGAAAATCGCGCCGCGCTGTCCGTTGGTTTGCTTGAAGTTCGAGAACGTGCTGCCTTCGAGGTTGAAGGTCGCGGTGCCGCCGTCCTTGTGGATTTCAAACAAGCCATACCAGACGTAACCGTAGTTGCCGACGACATTGACGTTCTTGAATGTGATGGTCTGGTCGCCGGTGCCGCCGAGCATGAAGAAGTCGTAAAGGAAGCCGGATTTCTGATAGAGCGTCCAACGCTCGCCGGTGTCGTTGCCGGCGCCATCGTATTTGGTGCCGTCGAGTTTCCACTTGCTGATAGTCCAGTCGTTCGGGGTGTCGATAGACCAGTAGGCGTCGCCCATGAGGTAGAGGTCGGCACCATCATAGACATAACTGTCAATACTCCCCCCCGCCGGCACGTAGGTAATCGCTCCTCGCGCCGCCGGCGCAAAGAACGAGGCGATTCCGTCGGCGGTAGGGGTGGCGGCGGGGGCGGAGACGGTGTCGGCGACACTACCGGACCCGGTGCCGGTGGTGGTGCCGGCGGGCGGGAAATCCGCCGCGACGCCAACACCGAGCAGCACCGCCGCCGCGACCCAGAACGCCCGCGCGAGGGGGCGTCCGCCGCGCGCAATCCCAGCGGGATTTCCGGCGTCTGTCCCGCCGCAAACCGCCGGCGCACCGGCAACGCCTCCCGCGCTTCCCCTGCAAAATCGGGCAAAGAGCGGTGTCTCGGATTTCGCGAAAATCTGACGGAAATTTGTCGAATTTGAATGATTGGTTTGAGTTTTTTTCATGTGTTTCCTTTCGTTGAGTTTTCGGATGGTTTTGGTTACTTGAAGAACGAATGTTCTAATTCCTGTTGCCAAAGATTTGAACAGGCGTTTCAAACGAACGCAAGAAAAAAAACACGCGAACCCCGCAAACTCCGCCCCCGCGCCGCCGCAGGTCTGGGAGCGCCGACTTTCAAGTATGGGAGCGCCGACTTTCAAGTCGGCTCGGTGGAGATGCGGCGATAGCCGCCTTGCTTCTCTAAAAAAGAGTGGCGGCTGCGCCGCATGGAGTAGCCGAGCCGACTTGAAAGTCGGCGCTCCCAGTCGGCGCCCCATGTGTGTAGCGGCTTGGCGTGTGGCGATTGGGAGCGCCGACTTTCAAGTCGGCTTGGCAGTGTTGCGGCGTAGCCGCCTTGCTTTCTTAAAAAAAGTGGCGGCTGCGCCGCATAGAGGGGCGAGCCGACTTGAAAGTCGGCGCTCCCAGTCGGCGCTCCCATGTCGGTGCTCCCATGTCGGCACTCCCAGTCGGCGCTCCATGGATGTGGCGGCATGAGGTTGGCGTCGGAGGCGACGGCGATGCCGCCGGCACCGGTGATTTGGGAGGCGGGCGCGAAAATTTCCGCTTGCGTTATTGCAAGTGGCTTGCATTTAAGGCGGCTCGTTTCCCATGACATTTCCCGCGAAATCCTTTTCCAAAAAATTCCTCGCCCGCGCCGCGTTCGCTGCGTTCGGCGCGTTCGCCACCGCCGGCACCGCCCGCGCCGCCGATGAAACCGCACCGGCACCGGCGGCGTCGCCGGCGGACTGGGCGTTGTCGGCGCCGGTGGTGCTGGCGCGGTCGGCGTCGGGGAACGCTTACGCGAACTTGTCGTTGGTCGCCGATTTCGCCGCCGGCGGTTCGACGGCGCGCGACGC
>JAISSQ010000151.1 GCA_031273045.1 Puniceicoccales bacterium
CCGTCGCGCCCGCAATGCTCCACGCGCAGTTCTCCGATGACGTAGTGGTTCTCCTCGTTGAAAAAAATAATGCGCTCCAGAACGCCGGTGAGACACGCGGCACCGCCGGCGGCGGGAGCAGGAGCGGAGGCGGCGTTGCCGGTGCCGGCGGCGGATGGATTTGACGAGGCGGAAGCGGACATGAATGCGTCCGCGCATAATGCCCGCAAACTTCGCGCGGGGCATTCCAGAAAATCACACCCCCGCCGGCAGCGCGCCTCGCTGAACGGCACCGGCGCGAAAATAGTTTCTCCCTCCACGCAACCTTTTCGCGACGGACATGTTTCTTCGCGCCATGCCGTCTGTCCCAACGCCGCCGCTCGCGCCACCGGTGTTGCCGCTCGCGTTCCCCGCATTGCGCGCCGCCGTCTCCCGCCGGCGGGACGGTTTTGTGCTCATCATCGCGCTCGTCTTGATGGCGACCTTGCTTGTGACAACGCTGGTGCTCTTGATGTTTGTCGCGCTCCAAATTCGGTTGACGGGAACGCATGCGGACTTGCTGCGCGCAAGAGCGAACGTGCGCTTCGCCGCTGCGATGGCACTCGGCGAGTTGCAATTGCGCGTCGGTCCCGACCGCGCCGCAACTGTTCCCGACCTCGCGCAGGAGCGCGCCGGTTGGACGCTCGCGGTGCGCAAGTTTGTCCCCCACTCGGACACCGCCACCGGCAGTGCGCAAGATTCGGAAAGCGGCACGTTTTTTGAGGAATTTCCGCTCGTTTCCGGCGGCTTTTATCTTCCGAGGACGGAAAACGGCACCCTGCGCGACGACTGGGTTCCACCCTTTGGCTGGACGGAAATCGCGTCGGCGCGGCAAGGCGTTGCCGGAGATTTTCCCGCCGTGCGCGTGCCGTGGGTCGGCAACACCGGTGAAAGCGAACGCGGCACCGGTGTAACAGCGCGCTTCGCATTCTGGGTTCAAGACGAGTCGCAAAAAGCCGATGCCGCGACCACAGAAACGCCGAACTCGCTCGCGCAAAACGACTTGCAAGTCCGCCGACAGTTGGCGTCGCCACGCCATGCGGCCGACGCTTTTTACGGCGTCAAGCGCACGAACTTGACGGCGTGGCGCGCCCAAGTCGGCACCGCCGGTGACTGGCGGTGGCTCGAAAACGCTTGGAAATCAGACGCCGGCGGAGAAAATTCCGAGGGAAATTTCGATTTTCCGCTCTTGTCGCGCGTGCATACTTGGGAGCACCTCGGCGTCGCCGCCGACGCCCGTAACGGCGGTCTGCGCATCAATTGGGAGCAACGCGAGCCAAGTCCGCTCACCGACGCCGTCCCGACCGCGAACGGAAAAACCGCTTCCAAACTCCCGTGCACGCTCGCCGTCTGGGAGGATTTTTTTTTGCGCAAACCCGACGCGCCGGCAAAATTCGCGAAAACGCCCGCCGAGGGGCTGCCGGTGACGCCGGCGGGAACGCTCACCGCCCTGCGTCGCTTCCCAATCATTTCGCACCTGCGCACAAGATTTGGCGTATTCCACACGCATTCAGACGCTTACAGCCGCGTTCGCTTCCATGCGGACGTGCAACTCTGGAACCCGTGGGCGCACCCGCTTACGCTTGTTGAGAAGGACAGAATCGGGCTGCTCGACTTCGAGAAAATGCCCGTCTTGAAGGTCTCCAACCTCACCACCGGTGCCGTGCTGACCGTTGACATGGGCGCGTTCCCCGAAGGGAAATTCGCCGTCCCGCAAACGCCCAGCGACCGCACCATCAACGCCGACATCCTGTTCTTCAACGCGCCGCACCCAAATCTTTCGCTGCAAGGACTTTACGGCGGCGGCGTGTATCATTTCCAACTCCCGAATCCGGCGGAAAAACCGGACGGTCTCGCGCGCACCATTTCCGCCACAAAATGGCTCATCCAGTCCGACCCCAAAAAGCCGAATACCCCGCCTTCCGGCGCCACCGGCGGCAACTGGCTCCACGCCACGCACAACATCCGCCTCGACGTGCTCATGCCCACCGACGGCGTTACGTTGCACATCCGCGAAGCCAAAGGCACCTTCGACACCTCGAAAACCTCCGCGCAATACTCGCAACCGGTGCTCACGCTCAAGAACATCCCGTTCTCGGATTGGACGAAAACCATCACCGGTGCCGAATTCGACCGCCCGTTGAGTTCAAGTTACACCGCCGCCGACGCTCGTTTCGCGCTCGCGCTGTGCCTGCGCCCGAACACGCCGGAGCGCGTCCTCGCCGCCCTCGCGCGCATTGACCCGCGCGCCCCCGTTCTGGACTTCGCCGACCCGTCCGTCGCCGCCCTCTACGAGGTCTTCGCAGACCTCGAAACCGGCGTCGCCGCCGCGCCGGCAACGAACACCGACGCCTCCTTCTGGTGGGACGCCACCGCCAACAAACACGCCGCCGGTGACACCGCCGCCACCGGCACCGCCGCCGGCGCGGATTTCGCCGAAGTTCGCCTCTTCGACCGCCCCTCGCGCCAACTCCCGCTCTCGCCGTTCGCCCTGCGCCACCTGCCCCTCGACGACAAACCCGCCGGCACCGCGACCCCGCGCTACCCTATCGGACGCGAGACCGACGCCGACTGGTTCGACCGCGCCTTCTTCGCCGGCGCGTGGGAGCAAAACGCCGCCGCCACGACAGGCGCGACCGCGCCCCGCCCGTGGTCGCGCAACCCGTGGCTCGTCGCGCTCCGCCCCGCAACAGGCAGCACCGGCGACGCCACCACCGGCGATGCCTCCGACCGTTTCCCCGCGCCCGAAAAAATCCCCGTCCGCGCCGACGCCGCCGCGCATGTCCTCGTTCGCGGCGCGTTCAACGTCAACACCGCCGACCCCGAACCGTGGCGCATCGTCCTCGCCCGCGCGCTGGACGACTGGGCGCGTCAGGAAATCGCACCGTCGGCGGCCGCCGCCCCGAAGACCAAAAACTTCACGAACGCTCTGCCGCGCCAGCCCTACAACCCCGATTTGCCGCGCCCGTTCGGCGGACGCGAGATTGACCTCGCCGACAACGCCCTCGCCGGTGCCGGCGCGGAAACCGTCTCGCGCGCCCTCGCCACCCAAGGGCTGCGCGCGTTGAGCGACGCCCGCCGCGACGCCCTCGCGAAGGAAATCGCCGCCGCAATCCGCCGCCGCCGCGAGGAGCGCGGAACGCTCACCGGCACCTTCGCCGACCTGCGCGCGTTCGCCCTCGCCGGCGTCTTGGAGGACGCCCTCGAAAAATCAGGCGTCAACGCCCGCGCCGCGCTCGGACGCGAAATCCCGCCGCTCTCGCCGCTGCGCCTCAACCCAGGCGACCTGCTCGAATCTCTCGGCCCCGTGTTGAGCGTGCGCGGCGACACCTTCCGCGTCCGCCTCCGCGCCGAAGTCACCCAGCCCGCCGGACGCCGCGCCACCACCGGTGGCGGCGGCGGTGCCGGCGGTGCTGCCGGCGGCGGCGGTGGCGGTGGCGGCGAGTTGACGGTGCTCACGCGCGCCGAGGCGGAAATCGTCGTCCAGCGCATGCCGGAATTCGCCGACCTCGCGCAGGAACCGATGACCGAGACCGCCGACCTCTCCCCGCTCAACCGGCACCTCGGCCGCCGGCTGAAAATCGTCGCCTTCCGCTGGCTCGCCCCAGACGAAGAAGATTAGAGAAGCGACCCGCGTCACCGTCACCGCGCACCCGTCGCCACACGCCAAACCGCCGCACACACGGCGCGCCGACTGGGAGCGCCGACTGGGAGCGCCGACTTTCAAGTCGGCTCGGCAGAGATGCGGCGCAGCCGCCTTGCTTCTCTAAAAAAGAGTAAAGCAAGGCGGCTACCGCCGCATAGAGGGGACGAGCCGACTTGAAAGTCGGCGCTCCATGTGTGCGGCGCGCCATGTGCGTATCGGCTTGGCGTGTGGCGGTCGGCCCCGACGGTGTTGTTCAAAACCAGCCCTGCCACCACATCCAGTTCAGGATGAGCACCCAGAAGAGGATGCCGAAGACGGAGAAAATGCCGGTGAGCCAGATTTGGATTTTGGCGTGGTCGCGGCGTCCGACGCGGCGCAGCCACAGGGCGGTGAAGATGGCGGGCGTGGTCAGCAGAACCGGCAACAGCGAGGACAGTCCGCACAGGACGTAGCCGACGAGGACGGTGCGCCCCGAATCGTCGCCGGCACCGGTGCCACCGGCGGCGAAACTGCCGGTGGAGCCGCGACGCCCGCGACCGCCGCCGGCGCGCTCATCGCGCAGGTCGCGGTCGTAGTGAAGGGCGTGGGCGTCGCGGACGGCGCGCCCGCCGGCACCGGTGGCAACGCCGTCGGCGTCGCTGATTGTCGGTGCCTCCGGCGCTGCCACAGCCGCCGCCGGCGGGGGTTGCGTCACCGGTGGCGGTGGCGGCGGGAGCGGCGGCGGCAACGCTTCGGGAAACGCATCTTCCGGCGGTGTCGTCGCCGGCGGCGGTTTTGCGAGGCGCGGACGTTCGCCGCCCGCGCCATGTCCGCTGCCGGCGGACGTTTTTTTCGCGGCGGCGGCGGCTTCTTCGAGGGCTTCGCTGAGGGGACGCCAGCGGCCGTCGGCGGCGGCGACGCGGTGGAGCAGGGAGATTTCGCCGAGGCGGAGTTTCTCCCGCAGTTCGTCCGTGGAGAACGGGCCGCTGATGGCTCCCTTCCAATTGACGCGCCAGACGCGCCGCTGGTCTTCCGCTCGTCCCATGTCGGTGCGTCGTGTTTATTTTTGCTGGGGCAGGACGAATTTGTCCCATCCCTGCGCGGGTGCGGAGAATTTGTCGGCGGGGAAGCGGGTGCGCACGGCTGCCTCGCTGGGCCACATGTTGAGCGTGAGAACGGGCGAGTGCGGGATGAACGGCAGCGTGGTGGCGGCCTTCGTGCCGACGGGGACGGCGGTGACGATGCCACCGGCGGCGACGCCGACATAAATGCCGCGCGGCGAGGGCGGTTCGGGCGCGTAGCGGATTTGCCCGCGCGAGTCCACGCGACCGAGATAGACGAAGCCCGGCGAGCCGAGGGTCTGGAAGACGCGCAGCCACGCGAGCGCCTCCTCGTAGGTTTTTCGGTGGCGCGTGCGGATGTAGTAATCCGCGAGCGCCTGCCGCCGCTCCTTCATTGTGTCGGAGGGGAAAATCCAGTCGAACGGGCCGATGGTTCCCGGCAGGAGTTTTTTCAGTTCGGCGGCGTTCGCGAGTGCGGAGGGCGAGAAGGAGAAGCCCCAGTCGTCGGGGCGCGCGGCAATGATTTTGAGCACCTCGGTTTCGAGGTATGCCTTGAAGAACACCGAGGCGCTGGGCGTGAAACGGATGCGGTCGAGGACGGTCAGGAGCGGTTCGGTGATTGCGCCGGAGCCGCTGCTGAAAGTGACGATTTCACGCATGAACGAACTCTCGGCGGAAAGCCCGCGAGTGATTGGATTGACGATGATTTCGGAGCCGCTGATGGAGCCGTTGCCGAAGTCGGTCTTGCGGAACTGTTTGCGCGCGACATTGCCCTTGGCGTCAATGATGACGTTCGCGGCGGCGCGCACCACGCCGCTCAAGGGCGGTTCGATGTCCGCCCAACCGATGGTGTAAAAGGGTTTGTCGGGGTTCAGGACGGAGCGCGGGTATTGCCGCTCCTCGTTGCGGTAGATGTTCTTGAGGTTGGAGGCGGAGACGAGTTTCGAGGCGGCGTCGGCCTCGGCGGCGGTTGCCTGCGGGCGGAACGGCATGTCGGTCACTCCCTGCGAGAGGGCGACTTTCCACATGCGGGCGATTTCGGGGGCGAACACCTTCGCCGCCGGTTCGAGCAGGTCTGGCTCGGCGGCGAGCATGGGTTTGAGGGCGGGGCTTTCGGGGAGGGACTTGATGACGGCGAAGTAGCCCTTGAGGTCGCGCACGGCGGCGAGTTGCCGGTCGGCCTCCTCCTCGGTGCGCCAAGCGGCGATGGCGGCGTCGAGGTCCTTGCGCAGGGTTTCCCAGCGCTCGGAGACGCCCGCCTCGAAGAGGAAGTCCGCGCGCCCCGCCTTCTCGCGGAGCGCGGCGGCCTCGGCGCGGATTTCGGCGGCGACCTTGGTCTTGGCGGCGGCGTCCTGCTCCTTGCTGATTTCGGAGCGGCGCGCCTCCAACTTGGCGAGACCGGCGAGGAACGGCTCGACGCGGTCGGCGATGAGACGCGCGCGCGTCTCCTCAAGGCGTTGCGCGGCGGTGTCAATCTTGGCGCGCAGCGCGGGAACCTTGTCGGACGGAACGCCGGAGAGCGCGACGCGGATGTTCTCGATGTTTTTGAGTTCCTCCTGATAGGTCTCCGGCGGCGTCTCGGCGGGGTCGCGACCGGCGATGCGGCGCGCGCTCGCCTCGATGTCGGTGATGCGCGCCTCGGCGTCGCGGAGCCATTTCACCAGCGCGTCGCGGGCGGCGGCGTGCGGCGCGTGGCGCGTCCAAGCGGACTTGTCGCGCAGGCCGGCGAGGAACTTCGACGCCTCCTCGTAGCGGTTCTCGCGGACGAGGACGGCGAGGCGCGCCGTGGCGGCGTCGCGCTCGGCGTCGTCCGCGCTTTGAATGAATTGGACGGCGGCACCGGCGCCGGCGGCGAGGACGAGCAGGACGCCGAGCAGGACGAACAGGATGGTGCGGCGGCGCAGGCGCGACTCGAAGGCGGCGGCGAGGCGGCGCGCGTCCTCGGCGAGTTGCGGGTCGGGGACGCCGGCGGGCTGGGCGGCGTCGGCGTCGGTGCCGTCGGCGGCTTCCGGGTTTTGCGCGAGCAGGTCGGCGGTGGCGGCTGCGCGTCGCAGGGCGATGGCGAGGTCGCGGAGTTTCTCGCGCGGGAGGCGTGCGTTGGGCGCGTTGCGGAGCAGACCGCGCAGGTTCTCCTCGGCGCGGCGGACTTCCTCGGCGCGGGCGAGGGCGAGGTGGCGCTCCTCCTGCCGCGCGGCGGCCCACTCTTCGAGCGAGGTCAGGCGCGCGATGATGGCGGCGTCGAGGTTGAGGGCGTTCTCGCGGGCGATGGAGCGGGCGCGACCGATGAACGGGATGGCGGGCTGCCACTCGCCGGCGGCGCGAAGGGCGTCCGCCTCGTCAAGGGCGCCGGCGAGCGCGCCAAGTGCCTCGTCGCGTTCACGGGCGGCGCGCAGGGCGCGGACGCGGACGAGCGTCGGGGCGTCGGCGAGATTGGGCAGGCGGAGGTTTTCGAGCGTGTCGGCGAGCGCGAAAGCGGCGTCGGCGTCGCCGGCGTCGAGCAGGGCTTCGAGGCGCGCGAGGTGACCCTCGCGCACTTTCGCGCCGAGGCGGACGAATTCGCGGCGCGCATTCCGGTCGTCGGGGTTGATGCGGATGATTGAGCCGAGGATGGTGATTGCGCGCAGTTCGTCGCGTTCGCGGATTGCCTGCCGGTAGTCGCGGTAGAGCGGGTGGGACTCGTTGATGGGGCGTCCGTAGAGGTTGTTGACTTGGTCAATGGCGCGCGGGTCGAGCGGCGGCGGCCACGGGATGTTGCGCTCGCGACAGAAGGCGAGCCACTCGGCGGACTCGGCGAAGGCGAGTTTGGCGGCGGTGTCGAGAATCGGCGGCGCGGACTCGGCGACTTGCAGCGCGGCGTAGTCGTTGCCGGCGTTGATGAGGGCGACGCACTGGTCGAGCCGGTCACGCAAACGGGCGATAATTTCGGAGTATTCGAGCGCCAAACTCTGAATCTCGAAGTTGCCGGTGTCGCCGCCAAGGACGGCCTTGATGCGGCTGATAAGTTTGTCGGGCGGCATGAGACGCGGAAGGAACGTGAAAATGGAGAAGTGAAAAGGAAGGGAAACGAGCGCCGGCGGTGTTCGCCAGCGGCTCCTTTCGGGGCTTGGTTTTCGACGCAAATGCGCGCAGAAGCAAGGGGAAATTTCCAAAGCGTGACAAAAAAACCGCTTGTCTTCGCGCGCCGGCACAGTTTCCTGCGTCCTCTTCAAAAACAACTCATGTCCACAGAAGCACAACCGCAGACACGCTCCAAAACGCCGCTCGACTACGATTTCACCGACGCCGAGGCGCTCGCCCGCTACACGACCGAGACCGGGCGCATTCTTCCCCGCAAATACACCGGGCTGACCGCCCGCCAGCAGCGCCACGTCACCAAGACCATCAAGCGCGCCCGCGCGATGCTCCTGATGAAGTGATGCCGTAATGCCGCCGCTGCCAAAATTCCTCACCGGCGGCGAGACGGCGCGCGCCGCCTCGCTCCTGAAAGCGGGCGAAATCGTCGCCCTGCCCACCGAGACCGTCTATGGTCTCGCAGCCGACGCGCTGAACGCCGACGCCGTGCGGCGTATTTTCGACGCCAAGGGGCGTCCGTTGCTCGACCCGCTGATTGTCCATCTGGCGGACGCGGCGCGCCTCGGCGAAATCGCCGAACCGTCACCGGCGGCACTCGCGCTCGCCGAACGTTTCTGGCCCGGACCGCTCACGCTCGTCCTGCGCAGGAAGCCGGTCGTGCCCGACATCGTCACCGCCGGTCTGCCGACGGTCGCCGTGCGCTGTCCGGCGCACCCGCTCATGCGGCGCGTTTTGGAGCAGAGCGGACTGTTCCTCGCCGCGCCAAGCGCGAACCCGTTCGGCTACGTCAGCCCGACCACCGCCGCCCACGTGCGCGACTCCCTCGGCGAACGTTGCCCGTGGATTCTCGACGGCGGTCCGTGCGAGCACGGGGTCGAGTCAACCATCGTGCTGCTTGAAAACGGCGGCACCGGCGGCGGCGGCGATGGTAGCGGCACCGGCACCGGCGGCGTCCGCGCGCGTTTGCTGCGCCCGGGGCCCGTGCCGTGGGAGGAAATCGCCGCCGTGCTTGCCGGAATGCAAGGTGGCGACGGAAGCGACGGCGCGCTGGAAGGTGACGGACAGCAAGGTGGCGGACAGGTCGGAGACCTGCCGCGCCCAATGCGGGTCGGAGACCCGCGCTCCCAGGGCGCGCCACCGGCACTGCCGGTGACGGACGACGCCGCGCGCCCCGTCGCGCCCGGAATGCTTTCCCGCCATTACAGCCCGCGAACACCGCTCACCCTTCACGCCCCGAACGCCATGCCACCGGCAACGCCCCCAAACGAGGCGCGCCTCTGGCAACGCCGCCCCGAAAACACCACCGGCGAAGGCAACAACCGCGCCACCGGCGAAACCGGCGTGCACACCGGTGCCACCGGCGGCGATTTCTGGTTTTCGGAAACCGGCGCGCCTAGCGAAGTCGCGCGCAATGTTTTCGCGCTCCTGCGCCGCTTGGACACCGCCGGCTACACGCGAATCCACGTTGAACTCGCGCCGGACAGCCCCCTCGCACCGGCAATCAACGACCGCCTCCGCCGCGCCGCCGCCACCGGGAGCGCCGACTTTCAAGTCGGCTCGACTCCTCCATGCGGCGCAGCCGCCACATCGTAAAAAAAAGAGAAGCAAGGCGGCTATCGCCGCACCCCCGGCGAGCCGACTTGAAAGTCGGCGCTTCTTCGCCGACGTCGAGTCGCTGCCGGCGTTCTCGCGCAGCGCGCGCGGCACCGTCGAGGAGGACTTGGAGAACTACATCGCCGAGGTGGTCGGTTGCTGGAAGACCACCGCCGTCGCCAGCGCCTCCGTCCTCTCGAAACGCTTCCCGAAACTCGCGCCGGCACTGGTCGCCCGAATCATCGGCTACTGCGCGCAGAACGTCAGCCGCGCCGAGTTCGTCGCGTGGGCGCGCGCCATCGGCATGCCGCACATGGAGAGCACGTTGCAATACCAGTTGCGCCGCCACACCGCCATGTGGCTCGCGGGGCAACTGCCGCTGCGCCGCAGCGCCGACCTCGCGAAGATGCCGCCGGTCATCCGCGATGCGGAGCCGCCGGAGAACGTCGTCGTCCAGTGGCTCTCCGTGGCGAAGTTGCTCATCAACCTCGCCGTCATCCGCGCCGTCAAACCCGACCTTTCCGCCGACAAGGAAAAGCCGGGCGACGACGTGCTGCGCGCCGTCTTCGGACGCTTCAAGGACGCCGCCGCCGGTGGCACCGGCAGCGCCGCCTGACCCCCTCGCCCCAACCCGCGCCATTCACCACCGAGCACATTCCCAAAACCATGTCCGACCCGAAATCCAACACCGACGCCCCGTCGCGCGTCGCCGGCTCCAACTGGGCGAGAAACTTCACCCGTCCGGGCACCGTCACGCCGACCGCCGAGGGCGGCAAGAAAGACCTCGCCAGCATGTTCGGCTCGCGCCCGCGCACCGCCGGTGCCCGCGCCCCCCGCGCCGCCGCCGAGAGTCATTCCAACGTGCCCGCCGCCGAAATCAATGTCGTCACCCGCCTCTTCCCCAACACCGGTCACCAATACTTCTTCCAGCCCTTTGAAATCGTCCCGGGAGACGGCGGCTGGCGCGTCCCCGCCGAAATCGTGAACCTGTGCAACCGGCGCGACACGCCGTGGACGTCCGTCCCCGACAAGCCGTGGCTCCTGTTCAAACTCACGCACCTCGGCGCGCACGACGGGCTGTTGCTCGCCATCGAGACGAACATCGGCGACAAGAACCGCGGCTTCCTCCTCCACTCGTTTCCGCCGGAGGACGAAACCGAGTTGCGCGAAGACCCGTCCGAACGCTCCGCCTACGTCTTCCCGAATTCGCAGGGGCTGGCGGACGCCGTCTCCACGATTGACCTCGCCGAACTCGTCGCCGGTCTCGCCTCCGGCGAGAACATCACCGTCAACAAACTCACGCCCGCGAAACTCCAAATCGGCTGGGCGAACGCCGCCGCCGCCGCCACGCGCGACGTGCACCTCATCGTGGACTTCGGAAACTCGCGCACCGTCGCCCTCCTGCTCGAGGACGACCCCGACGCCGTCTCCGCCGCGAAGAACGCCCTCGCCGAAGCCAAAAAACTACAGGAACTCGCCGGCACCGCACGCAAACACCACGCCGCCGCAGTCAAGAGCACGCAACGCGCCGAGAAAGCGCGCGACGCCCTCGATAAAGAAGTCGAAGGAGCCATCAACGATGCCATCAATCTCGGTCTCGCGCACGACGGCAAAGAGGTTGGCGAAGTGAAAAAATTCTCCGCCGTTGCCGAACAAGCCGTCTCCGAAGCCAAAAAACAAACCGCTGCCGCCGCCGGTGCCGTTCCGGTCGCAAAACCGGATGTCGCAAAGTCCGCCGCCCAAGAAGCCGAAGCGCACGCCGTGCGCGCCGAAAAAGCCCTCGCCGACGCCAAGGATGCGCGCAAACGCATTGTGGACGGACGCCTCATTTACGGTCTGCGAAAAGCAAACGATGATGCCCAGAAGGGCGCAACTGCCGCTGCGCAGGCCGCCGACGATGCCGAGCGCATTGCCAACGCCGCTGGTGCTCCGCGAGAGGCGGAACCGCGCGCAAGACAAGCACGCAAATTCGCCGACGCCGCACGAAAACTCGCCGACGAGGTTACTAACCAATTCGCAATTAGCGAACACGCATACAACGTCGGAACACGAAACGGACGCACTCTGACCGCGTCCGAAAAGAGCAAACTCGAAGCAGACGCAAAGAAAATCCGCTCGCTCGCCGACGATACAAAACGCGCCGCCGATGATGCCGCCCGCTGGGGCGAGCACACAAAACAAGCCAGAAGCCGCTTCCCGACCCTCAAAAGTCAGGACCTTGCCGACCTCCCCGACTATTCCACGTCGGATGAATAAACCCGTGTCCCAAAACACCACCACCGGCACCCAATCCATTTTTGCCCAACGGCAAAAAACAACACACAACCACAACACAGAGTGCCTCCTTTTGCGCGAGCAACAAGTCGTGGCACCGGTAAAGCGTGTCTGGCTGCGCCACACGCGCGAACGTGCCAAAGACGCAACGTGTCGAGACGAATCAACGGCACGGACGACGACGACAATGGCGGCGGCACCGGCACCGGCGGCGTCCGCGCGCGTTTGCTGCGCCCGGGTCCCGTGTCGTGGGAGGGAATCGCTGCTGTGCTTGACGGAATGCAAGGAGGCAACGGAAGCGACGGCGCGCGGGAAGGTGACGAACAGCAAGGTGGCGGACAGGGCGGAGACCTGCCGCGCCCAATGCGGGTCGGAGACCCGCGCTCCCAATCGCCACAAGCCAAGCCGATACATACATGGCGCGCCACACAGATGGAGCGCCGACTTTGAATTGGGGTCGGGGTGGGGGGGGGGCAGCCGCTTTGCTTTCTCTTTTTTTTGTTGGGGGGGCGGCGCCGATTTGGGGGGAGGCGCCGACTTGACTGTCGGCGCTCCCAGATGCGGGTCGGAGACCCGCGCTCCCAATCGCCACACGCCATGCCGATACACCCATGGAGCGCCACACATGGAGCGCCGACTTTCAAGTCGGCTCGGTGAGGGTGCGGCGATAGCCGCCTTGCTTTTCTAAAAAAAAGAGTGGCGGCTGTGCCGCATTGAGGGGACGAGCCGACTTGAAAGTCGGCGCTCCCAGATGCGGGTCGGAGACCCGCGCTCCCAATCGCCACACGCCATGCCGATACACCCATGGAGCGCCACACATGGAGCGCCGACTTTGCAGTCGG
>JAISSQ010000018.1 GCA_031273045.1 Puniceicoccales bacterium
ATTCTCGCGCGGCGGCTCGGCAAAAATCCGCTGACGTATCTCGACAACGGCGCCTCGGCGCAGAAGCCGCTCGCCGTCATCGAGACGCTCGACCGCTACTACCGCGAGCAGCACGCGAACATTCACCGCGGCGTTCATCAACTCAGCGAGGCCGCCACCGCCGCTTACGAACGCGCCCGCGAGCGCGTCGCCGCGTTCCTCAACGCCGCCGAGCCGCGCGAGTGCATTTTCACGCGGGGCACGACGGAGGCGGTCAACCTCGTCGCCTCGACGTGGGGTGCCGGCACTGCCGCCGACAGCGGAGTTGCCACCGGCGGCGGCGAACTTCCGCCGTTTCGCGCCGGCGACGAAATCGTCCTCACCGCGCTCGAACATCACGCGAACATCGTCCCGTGGCAGCAAGTCGCGGAGCGTACCGGCGCGGTCATCCGCGTCGTCCCGCTCGCGCCCGACGGCTCGCTGCGGCTCGACGAATTGGCGCACTTCCTCGCTTCGGGGCGCGTCCGCCTCGTCGCCGTCGCCCACGCCTCGAACGTGTTGGGCACGGTCAACCCTGTTCGCGAAATCGCCGACGCTGCCCACGCCGCCGGTGCTCTCGTGTTCGTTGACGGTGCGCAATCCGCCGCGCATTTCGACGTGGACGTTCGCGCACTCGGCGCGGACTTTTTCGCGTTCTCCTCGCACAAGGTCTGCGGTCCCACCGGCACCGGCGTTTTGTGGGGACGCGCCGCGCTGCTCAACGCGCTGCCGCCTTATCAGTTCGGCGGCGACATGATTAAGGTCGTTGATTTCGCCGGCACGACGTTCCGCGAAATTCCCGAACGCTTCGAGGCGGGCACGCCTAACATCGCCGGCAACATCGCGCTCGGCGCCGCGCTCGACTACGTCCGCTCCGCCCGCGCCGCCGGTGCCACCGCGCACGAGGAAGACCTGCTGCGCCACGCGACGGAGCGGCTGCTCGCCATTCCCGGTCTGCGCATTTTCGGAACCGCGCCGGCGAAGGTCGCCGTCATCTCGTTCCTGCTTGGCGACATTCATCCGACCGATGTCGGCATGCTGCTCGACGCCGACGGAATCGCCGTCCGCACCGGACACCACTGCGCGATGCCGTTGATGAAGACGCTGGGCGTCGCCGGCACCGTCCGCGCCTCCTTCGCGTTCTACAACACGCACGAGGAAGTGGAGCGGCTCGGCGCGTCGTTGGAACGGATTCGGAAAATGTTCGCGTGAGGTCTTCGCGCGAGCACCGGCGGTGCCCCAAACACCGCCACCGGTGGCGCGCCTTCCCCGCCCTTCCCCGCCTTCCCCGCCCCGCCGCCGGTCTTTGCCCTTGCCGGCACGCATGCTTCGTTTTTCCCTCCGCATTCCGCCAGAAATGAGTTCCACCGCACCCTACCTGATGATTGGACTGCCCAAGGGCAGTTTGGAAGAATCCACGCTCGCACTGTTCGCAAAAGCCGGCTTTCCGGTCACCAAAAGTTCGCGCTCCTACAAGCCGACGTTTGACGACACGGCGCTCGACGGTCGCTTTGTCCGCGCCCAAGAAATCGCCCGCTACGTCGAACACGGCTTCTTTGACTGCGGTCTCACCGGTTACGACTGGGTCGTCGAAAACAACGCCGACGTCGTCGAGGTCTGCGACCTCGTTTACAGCCGCGCCTCGAACGTCCAGAGCCGCTGGGTCATCTGCGTCCCCGAAGCGTCCGACATCAAGACCGTCACCGACCTCCAAGGCAAACGCATCGCCACCGAACTCGTCGAGACGACGCGCCGCTTCCTCGCGAAACACGGTGTCACCGCCGAGGTCGAATTCTCGTGGGGCGCGACCGAGGTGAAAGTGCCCGACCTTGCCGACGCCATCGTGGACCTCACCGAGACCGGCAGTTCCATCAAGGCGAACAAACTGCGCATCGTTGACACCATCCTGACCACCAACACCAAACTCATCGCCAACAAGAAGGCGTGGGAAGAGCCGCGCAAACGCGCCAAAATCGAAGCCATCGCGCTGCTCATTCAGGCCGCGCTCAACGCCGCAACGCTCGTCGGTTTGAAATTCAATCTGCCCAAAAACGCGCTCGCCGACATCACCGCCCAATTGCCGGCACTGCGCAATCCGACCATCTCCTCGCTCTCCAATCCCGACTGGCTCGCCGTCGAGACAATCATCGACCACAAGGCCGTCCGCGAAATCATCCCGACGCTCAAAGCCAACAAGGCCGAGGGCATCGTCGAGTATCCGCTCAACAAAGTGGTCTATTAAAAACAACACATCCCGAATCCTCCCATGAGCACCTCGCCCAAGTTGAAAATCTTCACCGGCAACGCGCATCCCGCGCTCGCCCGCGAAATCTGCGGGCACATGGAAGTGCCCCTCGGCGAAGCCACGGTCACGCGCTTCCCCGACGGCGAGACGTTCGTCCAAATCATAGACAACATCCGCGGCGACGACGTGTTCGTGGTGCAGCCCACCTGCAACCCCGCCAACGAGCACATCATGGAGTTGCTCATCATGATTGACGCGATGCGGCGCGCCTCGGCGAAACGCATCACCGCCGTCATCCCGTTCTTCGGCTACGCGCGCCAAGACCGCAAGGACCGCCCGCGCGTGCCCATCACGGCAAAACTCGTCGCCAACCTGCTCACCGCCGCCGGCGCCAACCGCATCCTCACGCTCGACCTGCACGCCCAGCAATTGCAGGGATTCTTCGACATCCCCGTTGACCATCTCTTCGCCTCGCCGGTCTTCTACAACTACGTCCACGAGAAAAAATACCCCGAAAACGCCACCGTGTTCTCGCCCGACATCGGCGGCGTCAAAGCCGCCTCCGCGATGGCCGACCTGCTCAACCTGCCGCTCGGATTCGTCGCCAAGCGCCGCCTCGACGCCACAACCGTCAAGGCAACCGACCTCGTCGGCGAAGTCGAAGGGCGCGACATCATCATCGTTGACGACATGACCGAAACCGCCGGCACACTCGTCTCCGCCGGTCGGCTCCTCAAAGACAACGGCGCGCGAACCGTCCGCGCACTCGTCAGCCACTGCATGCTCGGCGAAATCGGCCGAGCCAAACTGCGCGAGGGAATCATTGACGAAATCATCACCACCAACTCGACACCGGTGGTGCCCGACGGTCTGCCGATTACGGTGCTCTCAATCGCCCCGCTACTCGGCGACGCCATCCTGCGCATACACAGCAACGAGAGCGTCACCTCACTCTTCAAGGTGAAGGGCTACTGACCCACCGGTCGCAAAGCCACCTCCGGCGCCAGCACCGGTGCCAGCACCTCCATTCTTCTCCCTGACCACCCCCCAGACCACCACGACCATGCGAAAACCTGCTCTTGACCACCTCGCTCACTAACTCGCTCACGATTGCCCTGCTCGCCGGAACCGCGCTCGCGCTCGCGTTCGCGCCGGTCATCTCTCCGCCGGACGTGTTCGCGCAAGACAGCGCGGGGGCGGAGGCAGCGGACGCGCTGGCGAATTCGAAGCACCCGCTTGCGGTGGAGTTTCGCAAGGCGAACAAGGACAGGGACGCCTATTTTGCGAACCAGATGAAGTATCGTAACAACTCGGATGTGTCGGCTTTGGCGTCGCTAAAACGGCGGGCGGTTGCGGCGACGGCACGGGTCGAGGAATATCCGTAGTAATTCTGCCCACCTTTCTTCACCCAGCGAGCGTCGGTATCCTTTTGCGCGATTTTCCTTGGTTTCGCATTCCACTCATCTGGTGCCCGTCCTTCTTCCTTGATGATT
>JAISSQ010000188.1 GCA_031273045.1 Puniceicoccales bacterium
AGTTGCCGCCATCAAAAAATGTGCATTGGTAAGTGTTCATGCGCGGAATAAGACACCGCGAATAACTACTTGTTCCGCAAAAAGTTATTCACATTTCTTCATTTTTAGGAGTGCCCTTCTCTTTTTAGAGTGGCGGCTACGCCGCATCTCTACCGAGCCGACTTGAAAGTCGGCGCTCCATGTGTGCGGCGCTCCCAGATGGAGAAGCGTGGCAGTGGTGGTCGGTTATCGGTAGCGCGCGACAATGTGGTTGATGACCACGCCGGCAGCGGCGAAGCCGAAGGCACCGGAGACGAAGCAGGCGGTGCCGTAGCCCCATTCGCAGTTGGGGCGCAGGGCGTCTTTCGGCGAAATCGTGCCCGGCAACGGGGCAGGGAGGTCGCTCCCCACCGCCCCCTGTCCACTACCCACTTCTGCCTGACCACTGACCACTGACCACTGGCCACTGTCCACTCCTCCCCGGCCACTGGCCACGCCTTCCTGCCCACTGCCGGTGGCGCATGTGCCGCTGGGTTCTCCGGCGGAGATTTCCGGCGACCAGACGCAGGGGACGCCGAAGGGGACGGGGCGTTTGCCGCTGCGGGAGCGGGGGCGCGGGAAGCCGTGTTTGCGGCGCAGTTCCTTGCGCACGAAGCGTAGCAGGTTGTCCGACGCGCTCTCGACCATGTCGGTCACGCGGACGCGGGTGGCGTCGCGCTTGCCGGCGCAACCGCCGCTGGAGACGACGAAGATTTTTCGCGCGGCACAGGCGGCGACGAGTTGGCATTTGTTCGAGAGCGCGTCTATGGCGTCCACGACGGCGTCGAAGCGCGCGCCGCCGGCACCGGCACCGGTGGCGTCACCGGCAACACCATCACCGGCAGTGTTACCGGCACTGCCGTCACCGACCTCGCCCAGAATCGCGTCGGCGGTGGCGGCGGTGAAGAAGCGTGCGATGGCGGTGACGCGGCACTCCGGGTTGATGGCGAGGACGCGCTCGCGCAGCGTTTCCGCCTTGGGGCGGCCGGAGTTGCCGGCGAGTGCCTGCAACTGCCGGTTGGTGTTCGAGACGCACACGTCGTCGCCGTCAACGAGTGTGAGCGCGCCGACGCCGCTTCGCGCGAGTGCCTCGACCGCCCACGAGCCGACGCCGCCGAGACCGATGACGGCAACGCTTGCGGCGGCGAGGCGTTCGAGGCCGGCGCGTCCGTAGAGCCGTCCGACGCCGGCGAAGCGTTGCAGGTAGGCGTCGGTCATTTTTTGCCTTTGCCGCCAGTGCCGCCTTTTTTGGCGTCGAACTTGGAGGGGTCGATGGTGGCGAAGGGGTTGTTCGAGAAGGCGCCGGCTTTTTTGGCGGCGACGGTGGCGGCGACGGTTGCGGCGCGGTCGCGGTATCCGGCACCGCTGGTGAAGGAACCGTGGGAGGGGCTGCCGGGCGTGTTAGCGGCGTTGGGAACGCTGCCGGGCTTGGGGGCGGCGGTGCTCCACGAGCCGTCGCCGGTGCTCCACGTGCCGTCACCGGTGCTCCAGCGTCCGCCGCCGGTGCCGCCGTGTCCGCCGCGTCCGCCGGAATAATTTCCGCCGCCGCCGTGCCCGCCGCCGTAGCCGCCGCTGTTGCCGCGCTGCCAGTTGCCGCCGCCGTGTCCGCCGTGTCCGCCGAAGCCGCCGGTGAAGCGTTTCGCGCCGTTGCCGCCGGCACCACCGGTGGTGTTCGCGCCGCCGGCAGCGGCGTTTTCGCCGGCGCTTTTGGCGTTCTTTTCGGGGTTGGCGCGGAGGGACAGGGCGATGCGTTTGCGGGGGATGTCCACTTCCATGACGGTGACGGTGAGGCGGTCGCCGACTTTGACGATGTCCTTGGGGTCGCTCACGAAGTGGTCCGCCATCTGGCTGATGTGGAGCAGGCCGTCCTGATGGACGCCGACGTCCACGAAGGCGCCGAAGGCGGTGACGTTGGTGACGATGCCGGGGACGCGCATGCCTTCGCGCAGGTCGCCCATTTCGTGCACGCCTTCGGCGAAGGAGAACGTCTCGAACTTTTCGCGCGGGTCGCGGCCGGGTTTCTCCAACTCGTCGAGGATGTCTTCGAGCGTGGGCAGGCCGACGTCGTCGCTGACGTATTTCTCAAGGTCGGCGTCAACCTTGGCGCGCGCCTTGGCGTCGGCGAGCAGGGCGCGGACGTCCACGCCGGCGTCGGCCGCCATTTTTTCGACGAGCGGGTAGCGTTCGGGGTGGACGGCGGAGGCGTCGAGGGGGTTGGCGGCGTCGCGAATGCGCAGGAAGCCGGCGCACTGCTCGAACGCCTTGGGTCCGAGGCCGCTGATTTTGCGCAGGTCCTCGCGGCTTTTGAAGACGCCGTTCTCGTCGCGCCACGCGACGATTTTGGCGGCGAGGGCAGTGCTCAAACCGGAGACGTAGGAGAGGAGTTGTTTGCTGGCGGTGTTGAGTTCGACGCCGACGCGGTTGACGCAGGAGACGACGACGTCGTCGAGCGACTTCTTGAGGGCGTTCTGGTCAACATCGTGCTGGTATTGACCGACGCCGATGTTCTTGGGGTCGAGTTTGACGAGTTCGGCGAGCGGGTCCTGCAGGCGGCGGCCGATGCTGACGGCGCCGCGGACGGTGACGTCCTCGTTGGGAAACTCTTCGCGGGCGACGGCGCCGGCGGAGTAGATGGAGGCGCCGGACTCGTTGACGGAGACGATGACGGGGAGTTTGGCGCGCTCCTTCTCGTCGGTGATGGTGGCGAAGACGGCGCGCACGAACGCCTCGGTCTCGCGGCTCGCGGTGCCGTTGCCGATGGCGATGGCTTTGATGGCGTGCTTGGCGCACAGGAAGAGCAGTTTTTGCTCCGCTTCCGCGCGTTGCGCGTCGCTGCCGGCGGTGGCGTGGATGACGTCGTGGTGGAGCAGTTTGCCGGAGGCGTCGAGGACGACGAGTTTGCAGCCGGTGCGGAAGCCCGGGTCGAGCGCGAGCGTGGGCTTCTGACCGAGCGGCGCCGCCATGAGCAGTTGGCTGACGTTGGCGGCGAAGACGCGAATCGCCTCCTCGTCGGCGCGCTTCTTGGAGGCGAGGCGTGCCTCGGTTTCGAGCGAGGGTCCAAGCAGACGCTTCCACGAGTCCGCCACCGCTTCGAGGACGTGCTTGGCACCGTTGCCGGCGCCGGCGGCGTTCACAATCGGGGTGGCGTTGACGAAGAGTTTTTCGAGCGCGGCGACCGCCGCCGTGTCGTCCACCGTGATGCGGTAGTAGAGGAAGCCCTCCTTCTCGCCGCGCCGGATGGCGAGGATGCGGTGTGAGGGCGCGGTGCGCAGCGGCTCGCTCAACTCAAAGTAGTCCTTGAACTTCTGCGCCTCGACCGTCTGCGCCTTCTCCTTCACCGCCTCGGAGGTGATGGTGGCGCCGGCGGTGAAGAGTTCGCGGCACGCGGCGCGGGCGGCGGCGTCGTCGCTGACGTGCTCGGCGATGATGTCGCGCGCGCCGGCGAGCGCGGCGGCGGCGTCGGGAACGGCGAGGTCCTGCTTGTCTTCCGACGGCGCGGGGACGACGAACTTCGCCGCCTCCGCGTCGGGGAACACCGCCTGATTGGCGAGGATGAATTCGGCGAGCGGTCCCAGCCCGCGCTCCCGCGCGACGGTGGCGCGCGTGCGCCGCTTCGGCCGGTAGGGCGCGTAGATGTCCTCCAACTTCGTGAGCGTCGGGGCGGCGTTGACGGCGGCGATGATTGACGCGCGCTGCTCCGGCGTGAGCGACTTGTTCTCGTTGAGCGACTTGATGATTGCGGCGCGCCGGTCGTCGAGCGCGCGCAACTCCTCCACGCGGTCGCGGATGTTCGTGATTTGCACCTCGTCCAACTCGCCCGTCGCCTCCTTGCGGTAGCGCGCGATGAACGGCACCGTCGCCCCTTCGCCCAGCAGCGAAACGACCGCCATGACGCCCTTGACGGGCAGTTTCAACTCGATGGCGACGCGGGTGACATAGACGGCGTCCTCGGCGGACGCCGGGCGCGGCTTTGGCGCTTCCGACGGGTCTTCGGGCGCGGCGCCGGCGGGACGAATCGCCTCGCCCGAGGCGGCGAGCGCGGCGGCGGCATCAAGCGGCACTTTGGCGGGAGCGGCGGGAGTGGCGGCGGGAGTGGTTTCCGGCGCGGACGGCGCGGCGGATTCGTTTTTCACAGAGGGGGAGGTCGCGGATTCGGACATCGGGAGGTTTTCTTGGACTGCCGGCGAGTTTGGGCAAACACCCCCGCCCCGCGCAAGAGCGCAGGGGGGGCGAGGGGGCGCGAAAAGGGCGCGAAAAAGGCGCGACCGAGACCGCGCCCTTGGCACCGGTGGTGTTTCGCGCCACCGGTGGTGTTCTTTCGGCGACCGTGCGCGCTTACATCTTCACGTAGGCGACGTGCGTTTGCAGGTATTCGAGCATGCCGTGCTTACCGTCGGCACCGCCGATGCCCGATTTGCGCCAGCCGGCGTGGAAGCCCTGCATGCCTTCGAAGTTGTGGCGGTTGACGTAGGTCTCGCCGAACTTCAGGTCTTTGATGGCGCGCAGCGTGGTGCTGACGTTCTTCGTGTAAACCGAGGAGGTCAGCCCGAAGTCGCTGTCGTTCGCGAGCGCGATTGCCTCGTCGTAATCGCTGAACGGCAGCACGGGGATAATGGGGCCGAAGGTCTCTTTCTGGACGATTTCGGAGTCCTGTTTCGCGCCGAGGATGACGGTCGGTTCGTAGAAGTAGCCGGTGCCGTTTTTCGGGCAGACGGCCTTCTTGCCACCGGTGACGATTTCGCCGCCGGCGGCCTTCGCGCGCCCGACCAGCGCGTCAATGCGCTCCTGCTGCACGCGGTCAATCTGCGAACTGTAAACGATGCCTTCGCCAAACGGGTCGCCGAACGGAACGGCCTTCATCGCGGCGGTGAACTTGGCGACAAACTCGTCGAACACGCTCTTGTGCACGTAGGCGCGCTCGGCGCAGTTGCAGACCTGCCCGCTGAAAATCACGCGCGAGTTGACGATGCTCGTGACCGCGAGGTCGAGGTCGGCGTCGGGGAACACCAACGCCGGCGCCTTGCCGCCGAGTTCGAGCGACACCTTGGTGACGTTCGCGGCGCTGGCGCGGATGATTTCCTGACCGGCTTCGACGCTGCCGGTGAGCGTCACCATATCCGTCAGCGGGCTGCTCACGAGCGTGTTGCCCAGCGTGCGGCCGGCGCCGGAGACGATGTTGAGCACGCCCTTGGGCAGGTCGGCGACGTGCTGCGCGACGAGGTTGGCGAACGCGAACGTCGTGTTCGGCGTGTTGCTGCTCGGCTTGACCACGATGGTGCACCCCGTCAGCAACGCCGGCGCCACCTTGCGCGCCATCACGAAGAACGGAAAATTCCACGGACAGATGCCGGCGACGACGCCGATGGGCTGCCGGAACAGGAAGATGTTCTCGTTCGGGTCGTCGCTGTTGATGATTTCGCCCTCATAGACCCGCGCCCAGCCGGCGTAGTAGTCGAAGTAGTCGGCCGTGAAGTCGATTTCGACCTGCGCCAACGGCAGGATTTTCGCCTGCTCCTCGACGAGGATTTTGGCGAGTTCGACGCGGTGCTCGCGGATGAGCGCGGCGAAGCGTTTGAGGAATCCGGCGCGCTCCGGCGCGGACTTCGCCGCCCACGCGGGCTGGGCTTTTTTGGCGGCGTCGAGCGCGGCGAGCGCGTCGGCGTCATCGCCCTTTGGCACGCGGGAGACGATTTGTCCCGTGTAAGGATTTTCGACTTCAATCCATTCCTGATTGGGTCGGGCGGGCACGAGCGCGCCGTTGATGAACTGCTGGTAGGTCTTCATTGGTGGGAGGTG
>JAISSQ010000040.1 GCA_031273045.1 Puniceicoccales bacterium
GGTTTATCGTATTCGTCAACGAGGAGAGCGACCTTGGCACCGTGCTGTTTAGCGGCACTGGCGATGAGTTCGCGGAAGGCGACTTCGGGTTGTTGGTTCGGGGGAATGGCAACATCCATCTTTTCAGCCGACTCGCGAACAACGGCGGTGGTGGTTTCCTCCAAGACGCCTAATCCGCGCGCCGCTATCACCTTGCTCATATCCAAGCGAATCACCGGCGACGGCTTGAAATTCGGCCGCGACAAAAATTCTTCGGCGTAAAGCCCCTTGAACAAATCGGTGCGTCCCTGAAACAGGGCTTCGAGCGTCGAGCAGGTCAGCGATTTCCCGAATCGACGCGGACGCGAAAGGAAGTAGGCCTTGCCGTTGTCGATGAGGTTCACGAGGAAGCGCGTCTTGTCCACATAGACATAGCCCTCCGTGCGAATTTCTTCGAACGTCTGAATGCCTGCGGGCAGTTTTGGGAGGCGCGCTTCCATGCGGGCGCGGACGGTAAGAGGCGGGACGAAGGTCGCAATAGCGAAAATGTCCTGTGCGAGAATGAAGCCCTGCCGCATTCCCTTTGCGGGTCAGGAGAACCGCGCGCCGACTGCCACGCGCCAAGCCGATACACACATGGAGCGCCGCACACATGGAGCGCCGACTTTCAAGTCGGCTCGGCGATGGTGCGGCGATAGCCGCCTTGCCTTCTCCTCTTTTTTAGAATGGCGGCTGCGCCGCATCTCCTCCGAGCCGACTTGAAAGTCGGTGCTCCCAGTTGCGCGCGCCCAGTTACGCAACCCTAATGGCTGCACCGCCGCTCCGTCGCCGCCGCTCCGCCGTGCGCCGGCGGCGGTGCCTTGCCAGCGGGGCGGGCGGAGGGTTTTGTGGACGCATGCCGCGCCTTCCGCGCTTTTTCTCCCCGCGTCCGTTCCCGTGCAAGGAGGCACTCGTCACCGGTGCCGGTCGCGGTCTCGGACGCGCCTTCGCGAACGCCCTGCTCGCCGAAGGCGTCACCGTCTGGGGGACGACACGCGGCGGCACGCCCCTGCCCGACGGCGTCCGCCCGCTCACGCTCGACCTCGCCGAACCGGCGTCGGTGGCGGCGCTCGCGCGTCAACTGCGTCGCGACGCGCCCGCGCTCGACCTGCTCGTGAACAACGCCGGTGCCGGCGTTTTCTGCCCCTTCGAGCGTTTTCCCGAAGCGGAGTTGGAGCGGCAGTGGCGCGTCCTGCTGGCGTCACCGGTGGCGTTATGCCGCGCGTTTTTTCCCGACTTCGCGCGGCGCGGGCGCGGCGTGATTGCGAACGTCTCGTCGCTCGCAGGCGTCTTTCCGTTCCCGCTGATGAGCGCGTATTCGGCGGCGAAGGCGGGCTTGAGCGCGTTCTCGAAGACGCTGCTCTTGGAGGCGCGCGGCACCGGCGTGCGCGTGATTGATTTTCAGCCCGGCGACTACGCCACCGGTTTCAACGACGCGCTGACGGAACCGCCCGCCGCCGCCACCGGTGCCGGTGCCGACGACGGCGACAATACCTCCGGCACCGGCGGCGAAGTCATCGCGTTTGACGCCGGCCGCGTGCGGCGGGTTCGCGCCGCCGCCGAGCGCAACCTCACCGGTGGTCCGCCGCCGGAGCACGCCGCGCGCAACCTGATTCGCGCCATTCGCGGCGGGCGCGAGGGGACGGTCGTCACCGGCGGCGTCTTCGAGGCGACCCTCGGACCGTTCGCGGCGCGCTTCGCCCCGCAGTCGCTCGTCGCGCGTTTCCTGCGCGCGTTCTACGACCTGTGAGCGACACCACCGGTGCGACTCCGACGCCGCCGGTGGCACGCGCCCTGCTTTTTTGGACGCTGTGTTCAACAAACTCGCGACACTGCTCTTTTCCCCGAACGCCGAGGCGCGCGCTGGTGCGTTTTCGCGGGGCGAACTAATCGCCGTCGGCGCGTTCGCGTTTGTCGCGCTCGCGCTGTTGCCGGCGTTGAACGCCTTCACGCCGGCGGAGAGTTTTTTCCACGTGAGTGACTTCACAATCAACCTCTACGGAAAATACATCTGCTACGCCGTGCTCGCCGTGAGCGTCGATTTGCTCTGGGGCTACACGGGGCTGCTCTCGCTGGGGCAGTGCCTGTTCTTCGCCCTCGGCGGCTATGCGTTCGGAATGTATCTGACGCTCAAAATCGGAAAACTCGGTCAATACCACAGCGACCTGCCGGACTTTATGGTCTTCCTCGGCTACCCGAAACTGCCGGCGCACTGGGAGCCGTTCCACAACTTCTGGTTCGCCGCCGGCGCCGCCGCGCTCGTGCCCGCGCTCGTCGCCCTCGTCTTCGGATGGCTCGCGTTCCGCTCAAAAATCAAGGGCGTCTATTTTTCGATTTTGACGCAGGCGCTGACCTACGCCGCGTGCCTGATGTTTTTCCGAAACGACTTCACGTTCGGCGGCAACAACGGGCTGACCGATTTCAAGTTCATCGCCGGTTTCGACATCCGGTCGCCGGCGACGCAGCGCGCGCTCTACGCCGTGTCCGCCGCGTTGCTCGTGGGCGTCTATCTGTTTTGCCGGTGGCTCACGTCGTCGAAGTTTGGCAAAGTGCAGCAAGCCGTTCGCGACAGCGAGAACCGCGTGCTGTTTTCGGGCTACGCGGCGTCGAACTACAAACTGTTCGTGTTCGTGCTCGCGGCGGTCATCGCCGGACTCGCCGGCGCGCTCTACGTGCCGCAAGTCGGCATCATCAACCCCAGTGAGATGGCGACGGACAAGTCGCTCGAAGCGATTGTGTGGGTGGCTGTCGGCGGACGCGGCACGCTCGTCGGTCCCGTCGCCGGTGCCGTCGCTGTGAACGCGCTGAAGAGTTGGGCGACCCGCGCCTACCCCGACCTGTGGCTAATCATTCTGGGCGGACTGTTCACGCTCGTCGTGCTCTTCCTGCCACGCGGTCTCGCCGGCATCCCCGCGCAGTGCGTCGGGCTGTGGCGGCGCATCCACGCCAAGCGGGATGGCGCGGATGCGCGGCACCGGTGAGGCACCGGCGGCGCGCCAGTAATCGTCGAGGGTCTTCGCGGCGAATTCGGAGTCGGCGAGAATGACGTCGAAGCGGCGCAGGTCTTCGACGTAGGCGGCGAAACGCCGGCGGTATGTCTCCTCGGAGAACTGCGGCACGAGCACCGGGATGAGGTCGTAGAAGATGGCGAATTTTTGGGCACCGGTGCCGGCGGCGATAAGCGGGTTGAGGCGTTCGTAGAGGGCGAAGTCACGCTTGTCGGCGAAGAGTTCCGGCACGAGCAGGGCGTGGAAGCACTGCCGGCGGGCGTGGAGCGGATTTTTCAGCGCCACCGGCAGCGGCAGGAGGCGTCGCGCGACACCGCGCACCTTTTCTGGAAGCGTCCAGACCGCGCGTCGTTTTCGCGTGTCCGCCGGCGGCAGGTCTTTTTGGAGGAAGCGTGTTTCCTTGGCGTTGGCGAAGCGCCAGTCGCCCAGCCACGGGTCGAAGACGATTGGCACGAGTTCGTCCCGCGCCGGCCAGTGTTGCCAGACGCGGCGAACGACGCGCTGGATGCCGCTCGTCACGCGGCAGTGCGATGTGTGCGTGACATCGTAGAGAATCTTCACGTTTTTCACGTCGTGTATTTGTGCACGTCTTTCTCGTAGAACTTGATGACCTCGTCGGGCGTTCCCTGCGCGAGGATTTTGCCGCGTTCGAGCCAGATGGCGCGCGCGCACAGTTCGCGGATGATTGGGGCGGCGTGCGTGATGAGGACGACCGTGCGGTCGCCGGTGAACTTTTCCTTCAGCGCGGTTGAGGATTTCTGCGCGAACACTTGGTCGCCGACGCCAAGCACCTCGTCAATCAGGAGCACGTCGGGGTCGGTTTCGAGCGCGACGGAGAATCCGAGGCGCGCCGCCATGCCGGTCGAGTAGGTATAGACGGGGTAGTCGAAGAACTCGCCCAGACCGGAGAAGTCGTGGATTTTTTCGATGCGCTCGCTCATGTGCGCGTGGGATTTCCCCATGAGCATGCCGTTGAGAATGGCGTTTTCGCGACCGGTGAGGACGCTCTCGAAGCCGACGCCGAGCGAGAGCAGTTCGACGTGCGCGCCGCGCTTGTGGCGGATGACTTCGCCCTCGTCCACGCCGTAAATCCCCGTGAGGACGCGCATGAGGGTGCTCTTTCCGCTGCCGTTGCGTCCGAGAATGCCGAGTTTTTCGCCTTCAAAAATGTCGAGGTTCAGACCGCGCAGCGCCCAGATTTCCTTTTTGGTTTTGGAGAAGAGCGTTCGTAACGGGCGGTAGCAAATTCCGGCGTTTCGCAGGGAGATGAGCGGTTTTTGCGGCGGCGGTGGTGCTACCGGTGGTGCCGGCGGTTCGGCGGGCGCGGCGGAAGTGTCGGCGGCAACGGCAACGGCGGCGGCGGCGGTTTCGGACATCGTGAGGGAGCGGGATTACGGCGGTTTCGCGGCGGTTTTCGGATGTTTTGGGAAAATTCCTGACGGCGCGGCACTCTGCCCAAAACGCCGGTTGCGGCAAGTTTCCTTTGGCGCGGCTACGCCGCCGTCCAGCGTCCCCAGAGCGAGAGCGACAGGAGGCGTCCGGCGAGGTCGCGCAGGGCGAGTTCCCCGAACGCGAGCGCGCCGCCGGCGGTGCCGGTGCCGGTGCCGGTGCCGGAAAATCCCGCCGTGAGTTGTTCGAGCAGGTTGCGGCACAGCAGCGAGGAGGCGTCTATGGTATAGACGGTGAGCAGGATGAGGCGCGGCCGCTCGGAGAGGATTTCGCGGCAGGCGTCGAGCAGCGGCGGCAGGTCGCGCTCGATTTTCCACAGTTCGCCGGTCGGACCGCGCCCGAACGCCGGCGGGTCGAGGATGAGCGCGTCGTAGCGGTTCCCGCGCCGCGCCTCGCGGCGGACGAATGTCGGCGCGTCCTCGACGAGCCAGCGGATGGGCGCGTCGCCGAGACGCGAGAGTTCCTGATTGCGCCGCCCCCACGCGATTGCGGGCTTGGAGGCGTCAACGTGCGTGACGCGCCAGCCGGCGGCGGCGGCGGCGAGCGACGCCGTTCCGGTGTAGCCGAAAAGGTTGAGCAGGCGGCCGCCGGCACCGGCGGTGGCGGCGAGCGTCGCCCAATGCGGGGACTGTTCGGGGAAGACGCCGACCTGCTTCGAGTTGTCCGTGAAGCGCAGTTGGAGGCGGAGTTTTTTCGCGGCGGAAGCACCACCGGCGGCGGTGCCGGCGAGCGGCAGGGCGACTTCCCATTCGCGGGGGGCGTCGCCGGTGAGCCGCCAGCGACCTTCGCGGGCGTCGTCCTCGTGCGTTGCGACGGCCTTCGCCCATTCCGCCGCCGGCAGCGCGGGACGCCACCACGCCTTGGGTTCGCTGCGGACGATGCGCACGGAGCCGAACTGCTCCAACTTGCGCCGGTTGCCGGAGTCGAGCAGCCGGCAGGCGTCCCACGAACTTTCGAGAACCTCGATTTGCATGGCGCGCGAGTTAGCGGGCGTCACCGGCGGCGGCAATTCACGTTCACCGGCGGCGCGCGGCGCGTTCGGCGCGAACGGCGGCTTCGGCGTGGGTGTCGCAGTGCCGGTGGAAGGCGCCGGTGGCGAAGGTCGCGGTCAGCGGCTCCGCGCCTTGCTTGCCGTAGGCGTTAATCGGGAAGACGCGCAGTTCGTAGCGGGTGTCCGGGCGCAGCGCGGGGATGGCGTAGCCGCTCGTGGCGGGCTGCGGGGTGAGGTAGAACGCCGACCAGCGTTTGAAATCGCGCGCGGCGGCACCGGGGACGGGCAAGCCGTTGGGGGCGAGTTCGCGAACGACGTAGCGGTAGGAGTGGACGATGTCGCCGGCGGGACCGCCGGTGACGGGGCGCGCCTGCGGGAAGTCAACGCGGGCGGTGTTGTGCGTGACGGCGCCGACGGTGATTGCGCTGCCGGCGCGCCACACCGGCGGCAGCGAGGCGGCGAAGCGGGCGTTGGTGTAGGGGCGGTCGGCGGGGTTGCCGGCGTCGAAGGTCCACGTCTGCGAAATCCAGCCGGCGTCGAGGTCGTAGTTGCGGACGGTCACGGTGCCGCCGCGGACGTTGACGAGCGCGGCCTGTCCGGCGCGGCTGCGGTCGTCGGGAACGGTGCCGCCTTCGACGCCGTTCTCCATTTCGAGGTAGGCGAACGGCGGGGCGTTGACGGCGGTGAAGCCGCCACGCCGCTGCCAGATGCTGCGCGGCGTGTTGTTCGGGATGTGCGTGTGGCCGGAGAAGACGACCGCCTGCGGAAAATCGTCGAAGACCGACTTGCCGTCGCACGGCTCGGCTCCGTAGGCGTAGTCGCCGAGTTCGGCGTTCCCCCACTCGTTCGAGACGTAAATCGTCCCGCGCACCGGCACGTGCACGAGCACGAAGACGGGGCGCTTGGGGTCGGCGGCGACGGCCTTTTCGAGTTCGGCGCGCAGCCACGCGCGGACGTAGCGGTAGTTCGTGCGCGCCATCGCGGAGGGGCGGCCGGTGGCGGGGTCGAGCGTCGCGCCGTTCGCGCCGGGCGCGACGCTGATGAAGTGGTAGCCGTTGACGACGTAGTGCTTGTTGGGCGCGTTGCCGGTGAGCGCGGTGTAGCGGTCGTAGTCCTTGTAGGACTGGATGTCGTGGTTGCCCATCGCGGTGACGAGCGTGAGGCCGCCGGCGCGGGCGGCGGCGAGGGCGCGGCTGCCGGCGGGGTCGTATTCGGTGGCGCTCTTCGGATTGCCGATGATGTCGCCGACGACCACCGCCGCCGTCGCGCCGTTTTGCTTCCAGAACGCGACCGCCTTCTCCCAGCGCGCCCAGCCGCTGTGCGTGTCGGCAACCAATCCGAACGTGAGCGACGGCTCGCCGGCGGCGGCGGTAGCAGCGGCGGCGTTTGAAAGCGCGCCACCGGCGAGGAGCGCGGCGGCGGCGAATGAGCGGAGCAAGAAGGACAGGGACATGACTATGCGCACGGACACGCCACCGGCGGCGGCGGTTCCGGCACCGAAAATGCCCGTAGCCCTCTCCTCCGCGTTCCCGTAGCCGCTCGCGAAAAAACGTTGTCTTTCGACTTCGGTTTTGCGACATGGCGTCCCCGCTACGCGCACGCGCGCGCTGAAAACCGGCAATTCCGCCGGTGCCGGCGCGCTCGAAAAAAATTATTCCAATCCTCGACGTTCGCCTCCCATGAGAACCTCACTCCGAATTCTCTTCAAGTCCGCCGCCCGCGCGCGCGCCCTGTTGCCCCTCTCCGCCCTCGCCGCCGCCGCGTCCCTGCTCGCGAGCACTCCGGCACCGGCGGCGGAGCGCGTCATCGCCACCGCCGAAACCTTTGTCATCTCTAATGATGCCGACATCGTTGACGGCGCGGGAATTGCGCTCGACAGCGTGCTGTTCAAGGACGCTTCGCGCCTCACGCTCAACGCCGACGACGACGGCGAGAAATTTTCCAAGCCGTGGCGTCTCGACACCGGCGCCGCCGGCGGCGCGGTGGTCAAGAGCGACCGCAACGCGGAGTTCGCCGGCACGCTCGACGGCTCGGCACGGTTGGTCTTCGACGGGCGCGGGACGGTCACGCTCTCCGGCGCGGTCACCGGCGGCGGCGTCTCGCTCATCAGCGGCATGACCGTGCAGAACGCCACCACCGGCACCTACGAGTCGTCGGGCGGAACGATTCTCATCACCGGCACGTTCGACGGCGGCGACCTGCTCTTCAACGGCGGCAAAATCGAAATCGACTCGGAGCACGACATCCGCGTCGCCGGCCGCATCGGCTATCTCGACCCGACGGTGAGCAACGTCGAGGGGACCGACAATCCGGCGCCGCCGGACGCCGTCCTCACCAAGAAGGGTGCCGGCACGCTCACCGTCAGCGGCAACTCGAACCACCGCTTCGCCGATTTCTACAACACCGCCGGCGTGACGAATTTCGAGAACGGCACCCTCATCGTGACCATTCTCGAAAACGGTGAACCGCGCGGTCCGACGCCCCGCGAGGCGGGCGTTTACACCGCAGAACTGCACGCGAAGGACGTCACCGCCGACTTCTTCGTGAACAATCCCGACGCGCTGTTCGTGGCGGACACGCTCCATGTCGTCTCCGGTTTCGACAATGACGGCGTGGCGGTCATCGGCACGCTCACGGAGCCGGTGGCGACGGAGGCAACTCCGCCCGACGCGCTGCGCAACCGCGGCACGCTGACCATCATCTCGAACGTCCACCTCCATACCGAGTGCCCGCTCTACAACCTCGCCGGTGCCACGCTGAACCTCGGTTCGCGCGCCGTCACCATTGACGGCACACTGCGAAACAGCGGCACCGTGGTCTTCCCCGAAACCGGTGCCGAGGGGAGCACGCTCACCGTGGGCAATCTTTCGACGACCGACGTGCGCTCCGGCCGCCGCGCCGCCGGCAAATACGTCATCACGCTGAATTTCTCCGAGCCCGCGAAGTCCGACAAAATCGTCATCGGCACCTCCGCCATCAACAGCGGCACCGTCACCGGTGCCCACGATTTCTACCTGCGCGAGTTGCCCGGCGCGAACGGGGAGAAAATCGCCTCACAGTTCTACGACCGCGTGAACGGCGTCCCGTTCATCACGCTCTCCGACGTGCACGTGAACCCGGTCTCGAAGGACAACTTCGCCGGCGCGTCCTCGCTCGCCCTTTACTACGTGGACGCCAACGGCGCGCTCGTGGACAAACCGGTCACCATCGGGCTCTACCAACTCGGATTCCTGCGCGACAGCGAGAGCGGCGCTTACACCGGAAACATCGGCGTGACCGGTTACAGCGACAGCGGGCAGTTCGTCGCGAACGCCACCGGCGCGCTGCCGATGAGTTGGTTCTCGCAACTCGACAACATCTTCAAACGGCAGGGCGAACTGCGCATCGGAATGTTCGACACGCCGGCCGAAGGCGACGCCTCCTTCGACCTCGCCGCCACCGGCAGTGACGCCCCGCGCGCCCGCGCGCCGCGCACCGGAGCACGCAAAAAGAGTTCCGACTGGGTCACCGGCAAGGGACGCACCGAGAACCTCTGGATTCGCGGCTACGGGCAGCGCGCGAACGTGGACCTCGGCGTCAAAAACCTCTCCTCGTTCACCGAATACCAGTTCGGCGCGGATGTCGGCTTCGACACCATTTTCGGGCAGAGCAGCGAAAACATCTTCTACGGCGGCGTCTTCGCCGGCTTCGACAGTTCGCGGCGCAACATCAACAACGAGTCCGGCTCGTGGGGGAACACGCACTCCGTCATCGGCGGTCTCTACGCGACGTGGCTCACGCGCTCCGGCTTCTTCGCGAACGCCATCGTGAAGGGGCAGTATTTCCGAACCAAATTCCGCACGCTCGACTCCGAGGAAGGCGTCTCCAACCGCTTCCACAACCGCGCCGTCGGCGGCTCCGGCGAAATCGGCTACCGCTTCGACTTCGGGCAAGGGAAGGTTTGGTTCGCGGAACCGTCGCTCCTCTTCTCGTATCTCTTCCTCTTCGACGAGGATTTCACCCTCTCCGCCGAGCCCGGAACGCCGAGCGTCCGCCTCAATGACGGCCATGTCTTCCGCTACGGCGGACAGGTGCGCCTCGGACGGAAATTCGACTTCGCGAACTACGGCACCGCCCAACCACACGTGCGCGCCGGCGTGCGCGGTCAAAACGGAATTGACGGACAACTTTACTCGGACGGTCTCTACACAAACCCGCGCGCGGACGATGTCCATTGGAGCGTCGGTGCCGGTCTGGCGTGGCAACTCGACGAAATGAACCAAATCTACGTGGACTACGAAGCCGCCTTCGGCCGCAAATACGAGGTGCCGTGGTCAATCAATGTCGGCTGGCGCGCCCGCTTTTGAAATGGTGAACGTTTAGACGTAATGCACACACAACACACTCACTACGACTACATCATCGTCGGTGCCGGTTTGTTCGGCGCGACGTTTGCGGAACGGGCGGGGCGCGCGGGCAAGCGCTGCCTCGTCGTCGAAAAACGACCGCACAGCGGCGGCAATCTTTACTGCGAGCAGGTCGCCGGCATCGCCGTCCACGCTTACGGTGCGCACATTTTCCACACGTCCGACCGGCGCGTGTGGCGGTATGTCAACGACCTCGTCGAGTTCAACCGCTACACAAACTCACCGGTGGCGAATTTTTACGGCGAACTCTACAACCTGCCGTTCAACATGAACACGTTCTACCGACTCTGGGGCGTGCGGACGCCGGCGGAGGCGCGCGAGCGCGTCTCCCGCGAGGTCGCCGAGTTTGCGAACATTGAACCGCGCAATTTGGAGGAGCAGGCGTTGAAACTCGTCGGGCGCGACATCTACGAAAAACTCATCAAGGGCTACACCGAAAAGCAATGGGGACGCCCCGCGGTCGAACTGCCGGCGTTCATTATCAAGCGCGTCCCGTTGCGTTTCACGTTCGACAACAATTATTTTAACGACACCTTCCAAGGCATTCCCGTCGGTGGATACAACCCGTTGATTTCCAAGATGTTCGAGCGAGCGGAAGTTGTCTGCGGCGTGAATTTCTTTGATGACGGAGTTCGCGCCGCGCTCGAAGCAAAACTCGCCGCCGGCAGTGGAAAAATTCTCTACACCGGCAAACTCGACGAGTTCTTCGGCTACAAATTCGGACGTCTCGAATACCGCAGTTTGCGCTTTGAAACGGAGGTGCTCGACACGCCCGACTTTCAAGGAAACGCCGTTGTCAATTACACCGACGCCGCGACGCCTTACACGCGCGTCATCGAGCACAAACACTTTGAACTCAGCGTTCCGCTCGACGCCAATCCGCAGACCGTTGTCACCCGCGAATACCCGCTCGCGTGTTCGGAAAATTGCGAACCGTATTACCCAGTCAACGACGCGAAAAACAACACCCTCTTCGCCCAATACAAAACCGCTGCCGGTGAGCAAAAAATCGCCGAGCGTTTTCTCTTCGGCGGACGCCTCGCCGACTACGCCTATTACGACATGGACAAGACAATCGCCCGCGCATTAGACGTGGCGTCAGCGGAGGGGTTGTGAGAGCAACAGAAATTTCACGTTCCTCACCGCTCACGCATAGTCCCGCGCCCACGCTTCGGCGAAATAGGTCAGAATGAGGTCGGCACCGGCGCGGCGAATGGCGAGCAACGCCTCGTCGCGGGTCCTGCGCAGGTCGAGCCAACCGCGCTCGGCGGCGGCGTGAATCTGCGCGTATTCGCCGGAAACCTGATAGGCGGCGACGGGCACGCCGGCGCGTTCGCGGACGTCGCGGATGATGTCGAGGTAGGGACCGGCGGGCTTGACCATCACGATGTCGGCGCCCTCCTGCTCGTCGAGACACGCCTCGCGCAACGCTTCGCGGCGGTTGCCCGGCGCGAGTTGGTAGCCGGCTTTGGAAATGGCGCCACCGGTGGCTCCGCCGCCGCCGCCGGCACCCACGGCTTCGCGGAAGGGGCCGTAGTAGCAGGAGGCGAATTTCGCCGAGTAAGCCATGATGCCGGCGCGCTCGTGACCGGCGGCGTCGAGCGCGGCGCGGATGGCGGCGACGCGTCCGTCCATCATGTCGGAGGGCGCGACGAAGTCGGCGCCGGCGGCGGCGTTGAGCACCGCCATTTCGGCGAGGACGGCGACGGTGGCGTCGTTGTCCACGTCGTCGCCGCCGCGCGCGGAGAGCACGCCGTCGTGCCCGTGCGTCGTGTAGGGGTCGAGCGCGATGTCGTTGAAGACGAGCAGCGCGTCGCCGGCGGCGGCCTTGATTTCGCGCGTGGCGCGCAGGACGAGCGTTTCGGGGTTGAGCGCCTCGCGTCCGTCGGCGGTTTTGAGCGCGGGGTCAATCTTGGGGAACAGCGCGACGCCGCGGATGCCCAGCGCGGCGAGCCGCCGGCAGTGCGCGCCCAGCGCGGCGAGGGGCAGGCGCGAGACGCCCGGCAGCGACGCCACCGGTTCGTTCACGGCACCGCCGGTGACGAACAGCGGCTGGATGAGTTGCGCGGGCGCGAGGGCGGTCTCGGCGACCATTTCGCGGATGGCGGCGGTGGCGCGCAGTCGGCGCGGGCGCACGGGCAACACGAGGCGCGCAGACGGCAACACCACCGGTGCCGCCGAGGTCGGTTTGTTCGCTCCCCTGCTCATTTCGCTTCGAGGAATTGGTTGATGATTTCGTGGCCTTCGCGCAGGGAGCCGTCCTTGTTGATGCAGCCCATGTAGCCAACGCCGCGCGGGCCGTCGCTCTCGCGGTGCAAGTCGGCGACGGGGCTTTCCCACAGGGCGTGAATGAGCCAGCCGAACTTGGCGTTGTTGAGAACGCCCAACTCGATGCGCAGACCGTCCTGCGCGCGGGCTTTGCCGGCGACGCTGCCGCCGCGCGGCCAGCCGGTCTCGGTGACGATGAGCGGCTTCCGCACTTCGTTCGTGTAGGCGACGTGCTCGTTAATCCAGTTCTGGTAGGCGTCGGGCGCGTGGCCGGGCAGGAAGTAGAGGCGCGGGCCGAGGACGTCGCAGATGCGTTCGAGGCGGCGCGTGCTCTTGTCTTTGCCGCAGCCGTCGCCGCCGGCGCCGACGGTGAGGACGCTCTTCGGCCAGCGCGTCTTGATGTGCGCGTAGAGCCGTTCGAGCCACTTGCAGTAGGGTTCGTGGAGGCGCGGGTATTCGGGTTCGTTGCAGAGATCCCACGCGAAAATCGCGGGGTTGTCGGCGTGACGCTCAAAGAGCGCGGTGGCGTAGTCGAAGGTCTTCTGCAACTGCTCGGGGCGAAGCGCGTCGAAGCACTGCGAGCGAAAGCCGCCGAAGTCGGGAGTGCCGTGCCATGCGTTGAAGAGCATCGGCATGACGCGGAACTTGTTCTTGGCGCAGATGGCGACGAACGCGGCGAAGTCGTCCTCGAAGCGGCGCGGCTGCGCGAGCCAGACGTTGTAGGGGAGCCACAGGCGCAGCGCGGTGGCGGCGGGGAAGAGTTCGCGGGCGCGGGCGAGTTGGCGTTCGATGACGTCGAGCGGCAGTTCGCGCCAGATGTCCCAACCGGTGCCGTCGTCGTAACCACCGGTGCCGCGCGAGAAACCGGGCTGGTAGTTGAAGCCGCGCACCCACGCGAAATCGGGGTGGTTCGTGGCGACGGGCTTGATTTTGCCGGAGAGGTCTTTGGGCGGATTTTTCGAGGGGCGCCCCGGAACACCGGCGTCGGCGATGCTGATGAGCGGGCGCAGGTTGAACGCGCTACCGGCGGCGGCGGCGACACCGGCGGCAGCGGCGCCGGCGGCGAGTTTGCCGATGAAAGCGCGGCGGGTGGCGGCGCGCGGGGCGGCATGCGAGGCGGCGCGCAAGGCGGCGCGTGGGGCGACGCACGAAACGTCCGAAGCGGCGGAAACCGATGGCGAAGACATGCCGCGAAAGACAGCACCGGCGCGGAAATGTTTTGCGGGGAACCCCCAAAAACGACACATCTCCACCATGCTTGGAACCGGAATTCTGCAAGGACTGCGCGTCACCGCCAAAAACCTCGTCGGCAGTTACCACGACCCCGACCGCCTCACCACCATCCAATACCCCGACGAGCCGGCACGCCTCCCCGAAAACTACCGCAACTTTCCGTTCCTCGTCTTCGACGGCGATGACCCTGTCGCCGGTCTGCGTTGTGTCGCGTGCAAAATGTGCGAAAAGGAATGCCCGCCGCAGTGCATCTACATCGTCGCCGAGCGCGACGCCAACGGGAAGGTCATGAAACGCCCGAAGGTCTTCGACATAGACATCTCCGTGTGCATGGGGTGCGGCATCTGCGTCGAAACCTGCCCGTTCGACTCCATCAAGATGGACCACGTCTTCGAGGTCGCCACCCGCGAACGCTTCGACGCCCTCCTGCTTCACCGCGACCAACTCGCCAAGTCCGCCGACTACTTCAAACGCCTCCACCCCGCCGAAGCCGCCCGCGCCGAAGCCGAAGCCGCCCGCAAAAAACGCGAGCAAGCCGAACGCGCCGCAAAAACCGCCGCCGCTGCCACCGCCGGTGCTGCCGATGCCGCGAAAACCACCGCGTCCGCGACGCCGGCAACGCCAGCACCGGCAACGACGGCACCGGCAACGCCTCCGCCGGCAGTGCCCCAGCCGGCGACGAAAGCCGTCCGCGTCGCCGCCGAAAAACTCGACCGCGCCACCGCGCCCATCCTCTCCACGATAGTCCTCGCGCCCGCCGCCGGTGCCGCCGCCGCCGACCTCGCCCCCGCGCTCGCCGCCCTCGAAGCCGCCATCCTCGAAAAACACGAAGGCGAGTTCGCCCCGCTCGACGCCTCCAACAAGACCGCCGGTGCCGATGCTACCGCCGCCGGTGCCTCCGGCTTTCTGCTCCCGACCCGCTGGGAGCCGCCCTACAAAATCGTCCGCCCGCTCTCCGCGAAATTCCCCAGCGTCGTCTTCACCGTCACCGCCGACGCCTTCAAAGCCGAATACTGGCTGGCGCGCGCCGTGTTCGAGCGGGGACGCGCCGACACCGATGAAACGCTGACCT
Organism: Puniceicoccales bacterium; assembly: GCA_031273045.1. Classification (GTDB taxonomy): domain Bacteria; phylum Verrucomicrobiota; class Verrucomicrobiia; order Opitutales; family UBA953; genus CALNBE01. The sequence continues at coordinate 14,446 of JAISSQ010000040.1, forward strand.
TCAACGACGGCGACCGCTTCGAAAAACTCTTCGCAGAAATCCACGGGGAACCCTTCGCCGAGTGGCGCAAAAAGAACGCGCAGGGCGCGGTCCGCGGCGGTTTCTCGTGGGGCACCGCCGCCGACTTCGACCCATCCAAGAGTGAACTCGGCAAAGCCGAAGGTCAGGCATAGCGCGCCACCGGCAGTGCCACCGGTGCCGGTGCCGCCGCCGGCGGTCTGCGGCGTCCTACCTTGGAAAACCAACATTGCTCGGCTGCGCGCGGGAGCGTTTCCTGCCGGACACTCTCCCATGTGGCCGCTGTTCCTCGCCCGCAAACAACTCTTCCCCCCCGGAAAATTTCCGGTGTTTGCGACCGTTTCCATCCTCGGAGTCGCGCTGGGCGTGATGGCGTTGCTGGTCGTGCAAACGGTGATGAACAGTTTCGGCGAGGAGCACCGGCGGCGCATTCGCGAGTCGTCGGGCGACGTCGTGGTGTTGCCGCCGCCGGCGGAGCACGGTTCGGAAACGCCGGTGTTCATTCGCGGCGCGGCGGCGTTGTGCGACGGAATCGAGCGCGCCGCGAACGCCGGCGTCGTGGCGGCGTCACCGGTGGTGGAAGGCGCGGTGGTGACATTCGTCTCGGGCGGAAAACTTGAACTGTGCGGCGCGCTCGGCGTGGACCCGGCGCGCGAGGAGCGCGTCACCCCGCTGCGGAAATACCTTGAGCCGGCAACGTGCTGGGAGGACTTCGACGACGAGCGCGTGATTGTGGGCGCGGCGCTGGCGGCACGCCTCGGTCTGGCGATTGGCGACACGCTGCCGGTGGCGTCGCCGGCGCGTCTGCTCAAGAACGCCGAAACCGAGCGCAAGGTGCTTCCGAAGGAACTCACCGTCTGCGGAATCCTCAAAACCGGCTTCCAGTTGGTGGACGACAAGACGTTGCTCGTGACGCTGCGCACGGGGCGCGAACTGTTCGAGTTGCCCGCCGGCACCGCCACCTCGCTACGCCTCAAACTGCGCGACCACCGGCGCGCGCTCCACTACGACGAAATGGAAACGCTCGCGAACGGCATCGCGCGCCTCCACCCCGACGTCGGCGGCGTCAAACCGTGGACCTTCGTGCGTCAGGCGTTTCTCGCCGCGATAGACATGGAGAAGCAAATCCTCTTTTTCCTGATGTTCATCATCACGCTCGTGGCGTCGTTCTCGATTGGCAGCACGCTGTTCAGCCACGTCGTGCGCCGGACGCGCGAAATCGGCCTGCTCGGCGCGCTGGGGGCGCGACCGCCGCACATCCTCGCGCTCTTTCTCGCGCAAGGACTGTTAATCGGCGTGCTCGGCTACGGGCTTGGCGCGGCGCTCGCGTGGACGCTGCTCCACTTCCGGCAGAACATCGTCTCGCTGTTCGGAATGGATGAAATCATGGCGAAACAATACCTCTTCTCGCAGGTGCCGCTGCACTACAACCCCGCCGATTTCGCGGCGGCGGCGGTGCTCACAATCTTCCTCATGACCGTCGTCTCGCTACTGCCCGCGCTCTGGGCCGCCGGTCGAAAACCCTCGGAGGCAATGCGCGATGCAAACTGAAACGCAAACAACGCCGCCGGTGCCACCGGTGCTCGAAGCCGTCGGGCTGGCGAAGAGTTTCCGCGCGCCGAACGGACCGCTGCCGGTGCTCGTGGACGTCTCCCTGCGCATCGCCGCCGGCGAATTCGTGAGCATTCGCGGCGAGAGCGGCGCGGGAAAAACGACCCTCCTGCAAATCCTCGGCGGGCTCGACGCCGCCGACTCCGGCGAACTGCGCTGGAACGGCGAAAACATCGCCAGCCGCAGCAACGCCTTCCGCGCCCGACAGCGCGCGAGAAACGTCGGCTTCGTCTTTCAGACCTACCACCTCGTGCCCGAACTGACCGCGCTCGAAAACGTCATACTCGCCGGACGCATCGCCGGCGGCGGACGCTCCACGGGCGCGCTCGCCAAGGAGGCGGAGGCGCTGTTGTGGCGCGTTGACCTCGAAAAACGCATCTCCCACCTGCCCGCGCAACTCTCCGGCGGCGAGTGCCAGCGCGTCGCCATCGCGCGCGCCCTGCTCAACCGCCCCGCCCTGCTGCTCGCCGACGAACCGACCGGAAACCTCGACGAGCGCACCGGCGAGGAGGTCATGTCCGTCCTGCTCAACCTGACCCGCACCGACGGCCTCGCCCTCGTGCTCGTCACCCACAACATCGCCTTCGCCGCCCGCGCCCCGCGCCAACTCATCCTGCGCCACGGACGCCTGCACGAGGCGTGACAGGGAGCAAATCCGCAGGGGAAGGATGAAGGTTGAAGGATGAAGGATGAAGGTTGAGAGATGAAGGGGGCAGGAAGGGCGGGATGGCGGCACCGGTGGTGCTCTCACGCGCCGGCGACGGCGGCGGTGAGGCGGCGCAGGATTTCGCGCAGTGTCGCGCGCGGGCAACCGTAGTTGAGGCGGACGAAGCCCGGTGCGCCGAAGTCGGCGCCGTTGCCGAGCAGGACGCCGCGCTCGTCAAAAAATTTCACGGGGTCGGCGACGCCCAGACCGCGCGCGTCGAGCCATGCGAGGTAGGTCGCCTGCGGACGGGCGGCGAGGACGAGTTTGGGCGCGGTGCCGGCGAGTTCGCTTTCGACGAGCGCGAGGTTGCCGCGCAGGTATTCAAGCAGTTCGGCGCGCCACGGCTCGCCGCCGGTGTAGGCGGCTTCGAGCGCGGT
>JAISSQ010000055.1 GCA_031273045.1 Puniceicoccales bacterium
CTCCTGCGTTTTCAGATTGGTCCCGTGCAGGACTTCATCGCAGCCGCCCGCTCGACGCGCGACCTGTGGAGCGGCTCGTATCTGCTCTCGTGGCTCGTGGCGCACGGGGTCAAGGTAGCACGGCAAACAACCGCCGGTGCCACGAAGGTCGATGTCATCTATCCTGCGATTGAAAAACAGCCGTTGCTCGACGTGCTGCTAAAAGCCCCCCCTCCCCTCCCCCCGGCGAAGCGAGGACAAAAATCGCAAACTCACCGTTCCCAATTTTGCAAACGTCTTCGTTATCGAAGTCACCGGTGGTGAGACGACCGGCGATGACGCTGCCGGCAACGACGCTGTCGGCGTCGCGAGCAATCTTGCCGGTGAGATTGAGAAAGCCATTCGCGATGAGTGGAAGCAGATTGCCGGCAAGGTTTGGGAGTTTTGCCGTAACGCAAAATTGAATCCGTCCGCCGCTGCCAAGGCGCGCTTCGACCATCAGGTCGAACACTTCCTCTCAATCGCGTGGGCGGTGACTCCGCGCACCGTCGGCGATGAAACGTGGGAGGCGGACTACGAGAAGAATGCCGAGACGCTCGCCGCTGTCCGCTCGACGCGCAACTTCGCCGCGAACAACTTTGCCACCGACGCCGCGAACGCTGCCGGCGGTTGGCACCGCGACCTCGGCGCACACTTCGGCGAGGCCGCCGGCACCGCCTTCCTCAACGAAAAGGACTCGCTCACCGGCACACTCGAAGCCGTCGCCGACGGCAAGAATTGGGAAGGCCGCGCCCCAGAGCGCGATGGCATCAAGAACCGTCTCGACGACCACCTGCTCTTCTCCGCGCCGACGCTCATCAAGCGTTTCTGGGACTTGGCGTATCTCAACCCAGATTGGGGACTCTCCTTCGACGAAGTCGCCAACACCGCCGGCATCGCCGACCACGAACCGTTCAACAATAACAAACGTGACCCCGATTCCGACGCTCCAAAGTATTTCGCCGTCCTCAAATTCGACGGCGACAGCGTCGGAAAGTGGATTTCCGGCAAGATGGTTGACCATTGGTTCCGCAAGGACACCGGCGAAAGAGTTGCCGGTGCCGGCAGCGAATTCCACTCCGCATTCAGCGCGGCGCTGAGCGAGTTCGCCCTCGAAAAAGTCCCCGGAATCGTCCAAGCCAAAGGCACCGACGGCTTCCTCATCTACGCCGGCGGCGACGATGTCCTCGCGCTCCTGCCCGCCGACTCCGCGCTGTGCTGTGCCGCTAAACTGCGCGACGCCTACTGCGCGACGCTCAAAAAATTTGTCGCCGCCGACGGTTCCACCCCCGACGGCTCCTGCGGCGTCGCCATCGCCCATTTCAAGGCACCGCTCCAAGACGTCGTCCACGCCGCCGGTGACGCCGAAAAACGCAAATCCTCCCTCGGCCGCTCCGCCATCGCCGTCACCCTCATCAAACGCTCCGGCGGCATCACCATTTGGGACAACAAATGGGAGCACGGCTCCATCACCCTCTGCGATGCCCTCGCCGCCGCGATGTCCGCCGATGTCGCCTCCGCCAAACTCCCGCACCGAATCATCGCCCTCCTCGAACCTTACCTCGACGCCCCAACGCCCCTCATCAAAGCCGCCGGCATCACCGCCGCCGGTGCCGGCACCTTCCTCGTCGACGAGATTGCCGAGAAGGAAATCGCCCACGCCCTCTCCCGCCAAGTCACCAACCACAAAACCCGCGACGACCTCGAAAAGAAGTTTGAGGACTACCTCAACGAAATCGCCGGCACCGGCGCTGCCGGAAGCACCACCGTCGGCGCTGCCCCTTCCACCGACACCGTTCTTTCCAAACTCATCGGCCTCTGCACCACCGCCGCCTTCGCCAAACGCACCAAATCCTCCGAACCTCTCAAATCTGCTACCGCCACCACCGCCACCGGCAACACTGCCACCGGCAACACTGCCACAACCGCTAACCCAATTCGTAATTCGTAATTCCTCCAATGCACGCTCTTCTCCTCACACCCACAGATACCCTCTTCTTCCGCGACGGACGCCCAATGACCGGCGCGCTCACCGGACACGGTGCCACTTTCCCCGCGCCCCACATCATCAACGCCGCCTTCCACGCCGCGCTCCACCGCGCCGGCATCGCCTCGCACAAGCACCACTCCGGCAACTACCGCACACGCGATTACTCCGACGACTCCGCCCGCAAGCAACTCTACGGCTCCCTCAAAACCATCGGCCCGTTCCCCGTCCGCCTCTCCACCGACGCCGGCACCACGACCGCCGAATGGTTCGTCCCCGCCCCCGCCGACGACGCCGGCTTCAAACTCCTCGAAATCACCGCCGGCACCACCTCGCTCCCTGCGCCCCTCACTCACGCCTTCCTCGCCGTCTCCGGTCCGACCAAAGAGAAACGCCCCAACTGGCATTCCCTCACAAATCCCCAAACCACCGCAACCGACGCCGACATCTTCGATGCCGAAGACCGCATTGGCATCGGCATTGACAGTGCCACCGGCAGCCAAGACGGCGAACGCTTCTACACCTCGCAAATCCTCCGCCTCCGCGACAACTGGCGCCTCGGCATCCTCGTCTCCGCCGACGACAAAGAGCACGGCGACCTCATCACCGGCACCGACGGCCTCCTCGCCCGCGCCCGCCATCTCGTCCTCGGCGGCAACCAAGGCCTCGCCGCCATCGAACGCGCCACTGCCGGTGCCGACGACATTCTTCCTGCGCTCCCTGAAATTCCACCCGCCGCCGGCAAAATCCGCATCCGCTGGACGCTTCTCTCGCCCGCCATTTTCCCAAAATTAAAAAACCATCCCGGTGGCTGGCTCCCCAACTGGATTAACCCAACCACCGGTGCCGTCCTCCTCCCCCAAACCATCGAACGCAAGCCCGGCGAATCCCGCGCCGACTGGCGCGCCCGCGTCCAGTCCGCCCCGTTCATCAACGCCCGCCTCATCGCCGCGCTGGTTGACAAACCCGTCCCCGTCACCGGCTGGGCACTCGGCAATCCCCCAACCGAGACGACTGCCGGCAATCCAACCGCCGGCAACACAACGACTGTCGGCAGCACGAAGACCGCCGGTGCCAAACCCACTCACTTCGCCGTCCCCGCCGGTAGCGTTTACGTCTTTGAAGCCGACACTTCCGCCGACGCCAACGCCCTCGTCCGCGCCCTCCACCTCGTTCCCCGCAGCACCCTCCTCGGCGAAAAGGGCTACGGCCTCGGCCTCTGCGCCCAGTGGCAAGACGCCGCCGCCCAATCCAGTGCCACCGGCACCACTCACGAACGAAAATAACCAGTCAAAAATGACAAATTAAACTTGAAAAGACCGATTAACTATTAACATTTGACGTTTTAACTATGCAAAACTTCTCACAAACAGTCGCTCAAAACACCGCCATTAACTTGGCGGAAGAGGTGCGGCGCACACGTCTTGCTCAAAACGTCACGCAATCCGACATCGCCGCCCGCGTCGGCATCTCGCCGGCAACTTACTTCCGCTTTGAGAAAACCGGCGACATCACCCTCAAGAAATTCCTCGAAATCATTCGCGCCCTCGGCCGCGGCGGCGACGTCACCTTCCTCGCCCTGAACACCCCGCGCTCCATCGAGGAACTCGAACGCCGCGCCGCTTCCCGCCAGCGCGCCCGCAAAACCCAAAAACAAGGAGGAGCCGACAATGCCGCTTAAAAAACTCAACGTCCTCTTTGAAAACAAAACCCCCGTCGGCACCCTTGTTCTCGACGGAAGCGACGCCCCGTTTTTCCAATACGCGACGGAATGGTTGGAGGGTGGATTTGAATTGTCGCCCCGCTGGTGGCCGCGCCGCGCCGAACTCTACCCGCCGAACACCGAGCCGGAAA
>JAISSQ010000083.1 GCA_031273045.1 Puniceicoccales bacterium
ACCGAGTGCGAATTCGACATCATGTATAACGAAGGCATCTCGCGCACCGGCTCGTTGATAGACCTCGGCGTCGAGAACAAAATCGTCGAAAAGAAAGGCGCGTGGTTCGCCTACAAAGGCCAACTCATCGGACAAGGCCGCGAGGCGACCAAAGAGTATCTCGCGAAGAACCCCGCCGTCGGCGACGAAATCGCGAAAGAGATAATGTCGAAAGTCCAAGTCGTTGGCGGCACCACCCTCGGCGAAGGCGCCGGTGATGGCGCGTCGGCTGCGATTGAAGGGTAGCGGGCAGTGGCTGGTGGTCAGTGGCCAGTGGTCAGTGGCCAGTGGTCAGTGGCCAGTGAGAAGCAAGTCGGCGCTCCATGTGTGGCGCTCCATGTGCGGCGCTCCATGTGCCCCCCCCCAGTTTATCCTTTAACCCGTCGGCGTTCTTCTTTCCTTCCGCGCCGCATGTCTTCCATTTTTTCCCGCCGCCGGTGGCTCGCCGGAGTGCTCGCAATCGCGGTGTCCGCGCCGTTCGTTGCCGTTATCGCCAGCGGTGCCGGCGACGGTGCCTCCGCCGCGCCGGCACCGGTCATCAAGCACAAGTTGCTGCTGCTCGACGAGTCGCGCCCGCAGGTGCTCTACGTTGACGAGACGAACCCCGCCAACAACTGGTCGTTCCCGCTCAAAGGGACGCACGGCTGGGGCTTTCAACTCGTCGGAAACAACCGGCTGCTCGTGTCGCTGAAAGATTTCGGCGGGTTCCGCGAATACGACCTCGCGACGCGCAAGACGGTCGTCAACGTCGTCAACAAATCGCGCTACGGGCAGGTGTCGTGCGCCGTGCGGCTGCCCGACGGCGGCACGCTCATCAGCAGTCCGCGCGGACGCGACTCGCAGTTCGTGCGGTTCGCGAAGGCCGACGCCAAGGGGCAGTGCAAGGAAATCGCGAAATGGAAACTGCCCTTCGGCGGCGTGCGGCAAATCCGGCTCACGAAGCGCGGCACGTTCCTCGCCGCCGACGGCGGAAACAGCGTCTATGAGTGCAGCATCGCGGACGCCGGTGGCGCGGGCAAAATCCTGCGCAAACGGAGCGTCCCCGGCGCGAAACAGATTTACCAAGTCAGCGAATTGCCGAACGGCAATCTGTTGCTCGGCGGCGGCTACGCGGGCTTCATGGCGGAACTCGGTTGGGAGGGCGACATCCTGCGTCGCTGGGGCAACGGCAACCCGAAGTCCACCGGTGCCGGCTACTACTACATGAGCCAGTTCCACGTGTTGAAAAACGGCAACATCGTCTCTGCGACGTGGACCGGTCACGGCGCGAACGACAGCCGCAAGCACCAGCAGGTCGTCGAGTTCGCGCCCGACGGCACCGTCGTCTGGAAATGGCACGACCCGAAGGCCGCCGGCTCCATTCACGGCGTTTACGTGATGGACGAACTCGACCCGCAAAAACTTTTCGACGACACCACCGGCGCGACGAAGTGAGCCGCACCGGCGGTGGTGGTGGCTGGTGCCACCGGTGGTGGCGCGTTGCGTGCTACTGCTCGTCGAGTTTCCATTCGAGGACGCCGGCGGATTTGCCCGTGGCGAGTTTCACGAGGAGGCGGAAGCGGCGGGCGGTGACGGGCGCGGCGAAGGTAGCGCGGCAGAGGCGGTCTTTGGCGACGGGGTAGGCGTCGGCGGGTATGTCGCGCCATTTGCCGGCACCGGCGGCACGTTGCTGCGCGGCGTAGGCGGCGTTGCCGTCGAGGACGATGGCGCCGGCGGCGGTGGCAGCGTTTGCGGTGGCGGCTGCGGCGGGTTCTTCGAGGTATTGAATTTTCCACGAGGCGGGGACGGCGCAGGCGCCGGTGCCGGTGTCGTCGAACCAATAGACGGCGGTGGAGCGGACGGTGCGGGGGCGTGTGAAGTCGTAGCGGAGCCATTCGGTGGTGCCTCGGCGCGGCCACCACGTGGTGCGTTTGACGGAGTGGTCGGCACTGCCGGCACTGCCGGCGGCGGGGATAATGCCGTCGGAGGCGGCTTCGAGTTTGTCGGCGGTGTCGTTGGGTTGGTGGGAGGTGGTGATGGCGGGGTCGCGCTGGGGTTCGGCGGCGTCGGGAGAGGCGGGGAGCCAGACGCGCATTTGTCCGGCGCCTCGGTGGCACCACGCATAGTAGGGAATGAGCGTGACGGTGACGGGGCGGGTGGTGCGGTTACCGGCGCGGTCGGCGGCGACGGCGAGCGCGGGGACGCGGAGTTGGAGGAAATCGTGGGCGAGAATGCGGGCGGGTGCGGTGGTGGTGCCGGTGGTGCCGGTGGCGCCGGTGGCACCGGTGGCGCTGTGAACAGCGCCGCTGGAACTGGATAGAGTGCTCCGCACATCAAGGGCGAGCGAGTAGATGGGGGCGGGGTTGTCGGCGGTCTCGGCGCAATAGACGAGGGGGCCGCGTTCGACGGCGAGGAGGCCACGGTCGGCGGCGACGGCGTCGTGGGCACGGACGAGGCGGACGGGCATCGGCAGTTCGAGGGTGACGGTGTCGCCGGCGCGCCACTGCCGGCGGATGGTGAGGAAGCCGTCGGGGGTGAGGAGGGAGCGGGGAGCGGGGAACGGGGAGCAGGGAGATAGTGCGGCGGCTGCGCCGCTACCGTCGCCGGTGGTGCTGTGAACAGCACCGCTGGAACTGGATAGCGCAAGCCGCACTTCCTCCCCGCTCCCTACATACGCATACAAATCGCTTGGCACGGGGCGGTTTTGTGCCCAGCCGGGGAGGCGGATTTTGAGGGTGAAGTCGGCGTCGTGTTTTTCGGGGGTGATGGTGAGGCGGATTTTGCCGTCCCACGGGTAGTTGGTGCTCTGGGCGATTTTGACGTTGCCGGCGGCAGCGGTGCGCAGCGTGGCGGTGCTGTTGAGGAAGAGGTTGACGTAGAGAACATCTTCCTTGGAGGCATACGCGAATTGCCCGATTTGCGGGATGAAGCGGACGATGTTGACGGGGCAGCAGGAGCAGCCGAACCATTTTGAGCGGCGGTAGTTGCCGCGCGAGGCGAGCGGATTGGGATAGAAAAATTCGTCGCCGGCGAGCGAGATGCCGGAGAGGAAGCCGTTGTGGAGAATGCGTTCGAGGACATCGAGGTATTTGGCGTCGCCGTGGAGCAGGAACAGGCGGTGGTTCCAGAGGGCGTTGGCGATTGCGGCGCAGGTTTCGAGGTAGGCGGACTCGTTGGGCAGTTCGTAGTTCGCGCCGAACGCCTCGCCGCGCCGGCGCGCGCCGATGCCGCCGGTGAGGTGGAGTTTTTTGCCGGTGACGTTGTCCCAGAGTTTGTCAACGGCGACGGTGTAAGCGGGGTCGCCGGAGAGGGCGGCGATGTCGGTGGCGGCGGCGTAAAAGTAGCCGGCGCGGACGGCGTGGCCGACCGCCTCGTCCTGCTGGAAGAGCGGCTTGTGGTCTTGGAACTGCGCGCCGTAGGTCTTGCGCAGGTCGGCGCGGCCGCGCGCGTCCACGAAGAATTTCGCCTGCCGGAGATACTTCGCGTCGCCGGTGGCGCGGAAGAGCCGGACGAGTCCGAGTTCGATTTCCTGATGGCCGGGGACGGAGAGGATTTGCCCGGGCTTGTCGCCGAAGACGGAGCAAACGAGGTCGGCGTTTTTGAGGGCGACGTGCATCAGCGCGCGCTTGCCGGTGGCGGCATAGTGGGCGGCGGCGCCCTCGTAGAGGTGCCCGACGTTGTAGAGTTCGTGGCCGTCGGTGAGGTTCGCCCAGCGCGCGTGGCCGAGCATTTTGTGACGCAGGTTGCCGATGGTTCGGGCAGTGTGCAGGTAGCCGTCGAGTTCCTGCGCGGAGGCGATTTTGTAGATGAGCGCGTCGAGGTAGGCGTCGAGTTTCGGGTCGGGCGTCTGCGCGAGCGTGTAGGAGGCGCCCTCGATGATTTTATAGACGTCGGAGTCGTCGAACGGGATGCCTCGGAAGTTTCCCTTTTCGAGACGGCCGGCGCGGGCGAAGTTCGAGAGGCGACCGGTCTGCTCGGACTTCGAGAAGTCGGCGGCGACGGTCACCTTGCGGTTCGTCTCGAAACGCTCGCCCCAGAAGCCGCCGGTGACGGCGACGTCGGTGAGCGCGGCGGGGCGAATCGGGTAATCGGCGTGAGCGGCGGCGCGGCGCGCGGCGGCGTCCTTCTCGGCGGCGAGGCGCGTGGCGACAGCGGCGGCGTCCTGCGGAGCGGCGGAAGAAGAAAGGATGAAGGATGAAGGATAAGGGATAAAAAGCGCGGCGCAGAGGGCGGCGCCGGTGGCGGCGCGGGAAGAGAAGACGGGAAAACGCATAACGGCGCAGGAAGACAGCACCGGCGCGGGTGGGTTGCCGGAGCGGAAGGATGAAGGATAAGGGATGAAGAGCGCGGGGTGGGTTTCGGGGCGGTGGAACATAGCGACGGCGGCTTGTGTTTGGAGCGGAATGGTCTCGCTCAAAACTCTCGCCACCGGCGCCGCCGCCCTCTGCGCCGCCCTCTCCGCCACCGCCAATGCCGCCGCCGGCGGCACCGCCGCCGCTCTTCCCTTCCCAGCACCGGTGCCCCTCCCGCCGCCAATCGCCCTCGAAACGCTCCATTCCCAATTCGTCGAGCCGCCCGACTCCAGCCGCCCGTGGGCGTTCTGGGTCTGGCAAAACGGAAACATTACCCGCGAAGGAATCACCGCCGACCTCGAAGCAATGCGGCGCGTCGGAATGTCCGGCGCGCTCATCATGGAAATCGGCTACCAGAACATCCCGCCGCGCGGCCCCGTCGATTTTATGAACGCCGAGTGGCAACAACTCTTCGCGCACACGCTGCGCGAAGCAAAACGCCTCGGCATGCAAATCCACCTCTTCGGAAGCGCCGCGTTCGGAGGCACCGGCGGCAACTGGATTACGCCGGAACTCAACATGCAAAAACTCACCTTCTCCGAAGTGACCGTCGAACTGCCGGCGGCGTCATCACCGGCAGCGCAAAAAGAACTCACCGTCAAACTGCCCCAACCGCCGGTGACGCTCGGACACTACCGCGACATCGCCGTCCTCGCCTTCCCGACGCCCGCCGGCGCCGCCAAACGCAAGCCCACCACCTTCCCCGGACACCCCGTCTTCGCCCAGCACGGCAACCCGCAAATCAGCACCAAGAACCCAGTCGTCCGCCGCGAAGACATCCGCGACCTCACCGCATTTTTCGACGCCGCCAGCGGCGTATTGAAATGGAAGCAGGGAGCGGGGAGCGGGAAGCAGGGAGAAAGTGCGAAAAGACAAACCTACACCATCCTCCGCATCGGCCACACCGCCACCGGCACCCCGCTTCTCCCGCCGCCCCTCGCCTGCAAAGACGCCCTCGAATGCGACAAACTCTCCGCCGCCGCAGCCGCGTTCACCTACCGCCAGCAAATCGGAAAACTCGCCGCCGATAACCGCTCGCTCGCAGGTCGCGCGCGCACGTTCACCGGCCTCCAAATCGACTCGTGGGAAGTCGGCTCGCAGAACTGGACGCCGGCGATGCGCTCCGAATTCGCTCGCATCAAAAACTACGACATCCTCCCGTTCCTCCCCGTCTTCTTCGGTTTCCAAATCGACTCCCCCGACACCACGCGCCGCTTCCTCTGGGACTTCCGCACCGCCATCTCAAAAATGCTCATCCAAAACTTCGCCGGCACCATCAACCGCCTCGCCGACGCCGACGACCTCGACCTCGCCATCGAGGCATACGACCAAGCACCCGCCGACTTCCTCGAATTCGGCGGTGCCGCCCACCAACCCGTCGGCGAGTTCTGGACAAACAACCGCTGCCTCCAAACCGACATGCGCGGAATGGCGTCCGCCGCCCACATCTACGGCCGCCCGCTCGTCCCCGCCGAGGCCTTCACCGCCTTCCCCAACGACCGCTGGGCAACCCACCCCGCCACCTACAAACCCATCGGCGACCGCGCGTTTTGCGAAGGCGCCAACCACTTCCTCTTCTCCACCTTCTCACACCAACCACGCCCCGAAATGCCCGCGCCCGGCGTCATGTATTACCAATGGGGCACACACTACGAACGCATCCAACCGTGGTGGGAAAAAATCAAACCGTGGCACGACTACGTCGCCCGCTGCCAACACCTCCTCCGCCAAGGCGAACCCGTCGCCGACATCGCATACCTCGCCCCAGAAGACGCACCCGTCCACTTCAAAAACTACCCGCGCGACGGCTACCTCTGGGACCACATCAACACCCACGCCCTCACCGCCGCCACCGTCAACGCCGACCGCCAAATCGTCCTCCCCAGCGGCATGCGCTACCACATCCTCGCACTCCCGTGGGTGCACGAAAAAATCACCCCCGAACTCGCCGCCACCCTCGAACGCCTCGTCGCCGCCGGCGCCCGCGTCGGCGCACACGCCAAACCGCCCCTCCGCGCCCACGGCCTCCTCGACCCCGACACCGAACGCCGCCTCGCCGACCGCATGCGCACCCTCTGGGCAAGCGGCAAAATCGCCACCGGCACCTTCGCTCAAAAAATGCTCGCCGACGCCGCCATCCCGCCCGACTTCGCCGCCACCGGCGCCGGCAACGCCCCCGCCAACCCCGCCCTCGACGGCAAAGACCTCCTCAAAAACGGAAACCTCTCCTTCACCCACCGCCGCATAAAACTGAAGTGCGCCGCCGGTGCCACTGGTGGCACCGGTGCCGCCGGTGCCGCCGGCGAAGCCGGCAAGTCCTGTGCCGCCCATTTATGGGCGGATGTCTATTTCGTCGCAAACCCCCACCCCACCGCAGCCGCCGGCACCCTTACCTTCCGTGCCACCGGCACCCCCGAACTCTGGCACCCCGAAACCGGCGCCCGCCGCCCCCTCGCCCACACCACCGCCGCCGACCAAAAAACCACCTCCCTCAACCTCCGCCTCGGCCCCACCGAATCCGCCTTCATCATTTTCACGGCGCAAAGGGAGCGGGGAGATAGTGCGGCGGAACAAGGGCAAAGGGATAAGGGCAAAGGGCAAAGGGCAGAAAGCGCACCTCCGCCGCAGGAAACTACCCTTATCCCTTTGCCCTCATCCCTTATCCCTTCTCCCCGCTCCCTCCGCTCCATCCCCCTCACCGCCCCGTGGCAACTCACATTCCCTTCCCGCCCGCCGCTCACCCTCCCAGCCCTCCGCTGCTGGACTACCTTCGACGACCCAGAAATCCGCCACTTCGCCGGCACCGCCGTTTACCGCACCTCCATTCCCGCCTCTCAACTCTCCACTCCCGACACCCCCGACACCCGCGCCATCCTCGACCTCGGTCGCGCCCACGAAATCATCGAGGTCTTCATCAACGACGTTCCTGCCGGCACCATCTGGAAAGCCGAAAAACGCCTCGACATCACCGACGCCCTCCGCGCCGCACTCTCTCCAAACTCCAAACTCAAAACTCCCAACTCCAAACAAATCACGCTCGAACTCCGCGTCACCAACCTCCTCCAAAACCGCCTCATCGGCGACGCCGCCCTGCCCGAAGGTGCGGACACCCGCCGCGCCAAGAACGGCGTCCTGCTCGCGTGGCCCAAATGGTTCTACGATTTCTCCGCGAAGCCCGACCTCGGCTCCCGCCGCACCTTTGGCACGTGGAACCTGCATTCCCCCAAAGACCCGCTCCTCCCCTCCGGCCTCCTCGGTCCCGTCAAAATCGAATTCGTCCCCGCCCAGCAATGAGCCAGTCAACTCCTCCCCCGCCGGCAACGCCTCGCGCCACTTCCGCCACCGGCACCGGCACCACCGACGGCGTCACCATCCTCTTGGCGAGCGGCAACGCGCACAAAGCCGCCGAGTTCGCCCAACTCGCCGCCGCCGCCGGCGCGCCCGTCCAATTCGTCTCCGCCGCCGCCGTCGGCGGAATGCCCGCCGTCGCGGAGGACACCGGAACCTTCCTCGGCAACGCCCGCCAGAAAGCCCTCGCGTTGCGCGAGCGCGCCCTCGCCGCCGGCACTGCCGGTGGTGCCGACGCCACCGGTGGCACCGCGCCTTGGGTCATGGCGGACGACAGCGGGCTGTGTTGCGACGCGCTCGGCGGCGCGCCGGGCGTCGAGACCGCGAACTACGCCGGCACCGCCGCTCCCGCCGCCGCCAATCGCGCCAAACTGCTCAACGCCCTGCGCGATGTCCCCGACGCGCAGCGCGGCGCGCGCTTCGTCTGCCTGCTCCTGCTCATCGCGCCCGACGGCACCGAGCACGTTTTCACCGGCGAGTGCGCGGGTCGGATTTTGCGCGGAGAGCGCGGCACCGGCGGCTTCGGATACGACCCGGTCTTCGCGCTCGGCGCGCCCGATGACCCCGCCCGCGACCCGCGCAGTTATGCCGAACTCGCGCCGGACGAGAAGAACGCGACGAGCCATCGCGGACGCGCCTTCGCAGCCCTCGCGCGCTTCCTGCGCGACAAAAAAGCCCCCTGAACACTGCCCACTACCCCACCGCTACCGGCGCGATTTTTCGGGTTTAAAAAAGGTTGAAAAAAAATTCGCGAGGTTCCCAAGCGCGAACCCGAAAAGAATTGTCCTCGGCTATGTTTCGCGCATGTCCGAAAGACGTTTCAGAAACCTCATTGGGCCGCAAATCCGCACCCTCCGCAAACAACGTGGTTTGACGCAGGAAGAATTCGCCGCCCAGTTGCAACTCATCGGCGCCTCTGGTCTCGACCGCGGAAAAATCGCAAAAATCGAAACTCAAATTCGTTCTGTTTTTGACTACGAGTGGCTTGCGTTTTCCAAAATCCTCCACGCCCCTGTCGAAAAATTCCTCCCCAGCGACTCGGATTTCTATGACGGAATTCCGCGTCTCTCCGTCTGGGAAAGCGAGGAGCGCGCGCTTGCCGAAGGCAGCGAGGCCGCTCTTGCGCGCGCAGCGCGAAAGCCGAAAGGCACGCTCGCGACGCCGCCGGCGGCACCGCCGGTGACGCCCGACACCGCGCCGCCGCCGCAACAGCCGGTCTCGACGCCGCCGCCCGCGCCGTCGGTTCCGCCGGCACCGGTGGCGAACCCGACGCCCTCGGCGCCGCCTGCGCCCGCTGCGCCCGAGAACGGCGTTGCCTAAAGCGTTGTTCCCCCCCCCAGAACAAAATGCTCGCCGGCTCCCCCATGCCGGCGCCCTCGACATCAGTGGCCACTGACCACTGGCCACTGGTCACTGACCACTGACCACTGACCACTGACCACTGGCCACTGACCACTGACCACTTCCTAAAACAACTCGCCTTGCACCGGTGCCGGTGGTTCCGGCGGCGTGTTGCGACGGGCGCGCTCCTCGTCGTCGGCGCGCAGGTGCTGCGGCGGTTTCGCGATGCGCGAGGCGAGCGCGTATTCGTGCGCCCGCGCGATGCGTTCGATGCGGTCCTGCACGCGCCGCCGCAGCCAGCGCGGCGTGAAGGCGTTCGCGCGGTAGTCGTTCGGTCCGTAGCCGTCAACGCGCCCGACTTGCTGCAGCACGTCGTTCTGCCGGAACTCGGACTCGCTCGCCTCGTCATAGACCGCGAAGGCGCAGCCGCCGTTCTTGCGCACGAGCGAGAAGACGGGGACGTCGCTGGGTCCGTCGGCGACGTAAATCATGTTTTCGAACGGCACGCGCCGGTCGGCGGCGGCGACGACCGCGTTCACGTCAATGACCGCGTTCTTGTTCGTGCCCTTGTTGATTTCGAAGATGAAGCGCGTCTTGATGGTGTTGTCCACCATGACGCCGATTTGGGAGATTTCGCCGGCGTCCTCGATGGCGAGTTCGGCCTGTTTTGGAAAGCCCGGCGGGAGCGGCCGCTCGATGAACTCGCAGCCGAAAACGCCGTCCGCGTGGGGCGCGATTTTGCTGCCGCGAATCATCTCCGCCAGCCCCGTGGAGACGATGTAGTGCTCAAGCGTGACGTCGAGTTTGTGGGCGGCGCCGGTGGCGGCGGCGAACGCTTTCACCGAGTCGAAGAACTCCGGCAGCCCCGCGCAGAACTCGATTTCCGCGCCCAGTTCGCGCAACCGCGCGTTGGAGAGTCCGCGCAGCGGCCCGTTGCGGACATAGGAGAGCAGGTGGTTGAGATAGACGGTGTCCTTGGAGACGTGGATGCCCTTGCGGGCGTAGATTTCGGGCAGGCGGTTCACCTCGTCCCAGAAGGCGTCCTCGTCAATGCCGTAGGCCTTGAACAGCGGGCTTTGCATGTAGCCCGGGATGAGCGTCTTGTCGAAGTCCCACACGAGGGCGAGGATGTGCCGGGAGCGGATTTGACCGGCTTGGGCGTCGTTGCGCATGAGGGGCGAAGGAACGCCGCCGGCGCGAACGCGGCAAGAGACAATCCGGTTTTTATCCTCGCCACGCGCCGGTGGCGCGGCACTCTGCGCGCCCGCAAACAATCCATTTTCCAAATCTCCTGTTTGAAAGAATGACCAAGGAACAAGTGCACAAAATCGTCCTCGACATCGTGGCTGAAATCGCGCCCGACGAGGACCTCGGAAATGTCAAGCCGGACGTCCGGTTGCGCGACCAACTCTCCCTCGATTCGATGGACTTCCTGGACATCGTGATGGAATTGCGCAAGAAATACGGGATTGAGGTGCCGGAGAACGACTACAAGGAACTCGCCTCGCTCGACAGTTGCAGCGAATACCTCCTCCCGAAATTCGCCGAAAAAGGGCTTTAACTCCGCTTAACTCCGCCGCCGGCCACCACCACCACCGGCGGACTACGGCACACCGTCCGCGCCGCTCACGCCATGTTCCCGCAAGACCGCCGCGAAAACTGGTTCCACGGGCAAGGGCTGTGGGCGGATACGCCCGCCGGCGACTGGAACAACTGGGTCTGGCAGTTCAAAAACCGCCTCTCCGCCGAACG
>JAISSQ010000096.1 GCA_031273045.1 Puniceicoccales bacterium
AAATTCCGCGCTGTCGCCATCAATGCCGGCGGCACCACCGAAAGCGAAATAACAACGCTTTTCGTTCCGCCGAGCGCGCCAATTTTCACAACAAACCTCGACCCGACAATCCTCGTCACCGACGGCGCGGCAATTCTTGGTGACGAAATTCGCGTTGCCGGTGACCCCGAACCGACTTTCCAATGGGAGACGCGCGCCAGCGACTCCTCGGAATGGGAACAAATTGAGGACGCAACTTTGCAAACGTTGCTCCTCTTTGATTTGCACTACTCCGACAACGGTCGGCAGTTCCGCGTTGCAATCACAAACATCGCCGGAACCGCAACCAGTGAGATTGCCACGCTCGACGGCATTCCCGATGAAAACACGCGCGAACCCGAAACCGACGACGGCGGTGATGACACCGGCGATACTGACGACACCGGCGACACCGGCGACACCAGCGATACCGGCGGCACCGATGATGGAGGTGGCTCCGGTGACACCAGCGACGGCGGCGAAACTGGCATCACCGGCGGCGAAACCGGCGACGCCGGTGGTGATGACGAGGATGACGGCGGTTTCACCGAAACTAACAATGACGACGGTCACGATGAAAACAGCAATGACGACGCCCTTGATACCGACGCTGTTGAGGCAACGCGGAACGCGCTGAATTGGGAGACGATTCTCGGAAAGAATCTTTCCGCGACAACAATCACCGAAAACCTCTTCTTGCCGTCAGAAGACCTCGAAAACAACGTGCGCATCGCTTGGGAAAGCGACAACCCGTCCGTCATTGCAAACGACGGAACGGTTACGCGCCCCGTTGCCGGTGAATCCGACGCAAACGTTTCGCTGACAGCCACGTTCACAAAGGGCGATTCTTCGACACAGAAAACCTTTGACGGAATTGTCGTTCTTGCGGAAACCGAAAATCCAGACGGCGGCGACAGCGGCGGCGGCGAAAATAATTCTCCATCCAACGAAGAAGAAACAATCGCTCCGTTTGATTCTGATGATGAGACGGACAATGCCGGCACGAATGATGCTCCTACGGAACCGCCGACGGAACCGCCGACGGAACCGCCCACGGAGACGCCGGCAATTTCGATATCAACGCGGTTGACCAACAACGACATCTTCAATGCCATTCTCGGCAAGACAAACGACTCACTCGCACCGGTGGCGATTAGCGACGTTTTCGAGACCGACGAAATTCGGGACGAAAACACTGGCGAAGTTGTCGCAATCGTTCTGGAAGTTGACGTCACCGGTGGCGGGCAAATCTTCTACCAATGGCAACGGTTGAACGGGCAAACCGGCGCGTGGGAATCCTTGAAATACGAAATCGCGCCGACCCTCGTTGTCTGGCAGCCCGGAATCTATCGCGTGAAAGTGAACAATTTTGCCAACAACGGACTGTCCCCGCAGTTCTCCGCCCCAGTCACACTCTCGGCGGAGTAGAACCGGCGCGCATTGCCTTACAGGGAACAAAATTTGTCCCACTCTCAACCCCAACGGGGTTCCGGTGGCGGTGTGCCCAACCCCAGCGGGGCTGACGCGCTACCGCTTGGGTCGCGCACATGAGCGCGCACCAATGGGAGCGCCGACTGGGAGCGCCGACTTTCAAGTCGGCTCGCACACCCCATGCGGCGCAGCCGCCACTTCAAAAAGAAGAAAAGCAAGGCGGCTGCGCCGCATCTCCGCCGAGCCGACTTGAAAGTCGGCGCTCCATGCGTGTGGCCGCCTGACAACAAGGCAAAGATGCCTTGTGAGAGAATGAAGCCCTGCTATGCGCAGGCGGCGCATGCCGCCGGTGGCGGTGTTGCGCTTTATCTCAACCACAGAGGACGCAGAGCAGTCGGAGAACGAGCGAACATTTCATGGCTGCCTCGACAGTGTCCGGCGAAGGTGTTGCGTGCGGCGGAGGAAGGGGAATTTTTTATTGGTCACTCCGCGACGGCGCGGGTGACGGCGTCGGCGACGGCTTCGGGGGCGGGTGAGGTCGCGATTGCCGCCACCGGCAGCGCGTGTTCGCGGAGCGCGCCGGCGGTGGTCGGTCCGATGGCGACGATGCGCGGGCGGGTCGCCGATTTGGCGAGCGTCAGTTGCCGCGCCTGCGCGACGAATGACTCCACCGCCGAGGGGCTTGCGAACACTATCGCGTCCGCGCCGAGGCGGCGGAAGTTTTCGGTGGCGTCGAGTTGCCCGACGTCGTTCTCGAAGGTCGCATAGACCGCGAGTGTTTCGACGATTGCCTTGCCGTCGCGTTCGAGCGTTTTGGGCAGTTCGTTGTCGTTTTTGCTGCCGGTGACGACGAGCACGCGCAGGTGCGCGAGGTCTTCGGCGGCGAGCAGTTCGTTTGCGAGCGCGCCGGCGGTGGCTTTCGCCGGTTCAAAATCCACGTTCAGGTGCAGGGTGCGGAGGATTTCGGAGGTGGCGGCGCCGACGCATGCGAAGCGCGCCAGTCCCAGTCCGCGAATGTCGTTGAACGTCTCGAAGAAGCGGTCGAAGAAGCCGCGCGCGCCGTTCGCGCTCGTGAAGACAATCCAGTCGAAGTTGCCCATCGCGGTCCAAGCGTCTTCGAGGGCGGCGGCGTCGGCGGTGAACTCGATTTCGATGAGCGGGAGGTCGAGCACGGTTGCGCCGCGCGCGGCGAGCGCGTCGCGGAGGGCGTCGGCACCGGCGCCTTCGGGGCGGGTGACGACGATGCGGCGACCGGCAAGGGCGGCGGCGGCGGCGGTGGCGGCGTTCCGCCCGTGAACGGGCGGCACAGGACTTGTGCCGTCGGCGGCAGCGGTGTTGGGTGTTTTCATTTGGGAAGCGGGGAGGTGTGAGCGAGCGAGGTTTTCGTCGCCGCCGGTGGTGTCGGCACGAGTGCCGGTGCGGTGCGTGGTGGTGCCCACGGGTCGCCCCAGTCGTGGGTGTCCCAACGGTTGCGGGCGCCGGTGGCGTGGCGTTTGTGGAGGAGGTGGCCGGT
>JAISSQ010000097.1 GCA_031273045.1 Puniceicoccales bacterium
CCGCCTCGCGCCGCTCAAAAAACGCGCCGCCGCCGCCGAAGCGCGCATCGCCGCACTCGAAGCCGAAATCGCCGCTTGGGAGGAACGCATGGCGTCGCCGGACTTCTTCAAAAAAGGCAACGATACCCGTTCCGCACTCGACTCCTACAACGACGCCAAGCAATCCCTCGAACACACCTACGAAGAATGGGCGCGCCTCACCGCCGAAATTGAAAACGCACCGTGAGTGTGCGCCCATGTGCGTTTGCCGCGCGCCACCCACCACCGGTGGCGCAAAACCAACGCACAAAAATTTTTGAAAAACCACTTGACACTCGCGGTGACGCTGGCAGTGTCCGCGCAACACTGCACGAGAAACACCGCTTCGAAAACCTTTCCACGACGCTCCAATGCCGAAACAACGCTCCGACACCGACGCCGCGCCTTCCTCGCGAAAGGCCGCCGGTGCCTCCTTCGCTTGGGAACCGCATTCCGACACCCCCTCCGCTGCATTTTGCGGAGGGCGCGTTTTTTCTGACAGGGCACACCGTTACATAATCATTACCCCCCCCCCCCCATTGTAACAGACCGCCGGTGCGCCGAGCCCCGATAGGGGCGACAGTTATTACAGAGGTTTCGTCGCTGCGCGACTTCACCCCTGCCTATGCTATGTCGCCCCTTCGGGGCTGGGCGTGCGGCAGGTCGGAGACCTGCCGTGCCCGATGCGGGTCAGGAGACCCGCGCTCCCAGTGGCGCGCGTCCGCCACCGCCTTCCCATCGCCACACGCCAAGCCGCCACACACATGGGGTGCCACACACATGGGGTGCCGCACACATGGAGCGCCACACATGGAGCGCCGACTTTCAAGTCGGCTTGGTGGAGATGCGGCGCAGCCGCCACTTCTTCCCCGCACCCCGCGCCCCGGTCCCTATTTCCCATTCCCCCCCCGCCCCCCCCCCCCCCAACCGTTGCCACTCAAGCCGCGGCGGCGCGAGCGCGTCCGCCATGCCGGTTCCAAGCCCGGAACGTCGCATTCGCGGCAAATTGAGAGGAGCAACACCACAACCACACCACAACCACACCGTCCCCACACACAACCACCATTCCAGTATGAAAACCACCACCAAGACCAAGCCGTCCTCTTTCGGTTTCCATACCCGCGCCACCGCCGCTGACGCATCCGCCGGCACCGTGCCGCGCCGCCGTGCCAGCAACACCACGCCGCGCGCATTGCTCGCACCGCTCATTGCCTGCCTGCTCCTTGTCGGCAGCGGCACCGTGTCGGCGGCGGATTTGTTTTCCGTGCAACTCAACGACACAAACAATGCGGCGCACACTGCCACTGCCGGCGGCAGTTCGCTCCTCGACCTCATTGAGGAGGTCATCAAAAACAAGAACGATTTCGCGTCGTTCAAGAATGCGGATTTCACAAGTTCGCTCGACTATCTTGGCATCGCCGGCGCAATCAAAATTGACGCCACCAGCGGCGAAATCACGCTGGACATTCCGTCCATAAAATACCGACGTGTTTTTGGCAGCATCGCCGGTGACCGTGATGACATTGCCGACGACGTGGAGGACTGGTTGCTCAAAGGCGACGGACTTGGCGTTTACAGCAAGTTCTTGAAGGAAATGGCTAAAAAATCGCTTGTCGCCATCAACGACGGCAATCCATCCGCCACCACCGCCCGCGCCGCAACTCGCGCGTTTTTCCATTTCGGATTTTCGCCCGTCGAAGACATGTTTATCCTCCCGCTTGAAAACGCGAAGAATGATGCGAAAGCGGACGCAAAGACAGATGCAAAAACAAGCGGAAAGAAAAGCGAGACATGCGCGCTTCCGTGGTGCGATTGCGCGACACGCAACCGCTATTACAGCGGTCTCGCGTTACAATTTTCCGCCGGTAATTTTACTGCCGGCGACTTCAAGGGAACCTACGCCGATTTCTCCATTCCGTGGCGGGCGCACTGCGGGCGCCGCGTTGATTTGGCAATGGAAATTAACTTCAACGGAACGGAAATCGAGGATGCGCAGGTGTTTGGCTTCGGGCTACAATTCGCGTTGCCAATTCATATCATCAAGGCCGACGCGCGCGGCGACCGCTGGAACTGGCGCATCACGCCGTTCGCCGGTGCCGACGTGCGCGGTTCAATGGACATGATTGACGGCGCCGGCATCTGGATGGCGGGCGGCGTCAGCGCGCTTGATTTTCGCGTTCTGAACTGGTTCGCGCTTTCGCTTGTGAACCAACTTTCGCTCCACAAAAGCGTCGCGGTGCCGATTGGCGATGGCGACGATGGCTGGAGTTATGGCACCGGCGGCTTTTACGACAGCGAGTTCGCCGGTAGCAAGGCGTCGGGCGACTTGGACCCCGATGTCTCGCAACTCGTTTTGAAAAACGCCCTGCGGGCGGGTTTCGCGCCGTGCGGATGGTTTTTCGGAAGCGTCCACGTCGCGCACACGCGCTTTCTGCGCGACGCCACCGTGAAGGACTATTTCACGTTCGGCGCGGCAATCACTCTGCACTCCCTGCGCGACTGGCGCTTCCAAGCCGCCGTTAACTACGACACCGGCAGCCACTACAAAGCCGCCACCGCCACGCTCGCGAGCGTGTGGAGTTTTTGACACCGTTTTAGGGAAGCAAGGCGGCTGCACACATGGAGCGCCGACTTTCAAGTCGGCTTGGGGGAGATGCGGCGCAGCCGCCACTTCAAAAAAGAAGAGAAGCAAGGCGGCTACCGCCGCACCACCGCCGAGCCGACTTGAAAGTCGGCGCTCCATGTGTGGCGCTCCATGTGTGTGGTGCTCTTATCCTGTTCAGTGTGGGGTGGCGGGCGCATCGGCTGGGCGGCGCAGCGCGAGCAGGAACTCGATGTTGCCGTCGCCGCCGCGAATGGGGGACTCGGTGACGCCGGCGATTTCGGCACCGGTGAGGTTCTCGCGCACGAAGGCGAGGACGCGCTCGACCGCCTTTTCGCGTTCGTGTCCGTCGCGGATGACGCCGCGAAATTTGTCCGCCACGCGCTTCTCGCACTCGAACTGCGGCTTGATGAGGGCGACGAGCCAACCGCCGGCGGCGACGCGCTTCCATGCGGGCGCGAGGACGAGCGTGAGCGAGATGAACGACAGGTCCATGACCACGATGTCGAAGCGTTCGCGGGGGAGGGCGGCGGCGGCGAGTTCGCGCGCGTTCACGCGCTCAATGTTCGTCACGCGCGGGTCGGCGCGGAGACGCGCGTGCAGTTGCGCGCGCCCGACGTCCACGCACACTGCGTCCGCCGCGCCGCGCTGCAGCAGACAGTCGGTGAAGCCGCCGGTGGACGCGCCGATGTCGAGCGCGTGCGTGTCGGCGGCGGCGATGCCGAAGTGGTCGAGCGCGTGCTCCAATTTTTCGCCCCCGCGCCCGACGAAGCGCGGCGGTTGCTCGACTGTCAGCGGCGTGTCCGCCGGCAGCAGCGTGGCGGGCTTGGAGACAAGCGCGTCGGGACCGGAGCGGACCTTCCCCGCCATGATGAGCGTCTTCGCGGCGGCGCGCGACGGTGCCTTGCCCTGCAACGCGAGCAGTTCGTCGGCGCGGACGCGGCGCGGTTTAGGAACCGGTGACGGTTCCGGCGCGCTCATTTTCCGAACTCCTCGAGGAAGGCGCGCAGTTTTTTCTCGCGTCCGAAGAGCACGAAGACGTCGTCCTCCTGAAATTTTTCGTCGAGCGAAGGCACGCCGAGGGTTTTTCGCTCCTCGTCGGACGCGCCGCCGGTGGCGTCCCTGCCGGTGATTTTTTCGAGCAGCGGGTGGCGGACGCGCTTGATGGTGACGATGCGCACCTCGGCTCTTTTGAACACGTCGCCCTTGTCGCGCAGACAGCCGTCCTTGAGCCCCGGCACGCGCGCCTCGACGATTGAGTAGCCGTCGCCCATTTCGTAGCCCTCCTCGACGCCGCGCATGAGCAGGGAGTGCGCGAGCCCGTGGGCGGCGAGTTCCTCCGGCACGACGATGCGCTCGACGCGCAGCAGTTTGAGCAGGTGCTCGTGTTCGGTGGAGATGGCGCGGGCGATGACGCGGCGCGCCTTGAGTTCCTTCGCCTTGATGACGAGGGTGAGTGAGCGCTCAAAACTGTCGCCGATGGAAACCACAACGACGTCGAAGTCCTGCACGGACGCTTTTTCGAGGAAGGAGGTGTCGGAGAAGTCGGCGACGGTTCGGGCGTCGGCGACATCGTCCTTGATTTTTGAGGCGACGTCCTCGCGGTCGCCGATAGCGAGCACTTCGGCTCCGAACTGGTTGAGTTCGCGGGCGAGGTGTTGTCCGAACAGGTCGAGGCCGATGATGCAGCATTTCATGCTCATTTTTTCGCGGGCTGGTCGTTTGTGCTGGGGACTGTTGGTGCCGGTGCCGGCGTCGGCGGTGTCGGCGCGTCCGGCATCGGCGAGGTGTTTTCGACGGTTTTTTCGTTCAGGAAGTCGTCCAGCGAGAGGTTTGCGTTTCGGGCGGAGTTGGACTCGCGCAGGTAGGTCTCGCGCGAGCCGCGTTCGATGGCGAGGCGCCAGAGGCGTTGGATTTGGGACGCCGCCCACGATTTCTCGCCGCGCGCTTGCGCCGCCGCGCGGATTGGTTCGACGTAGCGCTGGAAGTCCGAGGGCGCGCGCAGGGCGTCGCGTTCGAGCGCGGTGAAGAGGGCGTGCGCGACGGGGGAGCCGTCGCCGGTGGCACCGATGAGGGCGGCGATTTCGCCGGCGACGCATTCGAGGCCGGCGGGAGCCCAAGCGAGGGCGGCGGCGGCTTTTTCGGCGAGCATGTCGTAGCGGGGCGTCGGGGTCTTGATTGCGTTGCCGGCGCGGATGAACGCGAGCGAGAGGCGCGCGAGGGCGCGCAGCCCGTCGTCGCCCAGCCCGGCGAGGATGAACGCGGACTGGTCGGGGAAGCGGGCGGCTTTGAAGTTTTGCTCGGCGGCGGCGGCGACTTTCGCGCGCAGCGGCGGCCGCGCGGAGCGCAGGCGCAGGGCGAGCGGCCACGCTTCGTTCGCGGTGAGGTTGCGCAGTTTGGTGCCGTAGAGGTCCTCGATGGTTTCCTCGGCGGGCGGCGTTGCGGCGGCGGTGGCGAGGGCGGCGAGCACCGGCGGTGTTTCGATTCCGGCGGGGCGCGCCGTTTGTTCGAGACCGGCGGTGTTCGCGCGCTCGGTGGCGGAGGTGGGCAGGGAGAGCGTCTCGATTTCGCCGTTGGGCAGGAAGGTCAGCGAGAGGTCGGGGCGCGAGTCGCCGTCGGTGTCGAGGTCGGCGCGGCGCAGGACGAGTTTTCCGTCGAGGTTTCCATAGACCTCAAGCGAGGTTGCCTTGCTGCCGGCGGAGAGTGCTCCGTGGAAGTAGTGGGAGTCGGGGATGGGCGGTTCGCAGGCGGCGAGGAGCGCGGCGAAGGCGAGCGCGGCTGCGCCGGCGGCGGCTTTTCCGAGGGCGGAGGGGGCGGTTTTTGCGGTCATTTTTCGCGGAGGGTTCGCTGATGGTTCGCGGAGATTTTCGCGGAGTTGTTCGCGGTGGATTTCGCGGGCGGATTCGCGCCGTTTCGCGCCGCCCTTGTTTCAACGCGCGCCGCCGCCGTCAAGTGCGGTTTTGCCGAGGAAATGTCTGGAAAAACGCGGCGTGGCGGCTAATGTGCGCGTCCGAAACGCGCCGGTGCCGCCGCCGTCAATGCGCCGTTGCCGGCGCGTTTCCCGTCCTTTTTCCGCACATGGCAAAACCAACCGCGAACACCCCGAAAACCAAGACCGCTGCGGCGCCGGCGGCGCGGACAAGCCCGAAGGCGCCGGGACCGAAAATTCTCGTTGTGGACGATGACAAGGACTTGCGCTACTCGCTGCGGCGCGTGCTTGCGGCGCAGGGCTACGAGGTGTCCGAGGCGGGTAGCGGCGAGGAGGCGTTGCGGGTCGTCGGCGCGGTCGCTCCGGACGTTATCCTGCTCGACAACCGCATGGGCGGCATGTCCGGCATCGAGACGCTCCAGCACCTGCGCACGAAGGCACCGGACGTGATGACGGTTTTGATGACCGCGTTCGGGACGACGCAGACGACCATCGAGGCGATGCAGTTCGGCGCGTTCGACTACATCATGAAGCCCTTCGAGACGCCCAAACTGCTCGAAGTCGTGCGCGGCGCGTTGCAGACGCTCGCCGACCAGATGGCGGCGAAGGGCGACTACAAGCCGCTCATCAACAGCGCCGATTACCAGGAGGGAATCGTCGGCAACAGCGAGGCGATGCAGGTGGTCATCAAGACCATCGGGCGCGTTGCCGCCAGCGACGCCACCGTGCTCATCACCGGCGAGAGCGGCACCGGCAAGGAACTCGTCGCGCGCTGCCTGCACCAGCACAGTTTGCGCTCGAAGGCGGCGTTCTGCGCCGTGAATTGCGCCGCCATCCCCGAAAACCTCATCGAGAGCGAACTCTTCGGGCACGAGCGCGGCTCGTTCACCGGTGCCTCCGGTCAGAAGCCGGGAAAGTTCGAGTTGTGCGACGGCGGAACGATTTTCCTCGATGAAATCGGCGACATGTCGCTGCCGACGCAGACGAAAATCCTGCGCGCGCTCCAAGAGGGCGAGATTCAGCGCGTCGGCGGCACCGGCGTCATCAAGGTCAACGTGCGCCTTGTGGCGGCGACGAACAAGGACCTCGAGCAACTCGTCGAGGAGGGGAAATTCCGCGAGGACTTGTATTACCGGCTCAACGTCGTGCGGCTCCGGCTGCCGCCGCTGCGCGAGCGCAAGGAGGACATCCCGCTGCTCGTGGACTTCATGTTCCAGCGGCTCGCTGCGCGGCGCAAAATCAAGGCGCGCCGGCTCGCCGCCGAAGCGCTCGCGGCACTCGTCGCCTACGATTGGCCGGGGAACGTCCGCGAACTCGAAAACGCGATTTTCAGGGCGAGCGTCATCGCGCGCGGCGAGACCGTCCTGCTCGATGACCTGCCGCCGGAAGTGAGCGCGGCTGCACCGGCTCCGGCACCGGTGGTGGCGGCGGCGGGCGACGGGGCGGCGGATTGGGCGGTCGCCGCCGATGCCGCAGGGGGTTGTCGCGCCGCCGCCGGTGGCGCCCTCGACGGACTGACCGCCGCCGCCGGCACCGGTGGCGCGCCCGACCCCGCTGCTGTCGAGCGGTTCTTCGACGCCGTCTATAAGTTCGCGCGCGTCTGTTTCAAAACGGACATCCTGCTGCCGTTGCGCGACGCGCTCGTGTGGCGCGCGTTCGACGAGGTCGAGGGCAACTTCGTCAACACCGCCCGCATCGCCGGCGTTGACCGCTCGACGGTCAAAAAAATCGTCAAGGTGCCGCGCCACGCGGCGAAAACGGCGGCACCGGCGAAGGCGCAGGGGGCGAAGACATCGAAGAAGACGCCCGCTCCGACGCCCGCGCCGACGCCCGTTCCGAAGGCACCGGCGAAGGCGTCCGCGAAATCCGCGCCGTCACCGGCGCCGTCGCCGGCGCGTCGCGGCGCGCCCGCTCCGTCGAAGAAGGCGGCGGACAAGAAAGCGCGCGGGCGATGAACATTCTTGACGCAACGCGCCGGCTCGCCGCCGACCTCGACGCGCTGACTTTCGCGCCACCGGTGGCGTATGTCTATAACCCGCTGAACTACGCCGGCGACGTTCATGCGGACTACCTGTGCCGCTACGCGGCGGGGCGCAAGCGGGTCATTTTTCTCGGCATGAATCCGGGACCGTTCGGCATGGCGCAGACGGGCGTCCCGTTCGGCGAAATCAACGCCGTCCAGAACTTTCTCGGTATCTTCGGGCTGGTCGGGCACCCGCCGCGCGAACATCCGCGCAAACCGGTCGAGGGCTTCGGCTGTCGGCGCTCCGAGGTGAGCGGCCGCCGCCTCTGGGGGCTTTTCGCCAAGAAATTCGGCACCGCCGGCGCGTTCTTCGCCGAAAACTACGTGCACAATTACTGCCCGCTGCTCTTCATCGAGGACACGCCGCTGGGCAAAAACCTCGCGCTCGCCCAACTCTCCGCCGCCGAAATCGCGCGTCTGGGCGGGCTGTGCGACGCCTTCCTGCGCGCGCTCGTGGACGAGATGCGCCCCGAAGTGCTCGTCGGCGTCGGCGCGTTTGCGAAGGGGCGCGCCGAGGAAGCCCTCGCCGGCAGCGGCGTGCGCGTCTGCCAAATTCCGCACCCCAGCCCCGCGAATCCGGCGGCGAACCGTGATTGGGACGGTGCCGCGCTCGCCGCGCTCGACGCCGCCGGCGTCGAAATTTTCCATTAGCCACCGGTGACCATGGAGACCCAACGCGAAGCGTCACCGGCGGCGGCGGAGCACGCGCATTTTCCCGCGCTGGACGGGTTGCGCGCGGTCGCGATTTTCGGCGTGTTCGTCTATCACGTGTGCAACGCCGCCATGCCGGGCGGCTTCGCCGGCGTTGACGTTTTCTTCGTCCTGTCCGGCTTCCTAATCACGTCCATCATCCTGCGCGAAAAGGAGACGGGGACGTTCTCGTTCGGCGAGTTCTACCTGCGGCGCATTCAGCGGCTTCTTCCGAACGCGCTCGCCGTGATTGCGTGTACGCTCGTCCTGTGGATTTTCCTGCTGCCGGTGGGGCAGGAGATTGACGCCGGCAAGCACGGCGTCTGGACGCTCTTTTACGCCTCGAACATCTACATCTGGAAATTTCTGGGCACCTACTGGGGGATACCGGCGGATTTCGCGCCGTTCACGCACTTCTGGTCGCTCGGCGTCGAGGAGCAGTTCTACATCCTGTTTCCGGTCTGCCTGCTCGCCCTGCTCGCGCTCCGGCGCGGCATTGCGAAAATCGCGCTGCCGGTGGCGACGGCGGCGAGTTTCGCGCTGTGCTTTTACGGGACGACGCATTTTCCGGTGGCGAACTTTTATCTCCTGCCGAGCCGCGTCTGGGAGTTGCTCCTCGGCGCGTCGCTCGCCCTCGCCGGCGGCGGACTTTTCGCCGCGAACGGGACGCCGAACGCCACCGGCGGCGGTGGTCGCGTTGCCGGCGCGCTGGGCTGGGCGGGACTGGGGTTGATTGCGGTTTCGTTTTTCTGGACGGACGCCGGCGGCATGGGATTTCCGGGCTGGGTCGTCGCGCTGCCGACGCTCGGTTCCGTGCTTGTCCTGCGCGCGATTGCCGCCCGCCGCGCGACGCTTACCCGCGCGCTCTCGTGGCGGCCGTTCGTGGCGGTCGGGAAAATCTCCTACTCGCTCTACCTGTGGCACTGGCCGCTCATCGTGCTCGGCCGCAACCGCGCCCATTACGCCGACGTCCCGCTGCTGTGGGGAACCGCCGCCGGTGGTGCCGTGAGCATCGCGCTCGCCGCCGCCGCCTACTGCTTCATCGAGCGGCCGCTACGCAAGCGCGGGGCGGGGCGGGGCGCGCGGCTCGCCGTCATCGTCGGCGGCTTCTGCGTCGTCCTTGCCCTGTGCGTCTTCGCCGCCACGCGCCCGGGCTACAAGCCGTCGCGCTACGCGCCGGTGGTCTCCTCGCTGAACCTCTACGCGATTAACCTCCAGCCGCTGCCGGCACCGCAACGCCCGTGGTTCGACCTGTTGCCGGCGGAACGTCCGGGCGTGGACGGGCGCGGAACCGACGCCGTTCTGCGCTTCTGGCCGGCGCCCGCCGGATACGACCGCGGCGCGATTTTCCGTGGCATCCTGCGCCCGCACGCCGGCACCGGTGCCGCGCCGGACGTGTTCGTCTGGGGCAGTTCGCACGCCTGCATGTATTCCAAGGTCATTGATGACATCTGCGCTGGGCGGAAACTCTCCGCCTCGTTCTGGGGCTGGGCGGCGACCCCGCTCTTTCCCGAACAGCGGAACGGCGGCGGCACCACCGGCGGCGCGCGCGACGCGCTGCTCACGCGCTTCTACGCCGCCCGCGCGAAGGTGCTGCGCGACGCCAACCCGCGCATCCTCTTCCTCATCTCACCGTGGAAGGAGGCGGGGCTGGAGGCCGACTTGCGCACCCTCCTCGCCGACTTGCGCCGGTGGAACCTGCGCACGCGCGTCATCTTCGTCCGCCAAAATCCCGCCCTGCGCCACGGACTGATTGACAACCCGCGCGCCGTTCTGGACTTCCTCTCCACCGGCGGCGCGCCCGCGAAACTCCGCCCCAACGAGGGTGAGGCGGAACGGCTGCGTTGCGCCGAAATCGCGGAACGCCTCGCCGCCGAGGACAGCCGCCTCGCCGTCATCGCCCCCGACAAAATCTTCCGCAACCCCGACGGCTCCGTCCGCTACGCCGCCGGACGTGACTTCTTCTACCTCGACTGGAACCATCTTTCCGACGCCGGTGCCGCTGCCGCCCGACCCGTCTTCGAGGAAGTCCTCGCGGTGCCGCCGCCCGCAGCACCGGTGCCGCTCCTCGCCCCTTGACCGTCCGCCGACGGCGGTTTTTCTGCGCGCCGTGAAATCCCGCTCTGCTCGCTCCGCCCGCTCATCCGCCACCACTGCCGCCGGCACATCCGTCACCGGTGCCGCATCCGTGCCGCATCAGCCCGATGACAAAATCGCCAAGGTGACGCTTTCCGACCGCGGGGTGTTCGTGAATTTCCTCAAGGCGGCGTTGCCCGAAGAGGTTGGCGAGGTGCTCTTTCTCGA
>JAISSQ010000125.1 GCA_031273045.1 Puniceicoccales bacterium
CAAACAATTCGCGGCGCGTGGCCGGATTGGTGGACGGACGGCTTCGGCACCGGTCAACGCGAGGCGGCGGCGTTGCGAAAAACAAGCGCGGCGGCGACGGCGGCGCAAACCGCGCTCGCGCTCGCAAAACTGCTCGGCGCGAAAATTCCGCAAAGCACAACCGGCGAACTCGCGGAGATTTACAAGCAACTGCTCTTCTACGGCGAGCACACATTCGGCGCGAACGACAGCGTGTCGCGTCCGCACGATCTGCGTGCTTGGGACCAGCGAAACATCAAACAATCCTACGTCTGGGACGCCGTCCGCCGCACCGGCGTCCTCACCGAAAACGCGACCGGTTTATTGCAAACATTCACACCGCCGGCGACGGTGCCGACACTCGTTGTTTTCAATCCGCTAAACTTCGCGTTCACCGGCATCACGCGCGTCTTCCTCGACCAGCAAATCGTCCCGCACGGACGCGATTTTGAAATCACCGACGCCGCCGGCAACCGCGTCCCCGCGCAGTTCGACGGCGAGCGTTGGAGCGACGGTGCCTACTGGAACGTCTTTGTGAAAAACGTCCCGCCGCTCGGCTTCGCGCAATACAAAATCACCGTCAAAAAAGAACGCGCCAAACGCCCGTTCTCCGTCCGAAAAATGACTTACACAATCGGCGAAAACCAATTCTACCGCTTTCAATTCAACCGCGAAAGGGGAACACTCATCTCGTTATATGACAAAGAGTTAAAACGGGAACTATTGACACGAAACACCCCGCAAAAAACACCGGCGGCGGCACCGGCGGCGTGGGAATTCGGGCAATTCATTTACGAGACGATTGACAACCGCGAGAAGACCGTGAACGGCTGCCCCACCTGTCGCGGCGGCTACAAGAAGAATTTCAAACAGCCGGATTTCAAACGGCGCGCGCCGGAGAAAATGCGTTTCGACTATTATGAGCGCGGCGAGATTTACGACCTCTACCGCTTTGTCGGCGAGACCATTGCCGGCGAAGGCGCGAACAACCTTGTCGTCGAATACCGCACTTACAACACGACGAAGAAAATCGAAGTCGCGCACTACCTGCGCAAACGCTCCGAAACCTCGCCGGAAGCGGTCTATGTCGCGTTCCCGCTCGCAATTGAAAACGGGAAAATCTTTCTCGACGAAACCGGAGGCGAGTTCGAGGCGGGCGTCGGACAACTGCGCGGTTCCGCGAACGATTACTACACCGTTCAAAACTACGCCGCCGCCCGCAACGGCGCGATGCAGGCACTCGTCGTAAGCCCCGAAATTCCACTGATGCAATTCGGCGCGATTAACACCGCCCGCTACACCGCCGGTGCCGTCCTGCAAAACACAAACATCTACTCGTGGCCAATGAACAACTACTGGTTCACAAACTTCAACGCGATGCAGTTCGGCGGCACACGCTGGCGACACTTTATCACCTCGCTCGCCGACACCTCACCGGCAACAGCAACCCGCTTCGCATTCGCAAACCGCATCCCAATGCTCACGCGCGTGCTGCCGGCAGCAGGAAATGCAAACACAGAAAAAATACCGGTGAAGACGACGCTGGCAGCGACGGCGGTTCCGGCAGTGCCGGTGAATTCAACGCCGGCAGAGACGGCGGTTTCGGCGACGCCGCTCCCGCCGCCGGCGTCGTTTTTGAGCATTACCGGCGGCAATGTTTTGCTTGCACGCGCGTTCCCGCTCACCGGCGAAAACGCCATCGTCCTGCAACTGCGTGAAATCGCCGGCAACCCTGCCTCCCTGCGCATCACCAGCCCCCGCGCCACACTCACCGCCATCACCGAATGCGACCCCCTCGGCGACCCATTGCCCCACACCGCCGACGGCACCATCGCCGGCGACGCCACCACCGGAAGCACTGCCGGCACCACTACCGGTGACAGAACCGCCGACGCCGCCGGAAAAATTTCCCTCCGTCCGTGGGAAACGAAGTTCGTGAAGATTCATTTCTGACGGAGGTCTCCTGCCTCGCACAAAATTTCTTTGCTTCGTTGCCAAGCAGCGTGTGGCACTGGGAGTGCAGCATTTCCACAAAAAATGCGACGGACACATTGGCAAGTTGCGACGCAAACAACCCACGCAGATTAGAAAAATAAACAAATTGAGATATTCTTTGTGCTCATTGTTCTTGGAGAATTTGATTGTTGTGTTGTGAAAAAGCATTATTTCTTCGCCGACTTCTTTGCAGGTTCCACGTTCTTCTTCGACGCTTCCTTTGCCGCAGGTTTGGGCGGAGCCGGTGGCTTGGGAAGACCTGCAAAGTATTTGCGCGTCTTGTCGTTGTAGCGTAAGGGTTCCCGAATCTACCCCACTTGACAGGTGGCGGCGGGTGGGCGGGTGGGAGCGCGTGTTCGATGTGCGCGGTGTATGGGCGTGACATATGTGCGCGGTCATGTGTGGCAGTCGCTTCGTCGATGCGCGCGTCGTCGCGTCGCCTTCCCGGACTTGGAGGCGGATTTCGATGGAAAGCGGATTTCGATGGAAAGCAGATTTCGATGGGAGCAATGGTGCCGTTGGTGGAGGTGCCGCCGACGGATGTTGTCGGCGATAGAGGTCTTCAGCGTTGGTGCTTGCCGCTGGCGAAGGTTGCCGGTGCAGGTGGTTGCCGGCGTTGGGGCGTGTGCGCCGGTGTTTTTCCGGGGCATTTAACCGGTTCTCTTATCGGATCTTCTCCGGGGTCTTTTCCGGGTTCTTCTCCGGTTTTTTCGGTTCTGGTTTCCAGCGGGCGGGGGTGAGGGTGCGCAGGGCGGGGTTGTGGGGTTGGTTGGAGAGGAGGGCGCGGGCGGCGTCGGGGTTCTGCGGTTTCGGGAACTGAATTTCCGTGGCGACGTTCGCGGGGATGGCGCCGTTGCCTCCGGCGCCGGCGACCGCGCTGCCGACGGCGAACTCCGGTCCGAAATCGAGTTCGAGTTGACGCGGCGGCGGCGTGAAATCCTCGGCGGCGACCTTCGCGAGCAGCCGGCTCTCGTCGGGCAGAC
>JAISSQ010000128.1 GCA_031273045.1 Puniceicoccales bacterium
GTCTGCCCGACGAGAGCCGGCTGCTCGCGAAGGTCGCCGCCGAGGATTTCACGCCGCCGCCGCGTCAACTCGAACTCGATTTCGGACCGGAGTTCGCCGTCGGCAGCGCGGTCG
Source organism: Puniceicoccales bacterium (assembly GCA_031273045.1). Lineage (GTDB taxonomy): Bacteria > Verrucomicrobiota > Verrucomicrobiia > Opitutales > UBA953 > CALNBE01. The sequence goes on from JAISSQ010000128.1 coordinate 115, forward strand.
CCGGCACCGGTGGCAACGGCGCCATCCCCGCGAACGTCGCCACGGAAATTCAGTTCCCGAAACCGCAGAACCCCGACGGCGTCCGCCGCCTCATCGCGCCGAACGAGGAGACGCGCGCGCTCTACCTGAACACGCCCGGCGCCTACGTCGCGCGCAAGGGCGAGACGCTCGTCGTCAAGAGCGACGACGCCGTCATCGGCACGTTCCGGCTGCTCGACATCCACCACCTCGCGCTCTTCGGTCCCGTGCAACTCTCGACGTCCACCGTGCAGGGCTGTTGCGAGAGCGACATCCCCATCGCCTACTTTTCGATGGGCGGCTTTTTCTACGGCTTCACCGGCGGTCACTCGCTCGTGAACGTCAACCACCGCATCGCGCAGTTCGCGACCGCCGCCGACCCCGCCGGCGCCGTGCGGCTCGCACGGTTGTTCGTGCACGGCAAAATCCGCAACCAGCGCACGCTGCTTCAACGCAACCACGTCGAGGCGCCGCGCAACATTTTGCACGGGTTGAAATGGCTCGCGGTCAGCGCGCTCTCCACCGGCGACCTCAACGCGCTGCTCGGCATCGAAGGCACCGCCGCACGCCTCTACTTCGGCGAGTTCAGCGGAATGCTGCGCGATGGCGACGGGGACGGTGATGGAAGGGAGCGGGGAGCGGGGAGCAGGGAGGAAGTGCCGGCGACGCCGACGGCGGCGGCGGCGGCGGAAGCATTGCCGGCGGCGGAACCGGCGGTGGCAGCACCGGCGGTGGCGGCACCGGCGCGCTCGCTCGGCGTTTTCCGTTCAACTTCACCGAGCGCAACCGGCGTCCGCCGCGCGACCCCGTCAACGCGCTGCTCTCGTTGCTCTACTCGCTGCTCGTGAAGGACTGCACCATCGCGTGTCTCGCCTGCGGCCTCGACCCCTACGTCGGTTTCCTGCACCAACCGCGCCACGGCAAACCCGCGCTCGCGCTCGACTTGATGGAGGAGTTCCGCCCGCTCGTCGCCGACAGCACTGCGCTCACCCTGCTCAACAACCGCCAACTCGACGCCCACAGTTTCATCACCGCCGGTCGCTCCGTCTCGCTCACGCCGACGGCGCGAAAGACCGTCTTCACCGCCTACGAACGCCGCCTCGCCGCCAACATCACACACCCCGTCTTCGAGTATCGCGTCAGTTACCGCCGCGCCATCGAACTCCAAGCCCGCCTCCTCGCCAAAACCCTCACCGGCGAAATCACCGAATACATCCCGTTCATCACCCGTTAAAAAAATGTCCGCCCGCCGAAACTACATCGTCACCTACGACGTCCGCGACCCGAAGCGCCTGCGCCGCGTCTTCAAGACCTGCCGCGACCACGGAACCCACCTGCAATTCTCCGTCTTCGAGTGCGACCTCAACCGCCTCGAAAAAGCCGCGTTCGAGGCACTCCTGCGCGACATCATCAAACACGACGAAGACCAAATCCTCTTCATTGACCTCGGCCCCAGCGCCCAGCGCGGCGAACGCATCATCACCGCCCTCGGCCAAACCTACGAAAAACTCAACCCGCCCTGCTTCGTGGCGTGACTGCCGTGGCGACCGCCGCCGCCCGCCCTCGTCCGCTGCGAACTTGCGCACTGGTTCACGCCTTGCCCCCGTTCCTCGTCTCCGCGGTGTCTTCTCGCACCAGAGACGCACACAAACATGAGCACAAACACCCACACCTCCACCGGCGGCACCGCGCCCGCCCCCGCGCCATTCACCCTCCCCTCCAAGCGCGACTTCGCCACCGACGCCGAATGGAACAAGTTCATCGTGGATAAAATCCGCGCCCTCGAACCCTGCCCGCCCACCGGCAACCACGACACCACCCTTGAACTCGTCCACATGGGACGGAAGGAATTTTATGCCCTCCGCTGACTCCGTCAGCGTCGTCATGGACGCCAGCACCACCATCAGTTTCCTCATGCATGACGAACAAGCCCCAGCCGCCGTTGCCGTCTTGGATGAAATTGAGAACGGTCTCGTCCCTCACGTCCCTGACCATTGGCGGCACGAGGTCAACAACGCCCTGTGCTCCGCCGAGCACAGCAGACGCATGGCACCCGCCCAAGCCGAATCCCGCATTGCTCTCGCCGCCAACCTCACCACCCAGAAAGACCCGACCGACGCCGACGCAATCGCCAAAGCCCTCGTTCTCGCCCGACGCCACAAGATTCACCTCTACGACGCCCTTTACCTCGAACTCGCCCTACGCAAAACCGCCGCCCTCGCCACCATAGACAAACGCCTCGCCGCCGCCGCCCATTCCGAAAACGTCCAAGTCATCTGAAAAACCACCCATAGCGCACACTCCAGCACGCCTTTCCCTGCTATCTTCTCTTTTTCGGAGTGCGGCTGTGCCGCATGGGGCGGTCGAACCGACTACAAGCCGGCACTCAAACTCGCGCCGGCGGCGTCAGGCGATGAGGACATGGGTCGGGCGGTCGTCGAGGGCGTCGAAGAGCGCGATGACATCGGCGTCGCGTAGCAACACGCAGCCGTGGCTGTTTGGAGTGCCGATTTTTTCGGGCTGGTTGGTGCCGTGGATGTAGATGTAGCGCGAATGGGTGTCGCAACCGGTGCCGCGATTGACGCCGTCCTCAAGTCCGGCGAGCCAGAGGATGCGCGTGGTGACGAGGTTCTTTTTCGCGGGCGCGAGTTCCGGCGGCGCGTCGCGCCAGAGGAAGCCCTGCGCGACGCGGCCGACGAACACCATTCCCGCCGGCGCGCCGGCACCGATGCGTTCGGCGATTTCGTGCAGTCCCAGCGGCGTTCCGAGCGAGTCCGGCACGCACGACGGAGCCGCGCGCGAGGTCGAGACAGGATACTCGGCGACGAGCGCGCCGCGCCGGTAGTGCCACAGCCGCTGCTCGGCGAGCGAGACGCACAGGGCATCCTCGCGCGGGGCGTGACCGAGTTCGCGCCGCCGCTGTTCAAGCGCGGCAAGCAACCGCGCTCCGGTGCCGCCGCCGGCACCGCCGTCGCTTGCCCTCGTTTCCGCGCTCATTCGGTGCGTCCGACGCTGGTGCCGTCGGGAACGATGGCGTCCTTTTTGACGACGATGACGCCGTCGCGTTTGTAGAGCGACGCGGTCTCCCATTTTTCGGGGACGCCGTGCGGGGAGAGCCGCACCGCGTTCCCGATGCGCGCGTTCTTGTCAATGATGGCGTCCTGAATGACGCAGTCGTGCCCGACGCCGACGTGCGGGCGGCCGAGTTGGAAGTTCTCCGTGAGGTCGTCCGGCTCCTCGTGGGCGTCGGCGCCGAGCATGACGACGTTGTTGAGCCGCGTGCCGTCACGGATGACGCTGCGCACGCCGACGACGCAGCGGCGCAGGTTGGCGTTGGTGATGATGCTGCCTTCGGAGACGATGGCGTGGTGGATGGAGCCGCCGTTGATTTTCGCCGGTGGCAGGAAGCGCGCGTGGCTGTAAATGGGGTGCACGCTGTCGAAGAAGTTGAACGGCGGCATCGGGTCGGCGAGCGCGAGGTTCGCCTCCCAGAAGGAGCGCACGGTGCCGATGTCCTCCCAGTAGCCGGTGAAGACGTGCGCGCGGATTTTTTTGCGCCCCAGCAGCGAGGGGATGATTTCCTTGCCGAAGTCGGTCATCGCGGGGTTGCGGAGCGCCTCCTTCAGCAGGGCGGCGTTGAAGACGTAGATGCCCATCGAGACGAGGCAGTAGGGGCACGGCGAGTCGTCGGGAATCGCGCGGCGCGCGTCGCCGCCGACGACGAGTTTCTCAATCACGGCGGGGTCGGAGGGTTTCTCGACGAACTCGACGATTTCGCCCTCGTCGTTGACGCGGCTCACGCCGAACGCGCTCACCTCGCTGGCGGGCATCGCCTTGGTGGCGATGGTGAGGTCGGCGCCGGCGGCCTTGTGTCCCGCGACGACCTCGTGCAGGTCCATGCGGAAAAGTTGGTCGCCGGAGAGGATGAGCGCGAGGTCGTCGTCGCCGAACGCGAAGTGGTGCATGTTCTGGCGCACGGCGTCGGCGGTTCCCTGATACCATGCGTCCTGCTCGATGGTTTGCTCCGCGGCGAGAATGTCCACGCCGCCTCTGCTGAACGGGTCGAACGAATACGCCTGCTGGATGTGCCGGTGCAGCGAGGCGGTGTTGTATTGGGTGAGGACGTAGATGCGGTTGAAGCCGGAGTTGATGCAGTTGCTAATCGGGATGTCCACGAGGCGGTAACTGCCGCCGAGCGGCACCGCCGGCTTGCAGCGCGTTTGGGTGAGCGGGTGGAGGCGCGTGCCGCGACCGCCGCCCATGATGATGCATTTGACGTTTGGGCTGCGCATTGGGGGAGAGAGCCGGCAAGCGAAGCGGCATTGCCGGCGCGGGCAAGGGCGGTTTTCGGGATGCTTCCAAGGCGGGGCGGGGAAGTGGCGCGGGCACCGCCGGCAACGCGCGTTCGCCCGCAATCGCGCGCGAAAACTGGCGGAGAGGGAGGGATTCGAACCCTCGGAACCGTTGCCGGTTCACATGATTTCCAATCATGCACATTCGGCCACTCTGTCACCTCTCCTAAAAGCGCGGAGCCGTCGGCGACGGCTCCGGTGGACACGCCGCGCAGGAAACAGGCACCGCCGCGCGGAGACAACCCTTTTTTCCGCTGCCGGTGGCGTGAGCGGGGGCGCCACCGGCGGCGGTTCGGTGCGCTCACCGTGTCAGCCGGCGGTATTTCAACCGGTGGGGGCGGTCGGCGGCGGAGCCGAGGCGGCGGCGGCGGTCCTCCTCGTAACTCTGGTAGTTGCCTTCGTGCCAGACGACGCGGGCGTCGCCCTCGAACGCGAGGATGTGCGTGGCGGTGCGGTCGAGGAACCAGCGGTCGTGGGAGACGACGACGGCGCAGCCGGCGAAGTCGCACAGGGCGTCTTCGAGGGCGCGGATGGTGTTCACGTCGAGGTCGTTCGTCGGCTCGTCGAGCAGCAGCACGTTGGCGCCGGCGCGGAGCATTCGAGCGAGGTGGACGCGGTTGCGTTCGCCGCCGGAGAGGACGCCGGTGGCGCGTTGCTGCTCGGCGCCGGTGAAGCCGAAGCGCGCGGCGTAGGCGCGGGCGTTGACGCGCAGTTTCCCAAGGTTGAAAAACTCCTCGCCGCCGCTCATCGCCGCCCACACGGGCGCGGCGGCGTCGAGCGTCTCGCGGCTTTGCTCGGCGCAGGCGACGCGCACGGTTTCGCCGAGGACGAGTTCGCCGGCGTCGGGCTTCTCCGCGCCCAGAATCATTCGGAACAGCGTGGTCTTGCCGGCGCCGTTGGGACCGACGACGCCGACGATGCCGCCGGCGGGCAGCGAGAAGTTCACGTCGTCCATCAGCAGCCGGTCGCCGAAGCCCTTGCGCAGGTGGCGCGCCTCGATGACGGCGCCGCCGAGGCGCGGTCCGGGCGGGATGTAGATTTCGCTGGCGCGTTCGCGTTCGGCGGGGTCGGCGTCGAGCAGCGACTCGTAGGCGCGGAGGCGCGCGCGGTTCTTGACGGTTCGCGCCTTGGGCGAGGCGAGCGCCCACTCGCGCTCGCGTTCGAGGGCTTTCTGGCGGGCGGTGGCGACCTTCTCCTCGGCGGCGAGGCGGCGCTGTTTTTGTTCGAGCCACGAGGTGTAGTTGCCGCGCCACGGGATGCCGCGGCCGCGGTCGAGTTCGAGAATCCAGCCGGCGACGTTGTCGAGAAAGTAGCGGTCGTGGGTGACGGCGATGACGGTGCCTTTGTATTGGCGCAGGTGGAGTTCGAGCCAGCCGACGGTCTCGGCGTCGAGGTGGTTCGTCGGCTCGTCGAGCAGCAGGATGTCCGGCTCTTGCAGGAGGAGGCGGCAGAGGGCGACGCGGCGCCGTTCGCCGCCGGAGAGGATTTCGAGCGGCGTGTCCGCCGGTGGGCAGCGCAGGGCGTCGAGCGCCTGTTCGAGGCGGGAGTCGAGGTCCCACGCGCCCTTGGCGTCGAGCAGTTCCTGCAACTCGGCCTGCCGCGCGAGGACGCGCTCCTGTTCGGCGGCATCGGCGGTCTCGGCGACTTTGACGAATGACTCGTCGTATTCGTCGAGCAACGCGCGGATTGGCGCGACGGCCTCCTCGACGACTTCGAGCACGGTGCCGGCGCGTCCCAGCAGCGGCTCCTGTTCGAGGAACCCGATTGAGTAGCCCGGCACGCGCGTGATTTCGCCCTCCGACGGCGTGTCCGCCCCCGCCATGATTCGCAACAGCGTTGATTTGCCGGAGCCGTTCAGACCGAGGACGCCGATTTTCGCGCC
>JAISSQ010000180.1 GCA_031273045.1 Puniceicoccales bacterium
TTCCGCGAAGTCAATCTCGACGAAGGCAAGTTGCGCCTGACCGCCGCCGCGACGAACGGCGTCTTCGAGAACGACACCGTCATCCGCCTCGCCAGCGACAACGCCGTCGCCCTCCTCAACGCCGCCGGCTCCGTTACCACCCCCGGCTCCGACGCCTACGCCGCGAACGCCGCCCTTGGCACGCCCGCCTATGAATCCGGCCACACCGGCGACAACTACTACCTCACCACCGCCAGCACCGGCGCCTACAAATCCGTCGCCGACGCCCGCCCCGCCTACGACACCGCCGTCGCCGCCTTCGCGCCGGTGAAGTTAACTTTCGACACCCTGCTCAACGCGCAGAACGACGCGAGCGTCACGCGCGCCGCCGCCTCCGCCGCGCTCGACTCCGCGCAGGCGAGCGTCAACACCGCCCAGCGCAACGCCGACGCCGCCGCCGCGAAAGTCGCTGAACTGAAAGCCACGATTGATGACACGAAAGCGAACCTCTACGGCGGCACGCGCACCGACAAGACCGTCATCACCGTCGGCTCGAACGACCTCGCCACACTCGCTAACAACGCTGCCGCCGCGCTCATCGCCGCACAGAACGACGTCAACACCGCCACCACCGACTACGCCGCGAAGCAAGCCGTGCTCGGCACGCCGAGCGTCCCCGAAGTGCCGGAGAGTTCTACGGGCGCCGGTGACGGAACGCCCGCCGTTCCCGCCACCGGCCTCTACCTTGCCGCCGAGCAGGCGCAAGCCGCGCTCAACGCCGCGCAAGCCACGCTCGACGCCGCGAAAGGCGCGCTCGGCACCTCCAACGACGACGCCGACGCCGGCACCATTTACGGCACCTACAACACCGTCAAAGCCCAACTCGACGCGCAAACCGCCATCCGCAACAACATCGACGTGACCATCGCCGCCGACGAGGCCGCAATCACCGCCGCCGCCGCCGCCAAGGCGACCGCGCTTTCCGAGAAGAACACCGCCGACGCCAACCTCGCCACCGCCCTTGCGCCCGTCACCGGCGGTCTGACTGCGCTGCAAAGCGCGATGGACGCCCACGCCGATTACGTCGCCGCGCGCGACACCGCGACCGCCGCCGCCACCGCGCTCACGGAAGCCACCGCCGCGACCGCCGCCGCCAACGCCGCCGTCATCGTCGCGCAGAACGAAAAGAACGCTGCCGACGACGCCTACACCGCCGCGCTCGCCGCCGCCGGTGGCGACACCACCGCCCAGAGCGTCGTTGAGGCGCAAGAGGCGAAGGACGCTGCCGCCGCCGCCGTCACTGCTGCGCAGACCAACGTCAACATTGCCACGATTGCCGAGACCGACGCGCAGAACGCGAAGGTTGCCGCCGATGCTGACGCCGCCGCGAAGCGCGCCGCCCGCAACGCCGCCGCCACCGCCGCCGGTGGTCGCGCCGTGGTCGTCCCCGCCGCCACCGCGAAGCGCGAGGCGGACGAGAAGAGCGACGCCTACGACGCCGCCGCCGGCGCGGAAGCCGGCGCGATTTCGCAGAAGCAAGCCGACCTGACCGCCGCCGACGACGCGAAGAAACGTCTCGCGCAGCCCGGCGAAACGCTGACGTTGAGCGACGGCACCCCCCCCATCACCGTCACCGCCGGCACCGTGCTGACGTTGAGCGACGGCGCCACCACCGTCACGCCCGGCACGGACGACCTTGTCAAAAAAGAAGCCGACGAAGCCGCCAACCTTTCCGCCGCGCAGGGCGTCGTCGCCACCGCCGAGAATGCGAAGGACACCGCCGACAGCGACAATACGACGGCGCAAGGCAACCTTTCCGCCGCGCAGGGCGACGCGCAGGCCGCGCAGACGACCCTTGCCACCGCCAACACCGCCGCCGCGAACGCGGCCGCCGCGAAGACCGCCGCCGACACCGCCCTCTCCTCCGCCACGACCACGCTCGCCAGTGCCACCACGCAACTCGGCAATGAAAACGACACCCTCGCCGGCACCGCTTACGGCGACCTCGCTGTTGCCGGCGCCGCGCTCGCCGCCGCCAACGCCGCGAAGACCACGCCGCAGACCAACTACGAGGCCGCGAACGCCGCCTACGAGACCGCCGCCGCCAACCTCAACGCCTACGTCAACTCCGTTGAATACAAGACCGCCAAGGAGGCATACGACAAGGCGAAGAGCGCGTTCGACACCTACATCGCCGCCGTCAACCACCTCATCGAAATCATCGAGAACGCGGACGCCATTCACGAGAACCGGATGTCCCGCACGATTTATCTGCGCGACACCGACCAGACCATCAACGCCTCGCTGGACTTCGGCACCTTCGTTGACCCCGCCACCGGCAAGGGCATCGGCATAGACATTCAGGTCTCGCCGACCTACACGCACGCCGCCGGCGACACCGTCCGCACGCTCACCTTCGGCGACTTCAACGAGGAGAAGAAATTCCTCATCGCCGGCGACCATAACCTGAACATCTCGTCCGACGCCGTCCTGCGCTTCAGCAAGAACCTCACCTACCTTGACGCGCGCACGCTCTACAACAACGACCCGACGAACCCCGCCTACGCCGACTACGCCACGCTGCCTTACTCGCAGTTCACCGTCACCGGCGGCGGAACCGTCGAGTTCCTCTCGACAGAAAACACGTTCCGCTCGCTCGACGTGACGAACGGCACGTTGCTCGTCTCCCCGCCGCCGACGCCGGTGCCTTACGTGTTGAGCGGCGAGAAAGGCCTGCTCGGACAGACGCAGGTGACGATTGACGGCTCCGCCTCGCACTTCTGGGTCATCGGCACCACGGCGAACGAGAACGACACCATCGTTGACCTCGAAAGCGGTGCGCGGGTGAAACTCACCAACTCCGGCTCGCTCAAGGTCGAGAACGCCACGTTCGCGCTACGGCACGGACAACTCAACCTCGACACCACCGGTGTGCTCGATTTCCGCGGCAAGGTGGTCGTCGGCTCCACGCGCGTCATCAACGCCCCGCCCGCCGGCGTCGCGTTCGGCGGCAACGTCGCCATCATTCCGACCAATCCCTACAATCAACTCACCGGCTTCGATGAATGGGGCGACGCTTACCCGACCGACCCCGCGCTCGGCCGCCTTGACTTCCCGCTCGTCCTGCAGCCCTACAGCGCGAGCGTGACGCAGAACTTCACGATAGAGGAACTTGCGGCGAGCACTAACGGCACGTTGGAACTCAAAGGCGCGCAGAACGCCGTGAACACCGGCGTCTGGGGCACGATTACGAAGCGCGGCACCGGCACCACCGTCTTCAAGAACACCGGCGGCTTCAACACCAACGGCGCAGTCGCTGCCGGCGACACGCACCAATACGGCGAAAACGGTGGCGCGTTCGCGAC
>JAISSQ010000030.1 GCA_031273045.1 Puniceicoccales bacterium
ACATGTGCGCGATGATGTTGTCGCCGAATTCGGAGCATTTGATTTCCGTGGCGCCGGCGGTGAGGCGGGCGAAGTCGTAGGTGACGCGGCGGCTCGCGATGGCGCCGTTCAATCCGCGCAGGACGAGGTCGGCGGCCTCGTTCCAACCGAGGTGGCGCAGGAGCATTTCGCCGGAGAGCACGACGCTGCCGGGGTTCACGACGTCCTTGCCGGCGTATTTGGGCGCGGTGCCGTGCGTCGCCTCGAAGATGGCGTGACCGGTGGCGTAGTTGATGTTGCCGCCCGGGGCGATGCCGATGCCGCCGACTTGCGCGGCGAGGGCGTCGGAGAGGTAGTCGCCGTTGAGGTTGAGCGTGGCGATGACGTCGAAGTCCGCGGGGCGCGTGAGCACCTGCTGCAACGCGATGTCGGCGATGGCGTCTTTGAAGACGAGGCCGGCGCCGCGCTTGCCTTCGGGGATTTTGCGCCACGGGCCGCCGTCAATCTCGACGGCGCCGTATTCGTCGCGCGCGACCTCGTAGCCCCAGTCGCGGAACGCGCCCTCGGTGTATTTCATGATGTTGCCCTTGTGGACGAAGGTGACGCTTTTGCGCTGCTGCTCGATGGCGTATTCGACGGCGGCGCGGACGAGCCGTTGCGTGCCCGTTTTGGAGACCGGTTTGATGCCGACGCCGACGAGCGCGGGCGTGTCGCCGAAGCGGATTTTCGCGTAGTCCTTCGGGAAGTTGTCGCGCAGGAACGCGAGAGTTTTGAGCGCGGCGTCGCCGCCGGCGGCGAAGTCAATGCCGGCGTAGATGTCCTCGGTGTTCTCGCGGAAGATGACCATGTTGACCTTCTCGGGGTGGAGCACCGGCGATGGGGCGCCGGCGAACCACTGCACGGGGCGCAGGCAGACGTAGAGGTCGAGCAGTTGGCGCAGCGCGACGTTGAGCGAGCGGATGCCGCCGCCGACGGGCGTGGTCAGCGGTCCCTTGATGCCGACGATGTGCTCCTTGAAGGCGGCGACGGTGGCGTCGGGCAGCCACTCACCGGTGGCGTTGAACGCCGCCTCGCCGGCGAGGACTTCGAGCCACTCGATGCGGCGGGTGCCGGCGTAGGCGTTGGCGACGGCGGCGTCGAGGACGCGCACGGCGGCAGCCCAGATGTCGGGACCGGTGCCGTCGCCGCGAATGAACGGGATGATTGGGGCGTCGGGGACGCTGAGTTTGCCGTCGGCGCCGACGGTGATTTTGGCGGGAGCGAGCGATTTTGCTTCGGACATGCGGGGGAAGATAGCGCGCGCCACCGGTGGTGCAAAGCGGGTTTGCCACGCGCCCGATTTCCCGCGTTTTCGTTCGCCGATGAGCCGCATTATCGCCGTCACGCACGAGTTCCATCCGTTCCCCGGCGGCATAGCCGTCTATGTCCGCGAGATGGCGCTGGCGGCGGCGCGCCTCGGACACTCCGTCGAAGTGTGGTGCCCGCGCGGAACGGGACTGGACGCCGCCGGTGCCGGTGCCGCCTATTCCGTCCGCCACTTCGCCGCCGGCGGCACGCAGGGCTGGTTGAGCCGGCTCGCGACAGCGCGGCTGTGGCGCGAACGCGCGGACGATGTTCGCGGCGCGACGCTCTGGCTCGCCGAACCGTGCGCGCTACTGACCGGAATGTATGCCGGCGCGCTGGGACTGCCGGTGCCGCGCCGCCTCCTGCTCACGCTCCACGGTTCCGAAGTTCTCACCCTCACGCGCGCCCGAAGCCCCCACCGCCGGTGGCTCTTCAAACGGCTGCTCGCGCGCGCCGACGGCGTCTCGACGCTCTCGCGCGCCGTGGCGCGTCTGCTCGCCGAGCGGACGGGCTTTCCGGCGGAGCGCGTCATCCTCGCACCGGGCGCGGCGCGGACCGACCTGCCAACCGCTGCCGGTGACACCGATGCCGACGCCGCCGCCGGTGCCGGCACCGTCCGCATCCTCGCCGTCGGGCGCCTTCATCCGCGCAAGGGACAGGCGGCACTGCTCGAAGCCGCCGCGCTACTCCCGCCCGAAACGCGCCGCCGGTGCCTGTTCACCTTCGCCGGAAAAATCGTCCGCCCAAACTACAACGCCCGCCTACTCGAACTCGCACGCCGCGCCGCCCTGCGCGTCGAGTTCACGGGTGCCGTGCCCGACGCCGCGCTGCCGGCACTCTATGCGGCCGCCGACATCTTCGCCATGACGAGCGAGCCGCAATCCGCGAGCGTCGAGGGCTTCGGGCTGGTGCTACTCGAAGCCGCCGCCGCCGGCTTGCCCGCACTCGCGCACGACACCGGCGGCGTCGGCGAAGTCATCGCCGACGGCGAAACCGGTCTGCTCGTCGCGCACACCGACCGCCCCGCGCTGGCGCGCGCGCTCGAACGCCTCGTTCTCGACGCGCCCTTGCGCCGCCGCCTTGGCGACGCCGCCCGCCGCCGCGCCGCGACGTTCTCGTGGGATACCTCCGCATCGCGCCTTTTCGGGACGCCGTGAACGCCGCCGGCGGCGCGCCGCCACCGGTGCCGGCACCTCCTCGCCAAATTGCGCTTTGCCGGCGCCGGCGGCGGCGGGTTTGCTCGTCCGCGACATGCCAGAAGACCGAATTGCCGCCGCATTCGCGCGCGCCCGCTCCGAAAATCGCGCCGCCTTCATCGCCTACCTCTGCGGAGGCGACCCAGACCTCGACACCTCCGTCGCCGCCTCGCTCGCGTTGCTCGACGCCGGCGTTGACATTCTCGAACTCGGTGTGCCGTTCTCCGACCCGCTCGCCGACGGCCTGACGAACCAACTCGCCGCCCAGCGCGCCCTCGCCGCCGGCATGAACCGCGCGCGCTTCCTCGAACTGCTCCGACGCGTCCGCGCGAAAACCGAAAAGCCGCTCGTCCTCTACACCTACTACAACCTCGTCATCGCCGGCGGTCTCGCCGAGACGCTGCGCCTCTACCGCGAGGCGGGCGCGGACGGCTTGCTCACGCTCGACTGCCCGCCGGAGGAGGCGGACGCGCTGCTCGCCGCGAGCCGCGCCAACGGTCTCGCCAACATCTTCATCGTCGCCCCGACCACGCCGCCGGCGCGCATCGAGCGCATCGTCCGCGCCGCGTCGGGCTTCGTCTATTACGTCTCGCGCGAAGGCGTCACCGGCGCGCGCGAACGCCTTGTCGCCGGCATCGGCGACGCCGTCTCCGAAATCAAGCGCCACACCGCGCTGCCGGTGGTGGTCGGCTTCGGCATTTCGACGCCGGAGCACGTCGCGGAAATCGGCCGCTGCGCCGACGGCGCGGTCGTCGGCAGCGCGTTGGTGAACGTCGTCGCGGCGAACGCGGCGACGCCGGAGAAAATCCCCGCCGCCCTCGCGCAAAAAGCGCGCTGGCTGCTCGGTGCCGCCAACGCGCAATAGCGCGCCGTAGCGCGTGGATGCGCGGGACTTCCCCGCCCCGCGCCCGCGCGTCACCGGTGCTTCACCGGCGGTTCACGCGCTTGAGGAAGGCGGAGTTGTCGAGCAACTGCGAGTCGGAGAACGTCTCGCGGTAGTCGGACATTCCGAGCGATTTGCGCAACGCGATGAGGTCGCGCATCTGCGCCGCGTTAATCGTGCCCAGTCCGCCGCCGAGGGTCGTCGCGATGTGGATGGTTTTGCAGTAGGCCTCGGTGTTTTCCATTTTCCAGTAGGCGTCCTCGATGTGGTCGCCCCAAGTGATGACGCCGTGGTTGACCATCAGAATCGAGTAGTGCCGGCGCGAGGCGCGCCCAATCTCTTCGGCGAGCGCGGGCGTTCCGGGCGTGTGGTAGGGCGCCAGCCCGATTTGCCCCAGAAACACCTCCGCTTCGGGAATCATCCCCACCGGCGGTTGCAAGCCGGCGACGGCGAACGCGGTCGCGTGGACGGGGTGCGCGTGGCAGGTGGCGCGCGCCGACGGCTGGTTGCGGTAGATGGCGAGGTGCGTGAGGCACTCGCTCGTGCGCTTGAACTTGCCCGCGAGTTGCCGCCCCGTGCCGTCAACGAGCGCGATGGTCTCCGGCGTCATGAACCCCTTCGAGATGAGCGTCTGCGTGGTCAGGAACAGGTCGTCGCCGACGCGGATGGTCATGTTGCCCCCGTTGCCGTCGGTGAACTCGCGCTGCCACATCCGCCGCCCGATGTCGCACATGCGCTCCTTCAGGACGCGGATTGGCGCGGAGTCGAAGAACTTCGCGAGCGCCGCCGGCGTCTGCGGGTCGGCACCGGGCGTCCAGCGGAACACGTAATCGGGCAGGATTGGCGCGGCGGCGACGGCACCGGCGGCGGGCTTTGCGGCGGTTTTCGGCGCGGACTTGGACGCCGGTTTGGAGGCGGTTTTCGCGGCGGTTTTCGCGGACTTCTGTGGCTTGCTCATGCGGCGCGGGATGTTGGGACACCGCCCGCCGGCGACAAGCGGTTTCTAACGCACCGGCGCGCGTCCCCGCCCCGCCCCGCGCGCGGCCGTGTGGCTCCTTGACAACCGCCGGTGGCGCGAAACCATGCCGCGCTGTCATGGACAACTACGACACACCCTTTGTCAGCGTCGCCGAGGCGTCCGCGCCGGCGCGCGCCCAGTTTTATCGCCGCACTTACGCGCACGTCATCGGCGCGTTCGTGGCGTGGATGGCGGCGGAAGCGTTTCTGTTCGCGTCCGGCCTCGCGCTGCCGATTGCGAAACTCATGCTCACCGGTGGTGCGCTGGGCTGGCTGGCGGTCATCGGCGTCTTCTGGCTGGCGACGGCGTTCGGTCAGAAACTCGCCTTTTCGCGCGGCAACACCGGCGCGCAATACGCGGGGCTTGGCGTGTTCGTCGCCGCCTACGCCGTGCTGTTCGTCCCGCTCATCGTGAGTGTGTGCGCGTTTGCCGGCGGCGGGATGATTGACCGCGACGCCATCGCGCTCGCGTTCGAGACCGTGCTGCTGCCGGCGGTCGCCTCGACCGCACTGCTCATCGTGGCGCTGACGGCGACGGTGTTCATGACGCGCACGGATTTTTCGTTCCTGCGGACGTTCGTGGTCATCGGCTCGTTCGTCGCGCTGGGTGCCATCGTCGTCTTCGCGATTTTCGGCATCAACCCGGGCGCGATTTTCGCCGCCCTGATGTGCGTGTTGATGGCGGCGGCGATTTTGTGGGAGACGCATCAGGTCAAGAACACGTGCGACACCACGCAGCACGTCGGCGCGGCGGCGGTGCTCTTCGCGTCGTTCATGACGCTGCTGTGGTATGTCATCCAACTCTTCATGAGCCGGCGTGAATGAGCACGAACCTCGCCATCGCGCTGCGCTTCCTGCTGTTCAAGAAGCGCGCCATGCTGATGACGCTCAGCGGCATCGTGTTCGGCGTCGCCTTCTTCGTCCTGACGCAGGCGCAGACGAGCGGCTTCGAGGAACTCTTCATCAAGACCATCCTCGGCTCGGACGGCGCGCTGCGCGTCGCCGACCGCCGGCAGCCGACCTTCGCCTCGACCGAAATCGCCGCGAGCGGCGACGCCGGCGCGACGCTTCAAATCGAGAACTACGTCAAGCACATCGAGGGCGTTGACTACCCTGACACGCTGCGCGAACGCCTCCGCGCGTTCCCCGAAATCACCGCCACCGCCGAGGTGCTGCGCGGCAACGCCCGCCTTGAAAGCGCGCGCGCCAGCGCCGACGCGCAGGTCTTCGGCATGCGCCTGCGCGACTTCCGCGCCGTCTCCAACATCGAAGGGCAAATCATCGCCGGCGACCTCGCCGACTTCGAGCGCGACCCGCAGGGGCTGATACTCGGTTCCGAACTCGCCGGCCCCAAGCGCGCCGCCGTCAAACCCGGCGACGTCGTCGTCCTCAACTGCGCCGGCACCGCGCAACGCTTCACCGTCTCGTGCGTGTTCGAGACCGGCGTCGGCGACATAGACAAAGTCCGCGCCATCGCGCACCTCGGCGCCGCCCGCTCGCTGCTCAAAAAGCCCTTCGGCGCCACCTACATTCAAGCGTCCATGCGCGACCCCGCGCTGGCGGAGCCGGTGGCGGAGCGCGTCGGTCCCATCGTCGGACACCACATCGCCCCTTGGCAGCGGCGCGAGCGCGTCTGGCTGACCGTTTTCACGGCGTTGCGCCTCTCGTCCGCCGTCACCGTTTCGAGCATCATCATCGTCTCCGCGCTGGGCATGTTCAACACCCTCGCCATGCTCGTCATCGAGAAGACCCGTGAAATCGCCATCCTGCGCTCGTTCGGCTTCACGCGCGGGGACGTGACGCGGATTTTCCTCTGGCTGGGCTTCACGGTCATCGTGCTTGGCTCGCTGCTTGGGTGCGCCGCCGGCGCGCTGCTCACGTGGGGCGCGGAGAACGTCCCGCTGCGCATCCGCGGCGTGTTTTCGACCGAGCACTTCGTCGTCAACTGGAGCGCCTCGCACTACCTTGCGGCGGTGGCGACGGCGGTGGTTGTCGTCTCGGTGGCGAGTTACTTCCCCGCGCGCCGCGCCGCCCGCATCGAGCCGGGCGAAATCATCCGCGGGGCGTCATCGTGAACCCACACACCTTTCCGTCATGTCCGAACCCAATGGAAAACTCATAAGAAGAAACCTGCGCGAACGCTCCGCCGGCGGTGCCGCCGGCGGCTCTGGCGGCGACGCCTTCGCGGGGGTCGCCGACCCCGCGTTGTCCGCCGGAGCGGTCGTCGAACGCTCGCGGGCGGCGGCGAACGGCGGCACCGGCGGCGCGTCACCGGCGGCGGGCGGCGCGGTGTCGCCGTTCGCCGAAAACGGTCCGTTGCGCAACAAGGACAACGCGCTGGAGGCCGCGCTGCGTCCGCCGCGCTTCGAGGACTTCACCGGTCAGGCGCGAACGATTGAGCGGTTGCGCGTGATGACCGGCGCCGCGCGGCGCGAAGGGCGCGCGCTCGACCACATTTTGCTGCACGGTCCGCCCGGGCTGGGAAAGACGACGCTCGCGCTGATTCTCGCCGCCGAGATGGGCGTCAAAGTGAAAATCACCTCCGGTCCGGTCATCGAAAAGGCGTCCGACCTCGCCGGTCTGCTCACGTCGCTCGAAGCCGGCGAAATCCTGTTCATTGACGAAATCCACCGCATCTCGAAAACCGTCGAAGAGTTCCTCTACTCGGCGATGGAGGACTTCCGCATAGACATCATGATTGACCAGGGGCCGAACGCGCGGAGCGTGCGGCTGAACATCCCGCGCTTCACGCTCGTCGGCGCCACGACGCGCACCGGTCTGCTCACGGCGCCGATGCGCAGCCGCTTCACGCTGCAAACGCGGCTCGACTACTACTCGCGCGAAGACCTGTTCAAAATCGTCCGCCGCAACTGCGACCTGCTCGGAATGCGCATTGACGACGACGGTGCCCGCGAAATCGCGCGCCGCGCACGGGGGACGCCGCGAATCGTCAACAACCTGATTCGGTTCACGCGCGACTTCGCGCTCGAACGCGCCGACGGCGCCGTGACGCGCGAGGTGGCATCGGCGGCACTCGAACTGCTCGAAATTGACGCCGACGGTCTCGACGAGATGGACAAGCGCATTCTGCGCACGATGGCGTCGAACTACGGCGGCGGTCCCGTCGGGCTGGGGACAATCGCGGTCGCCGTCGGCGAGGACGCGCAGACGTTGGAGGAAGTTCACGAGCCGTATCTGATTCAGGAGGGCTACCTGTCGCGGACGCCGCAAGGACGGGAGTTGACGGCGAAGGGCTGGAAGTCCTCCGGCGTCGAGCGCACGGTCGGACAGCAAGGGGAGTTGTTTTAGGTCAGTGGCCAGTGGTCAGTGACCAGTGGGCACCGCCGGTGACGGGCGCAAAAAAAACCGCCGCGCTTCCAGAGGAAGCCGGCGGTCAAGGTGTTGGGCGGAGCGCGAAAATTGTTCGCGCGCGGCGCGGCACGGAGCCGATTATTTCGCGGGCGGCGCGGGCGGCGGCGGCTGGTTCGTGGGCGGCTTGTCCGGTCCTTTTTTATCGCCCTTCTTTTCGCAGCCCGTGAAGGCGAAGGCGACGGCGACGATGGCGAGGCAAGAGAGGAATGCTTTCATGTTCGTGAGTGTGGTTTGTTTTGTGAGAAGTGCCCTCCAACCGAGGAGGACGGGCGGGAATGAAAGCGGCGCGTTCTCTTTGTCAACCAGCGTTTGCCGGTTTTTGCGCCCTTGCCTCGCCACCACCGGTGAACTTCGCTCCCGCCCAAAAATGACGGAGACAATTCTTTTTCTGTGCACCGGAAATTATTACCGGAGCCGATTCGCCGAGGCGCTCTTCAACTGGGAGGCGCGGCGGCGCAGGGCACGGGACGTGAGGGCGATTTCGCGCGGGCTGGCGACATTCCTCGTCAAGGACTTCCCCGAAACACTCTCCCCGGACACCGAGGCGGAACTGCGCGCGCGGGGGATTTCGCCGGAGGAGTTCGCCGGCGACGGCCCCCGACAACTCGAAAACGGCGACCTCGCCACCGCCGCGCGCATCATCGCGCTCAACGAGCGCGAGCACCGCGCGATGCTCGACGCCACGCACCCGGGCTGGGCGGAGCGCGTGGAGTTCTGGAACATTCTCGACGTGGAGGCGGACGCGCCGGCGGCGCAACTACCGCGCCTCGCGGAGGCGGTCCTGGCACTGCTGGACGAGACGGTGTCGGTTCGCCCCTAACCGCCGATGAGCGCTTTGGCGCGGGTGGCGGCGAGGTCGAGGTCGCCGACGACGTTCGCCTCGCCGACGGCGTCGAGGAAGCCCTCGCGCGCCATCAGCGCGTAAGGTTGCGTGTGCGGTCCGCACAAAATCAGGTGTCGTCCGCGGGCGAGCAGTTTGCCGCGCATGTTCTCCATCCGTTCGAGGGCGGTGGCGTCGAGGGCGGTGACGTCAACCATGTGCAGCACGACAACTTTGGTGTCGCGCATCTCGCGGCGCAGCACGGTGTCGAGGCGGTCGGCGGCGCCGAACATCAACGCGCCGAAGAGGTGATAGACGAGCACGCCGTCGGGCATGTCGAGTTTCGCGCCGTGGGCGCGGCGGATGTTCTCGCCGGACATCGCGTCAACGCGGGTCGCGTCGGTCACGCGCTTCACGAACAGCGCGGCGGCGAGCACCATCCCGACGGACACGGCAATCGTGAGGTCGAAGCAGACCGTCAGCGCGAAGGTCGCAACGAACACGGCGGCGTCGCCGACGGCGCGTTTGGGCAGCCGGCGGAACTCCTGCCAATCGCCCATTCGCCAGCCGACGACGATGAGCACGACGGCGAGCGACACGAGCGGGATGCCTTTCGCGAGCGGCGCGAGCGCGAGCAGCACGAGCAGCAGGAAGAGCGCGTGGACGATTCCGGCGACGGGCGTCGCGCCGCCGCTGCGGATGTTTGTCGCCGTCCGCGCAATGACGCCGGTGACGGCCAGACCGCCGAACAGCGGCGAGAGAATGTTCGCGATGCCCTGTCCCATCAGTTCCTGATTCGAGTCGTGCCGGTCGTCAATGAGACCGTCGGCGACGACTGCTGACAGCAACGATTCGAGGGCGCAAAGAATCGCGATTGTGAACGCCGGCGAAATCAGGTCGCCGAGGTGTTCCCAATCAAACGCCGGCAGCGCGAACTTGGGCAACTCGCGCGGGATTTCGCCGAACACCGAGCCAATCGTCGCGAAGTCGAGCGACGCCGCCGCGCCAGCCAGCCACGGGAAACTCTCCTTCGTCGCCGCCGCCACCGCCGGTGCCGCCGCTGTCAACGCCGTCACCACGAGCGTCCCCAGCAGCACCGTCACGATGCTCCCCGGCACGTAGCGGTTCCACTTCGCCGGCCAGCGCAGTTGAAGCGCGAGCAGCCCCGCGCCCAGCACGAACGTCGCCCAACTAATCGTCGGCAACGCCTCGAACAGCGCCGGTATTTTCTGGAAGAACTCCGGCGGCTCCTTTGCGAGCGTCAGCCCCAGAAACGGCTTCACCTGCGTCAGCAAAATCGTGACCGCGATGCCGCACGTGAACCCAGCCGTCACCGGCTGCGGCACGTAGCGAATGAACGCCCCGACGCGCAGCAGTCCCATCAGGAACAGAAACACGCCGGCGAGCATCACGCACAGCAGCACGTCCGCCGCCGAGTATTTCGAGAACAGCAGCGCCATCAGCCCGACGAACGCGCCCGCCGGTCCGCCAATTTGCACGCGCGAGCCGCCGAAGAACGACACGCAGAACCCGCCGACGATGCCGGCGTAAAGCCCCATCAACGGCGCGTTTGGCTGTCCGGGCGCCGACGCCACGCCGAGACCGATGCACAGCGACAACGCCACGATGCCGACCGCCACCCCCGCCATCAGGTCTTTAAAGAAGAGCGTCTTGTTGTAGCCGCGCAGCGTGTCGAACAACCGCGGGCGAAATGGTGCGGGACGCAGCCCGCGCAATCCGTCAAGTAACATGAGTTTGGAGGAGGGAATGCCCCGCTGGGATAGTCGTTTTGCGTCGCGGGGCAAAAACAAACTCATGACAAACGGCGCGAATGAAACAAACGCTCGACCACCACCGGCGACGCGAAACACCATTCGGGAAAAGTTTTTCCCACGCCGCCATGTCCGTTTCAGAGACCGACACCACCCCCGCGCGCCAGCGAAAGAAAACGCCCACCGGCAGCGCGCTCCAACGCCTCCCGCCCCTGTTTTCGGGCGCGCTCGCCCTCCTCGCCGCCCTCGCCGCCAGCGGTTGTTTTTCGACGCAGGACATCGGCGGTCCGCAGGGCTTGGAGGACAAACACGACCCCACTTCGCTCTACGAAAAGAAGCCGCGCCGCTTCGTCATCGAGGAAATTTACGGCGACAGCCCGCTGCGCAACTTCGTCGTGCGCGGACACTTTGTCACCACCGGTGGCGGCAAAAAACGGAACGCCGCCGCCACCGGTGCCGGCACCACCGCCGGTGCCGCTGCCGCCCCGTCCTCCGTTTTCATCCGCGTCACCTACGACGAACTCTTCGTCCAATGGCGCAACGAGAAGCCGCCGTTCGCCGACCCGCTCGGCGTGCTCTTCGGCGCGTATCGCCGGCACCGCGTCATGAAGAAACTTCCCGAAGGATTCGCGCCCCTCGCCGGCGACTACGCCCTCGCCGCCATCGCCGCGAGGCACCGGCAACGCGCTCACGGCGCAATCGAATACCCCGCCGGCTTCAAGTGGGCGCGCCTCGGACGCTACTTCTACCAAATCCCGCTCGACCTGCTCACCTCGCCGATTCAACTGCCGCTCTTCATCGCCACGTTCGTCGTGGACGCCATTGACCCGAACAACCCGGGCAACCCGCGAACCGTCAAACCGACGTCATGGACGCGCGCCGACATCGCCGCCGCCGTCAAGACCCACGACGACGCCATGCGCGCGTGGCGCGCCGCGAATCCCGACAAACCGGCGCGCAACTGGTAGCACCGGCAGCACCGACAACGCCGTCTGCACCGGTGGCACCGGTGGCACCGGCGGTGCCGTTATTCCAGCGACACGCTGACGGTGAAGGTCTCGCTCGCGCCGGGCGCGACCCAGCGCAGGCCGTTGCCGTGCTCGGGGCTGTTGGGCGGTCCCATCCACGGCTCGACGCAGTAGAACGGGCTTTCCGGCGCGCGCGTCCAGACCACCACCGCCGTCCAAGCGTCCGGCACCGGTTCCTCGCCGACGCGCATGGTGATGTTCTCCTCGCCGCCGCGCGGTCCGAACGAGAGCGTGTTCGAGGTGAGGCGCGTGAAGATGACGTCGCTCAACTCCGGGTTGGCGAAGTCGCGCGGCGGCTCCGGCGCGCGGAACGCGACGAGTTTGCCGTCGGCGGCGTGGCGCCACGCTTTTTTGGCGGGGATTTCGAGCGTGTAGTCGGCGCGCGTCAGCCCGTCGTGCCACGGCAGGCGGAAGTAGAAATGGTGTCCGGCGCACCACGGAATCGGGCGCGCGTCGCGGTTCGTCAGTTCGAGGTCGCACTCGACGCGCAACTCGTGGAAGCGGTAGCGGACGCGGAACTCGCAGTCGTAGTCGTAGCCGGCGCGCGCGGCAGCGTCGGGGCGGAAGAGGGCGCAGACGGAGGCGTCGCCGGCATCGGTGATTTCGAAGCGTCCCTGCCGCGCCCAGCCGTGCTGGGGCATCGGGCGGACGGCACCGTCGGGGTCGCGCCAGCGGAATTTTTCGCCGGCGGCGTAGTTTCTGCCCATGAACGGGAAGAGGATTGGGTTGCCGCCGGGGATGGCGGCGAAGGCGTCGGCGGAGGCGCCGGGACCGTTGGCGGGGTCGTCCTCCGGCCAGAAGAGCACCTCGCGCCGTCCCGCCGGCAGTTCGATGTCCCAGCGCATCAGGCGCGCGCCGCGCTCCATGCTGGCGGTGAAAGTCGAGGCGCCGGCGCGCCAACGCTGAAAGTTAAAGCCGTCCCGCGTGAAATTCTCCATGTGCGGCGCCGAGGGTGCCGGCGCGACCGGCGGCGGGCAAGGCGCGGTTCACCGGCGGCGGACGCCAATCCGCCGGCAACGGCGGTGCCGGCGGCGAGGGCTTGTTGCCGAACCGCGACCGTGCCGAAAAGGTGCCATTTTCTCCCTGTCGGACGTGTTTCCCGAAAAACACCACCGACAGGGAGAAACAGCGTTTTTTGGTCACGAACGCCCTGTCGGTTGTTTTCTGACGAAATCACAAACGACAGGGATATCTCGTAGTCAGCGGTGCCACGCAGTCCTTCGTTCACGCGCTCGTCGCCGACGCCCTTCGCCGGCACGGCGAGCGCGCGATGGACAACCTGTTCTACAAAGAGGGCGAGACCGCCGGCGGGCGTTGTCGGGATAAATCCGCGCGAGCGGCGCGACGCACCCGCCTTGCCAAACCGAATTGGACGTGTCTCATTGCGCCCGAAAAACGATGAGAAGCACCCTGTTTCGCGTTGCAGCCCTCGCCACCACCCACGGCGTCTTTGTTGCCCTAATGCTCCCAACCGTGTTCGCGGAACCGGTTGCGCAAACACCGGTGGCATGCGAATTGGCGTCGCCGGCAACGCGCATTATTTGCGGCGATGCCGCGGTCTCGGCGCACGAATTGTCTTTGCGCATTCGCACGGTGCGAACGTTGGGACGTTCGCTGCCGGCGGCGGACTTTTTCACGCTGCAACGTTTCCTCGAAAAACCGCCCGCGAACGATGTCCTGCCGGCAGCGCAATTGGATTCCCTCAAAAACGATGTCGCAGTCAAACTCCTCGCATGCGAGCACCTACCCGACGATTTTTCGCGCCGCTTTATCGCAATGGCTTCAAACGACGCGCTCGGTCCGGTCTGGCAAAATTACACACTGCAACTCTTGGACTCGCTCTGGTTGCGCGACGAGCGACCGGAAACGCGCCACGAAATCATAAAAACACTGACAGCGGCGACGTGCGACACGCGCCCGACAATTTCAGGTGTGGCATTGCTGACGCTTTCGCGATTGGTCGAAAAAGAATGCGCAAGCACCGGCAATGCGTCTCCCATTGGCGCGTCGCCGCAACCGGTGCCGTCGCGCAGCGAACTCGGCGCACTCGCGCTCGCCGTTCTGCAACGGAAAGAAGCGCCGTCACAGGACAAAGTGACCGCGCTCGCGGTGGCGTCGGAATGCGGCGACACCTGCGCACCGGCAGTGCTGTCGCTCGCGCGCAAGTGGGCATCAAACAAAACTCTGCCGGGGATGCAACGCATCACGGCATTCTCCGTCCTCGGACGACACGGCGACACGCGCGACCTGCCAATACTGGAAACGGAACGCAACTCAACCGATTTCCGCCTGAAAAAAGCATCTCGCGCCGCCATCATAAAAATACAAACCCTCAACAGAAAACCGTAAGGGGAATTTATGCAACACACTCTCTTCGCAAAACTTATTCACGCGCTCGCGGCATTCCTCTTCTCGCTCGCGCCGCTGACATTGCGCGCCGACATTATTTTTGACACGCCGACGCTTGTCATGCCGTGCGCGCCCGGACAAGCCGTTGTTGTTGCGGAATTTAAATTTCGCGTCGCCGGCAACGCACCGCTTCGCGTTTCCGAAATTCGGACGGACTACGATTGCACAACAGCAAAAGCAGACGCCGAAAATTACGCCGCCGGCACCAGCGGAAAAATCAACGTCAAGTTCACAACCGGCGAACGTTATGGTTTGCAACGCAAGAAAATAACCGTCCGAACTTCGGATGGGAAAGAAGCAACGGCGTTCCTCCAAACCACCGTTCCGCGAATTCTAAAAATAACACCGGCATTTCTTATGTGGAAGGAGAACGAAAGTGCAGCACCCAAGGAATCAAAGGTGACCTTGCTTATGGACAAGGTGTCCGGCTCACAAACCGCAGTGCCGCCGCGCATAACAGGAATTGAAATCCGCCCCGCCGGACGGTTCTTCCGTTTTTTTGTGGGCAATTGGGGAAAACATGCTAATAAGGGCTACCTATGCAAGAAGACACCGGCATAACTGAACACTATCAGCGTTTGTTGCGGCTGCCCTCACCGTGGGAGGTGAAGGCAGTGGTTGAGAACGTTCCCGTTGGCGAGATACGGGTCATCATCGGGCACGAGTCGGGGGCGCGGTTTTCGTGTCCGCATTGCGGACGCGCGTGTCCG
>JAISSQ010000036.1 GCA_031273045.1 Puniceicoccales bacterium
CAGAACTCATGGATGTCCGCGACGACGCGGGTGAGTTGGGCGCGGGAAAGACCGGGATAAACGCCGAGGAAAATGGCGTCAGACATGAGGCGGTCGGCACCGGTGAGCGTGACGCCGCCGGCGACACGCGCGGCGTCGGGGTATTCGCGCAGGAGTTCAACGAATGCCGGCTGCCGCATCAGGTTGCCGCCGAAAAGGACGCGGTTGCCGATTTTGCGCGAGACGAGGAACTCCGCAAACTGCGGGCGCGTAAACGGTGCGCCGGCGCGGACGAGCAGCATGAAGCCGAACCACGAGATGCAGGGAATGGGGAATGGGGAGCGGGGAATGGATGAGCCGGGAGGAAGCGCGGAGGCGTTCTCTTCGCCGGTGCCGGTGAATTCAAAGAACTCGCCGAGGTCTGCCAGCCCGGCGCGGAGGAACTCCCAGTTCGCTTGGCGGGCGGCGATGAACGCCGGCAGTTTGCGGAGTTGCTCGCGGCCGATGGCGGCCTGTGTGTCGAGGGGCTTCAGGTTGTAGCCGAGGTGGCTGTAAGCGTATTTATGGTCGTAGCCGAAGGGGAGTTCGCCGAGACCGCGCCAGCCGAAGCGGCGTCCGCACGTGTCGTCCTTTCCACTGGGGCACCAGCAGTCGCGCCCCCAATCGCGCATGCTCTCGACGACCTTGCGCAACAATGCGCCGTCCGCGCCGCCGGCGACGATGTTCACCGCGCCGCCCTCGCCGAGCGTGATGTGGTGCGGCGGGTAGAAGGACTGCGTCGAGAGGTCGCCCCACGCGCCGGTGCGGCGGGTGATGACGCCGTCCTGTTGCGCGAAGCCGGGCGAGTTCTCCGTGTGGCCGAGGCGACGCGCGAGTTCCGCCGGCAGCGAGACCGCGCTGCCGAGGGCGTCGCAGTTGTCCTCGATGAGCCACAGGTTGCGCTCGCGGCAGAAGCCGAGGACGGCGGCGACGTCGAACGGGTTGCCGAGCGTATGCGCGAGGATGACCGCCTTGGTCTTGCCGGCGCGGTAGGCGGCGGCGAGTTGCTCGGGGCGGGCGTTGCCGGTGAGCGGGTCGTTGTCAATGAACACCGGCACCGCGCCGCACTGGACGATTGGGGCGACGGTCGTCGGGAAACCGGCGGCGCAGGTGATGACCTCGTCGCCGCGCAGCAGCCGGCGTTCGCGCGGGATTTTGTGCGAGGTGAGCGCGGCGAGCGCGAGCAGGTTCGCCGAAGAGCCGCTGTTGACGAGTAGCGAGCGCGACACGCCGAGGAACGCCGCGAGTTCGCGCTCGAACGCCGCGCCCTCCGCGCCGAGCGTCAGCCAGAAATCGAGCGCACTGCCGACGGCGGCGGCGACCTCGCACTCGTCGAACACGCGGGCGGCGTAGGGAATGTTTTTCAATTCACCGGCACTGCCGGCGGCGGCACCACCGGCGGCACCGGCGGCGTCGCTTTTGCCGAGCGCGTTGTTGGCGTGGACAACTCGCGAATACTCGCGTGTCAGCCGCAGAATTTCGGAGCGGAGTTCTTCGGGGGATTTCGGGGAATTCATCGGAGTCGAGGTGCCGCCGGCGGTGCGCCGGCAGTGCTGTTTGCGCTCGTGCTTATCCGGCGCGCGCGGGGAACGAAACTTTGTTTTCATGGTCAGCGGCGGACAGCCATGCCCGACCCAACCACTGAAAGCGCGAAAACCCTCTTCGAGAAAATCGCCGCCCGCGAGATTCCGGCGGAATTCGTCCACGAGGACGACCTGTGCTTCGCCATCCGCGACATCGCGCCGCAGGCACCCGCGCACATCCTCGTCATTCCCAAACGCCGCATCGCGCGCGCCGGAGAAACCACCGCCGGCGACGAGCAACTGCTCGGACACCTCGTCGTCACAGCCGGCAAAATCGCGCGCGACCTCGGACTGACCGACGGCTTCCGCCTCGTCATCAACAGCGGCAAGCGCGCCGGCGAGACCGTCCCGCACCTGCACGTCCACCTGCTCGGCGGACGCGACCTCGCGTGGCCTCCGGGCTGAACCGCCGCCGGCAACGCCACGTCCCGCCGGCACCGCCGCCCGTCCCCCCATGAACGCCGCGAACTCCGCCGCCGCCGCTTACCGCGTCCGCCCCGCCGCGCCCGAGGACGCGCCGTTGCTGCACGCCTTGGTGCGCGAACTCGCCGACTACGAGCACCTCGCGCACGAGGTCGCCTCGACGCCGGCGGCGTTCGCCGAACACCTCTTCGGCGAACGCGCCTTCGCCCGCGCCCTGCTCGCGTTCACCACTGGTGACGCCGCCACCGGTGACGCCGTTGGCTTCGCCGTGTGGTATCCCACTTACTCGACCTTCGCGGGGCGTCCCGGCGCGTTCCTCGAAGACCTCTTCGTGCGCGTCGAACACCGCCGGCGCGGGGTCGGCGGACTGCTCTTCGACGCCTTCGCCGCCGACGCCGCCGCGCGCGGCTGCCGGCGTCTCGAATGGCGCGCGCTGAACTGGAACGCGCCCGCGCTGGCTTTCTACCGTCGGCGCGGCGCCGCCGTTCTCGACGACTGGCTGACGCTGCGCATGGAGGTCTGACGCCGCGCCTTGACGCCGCCGCCGGCAGCGCGCCACCGTTCCGCCGAACACCCGAAAAACAAGGGAGCAACACCGCAAAAAATGCCCGACGAAAAAATCATCTACACCATGTCGCGGGTCTCGAAGACCCACGAAAAAAAGCCCGTCATCAAGGACATCTCGCTGTCGTTCTTCTATGGCGCGAAAATCGGCGTCCTCGGTCTGAACGGCTCCGGCAAATCAACGCTGTTGCGAATCATGGCGGGGGCGGACACGCCGTCGGAGGGCGAAATCACGCGCGTGCCGGGCTACTCAAT
>JAISSQ010000082.1 GCA_031273045.1 Puniceicoccales bacterium
TCGCAGACGAATTTCGCGTAGCCGGCGGCGACGAGCAGGTGCCCGTTGGGCAGTTCGCTGACTTGGAAGTTGTATTTCGCGCCCGGAACGCGGAAGCGGCGCAGGATTTTGCCGTCGAGAGAAACCTCGAATGCGCGCTCGTCGGCGGAGCCGAGCAGCAGGGTGCCGCGCGGCGTGCGGCGGATTTGGCGCGTGGAGGAGATTTCGCCGAACTCGACGGCGGAGGTTTCGCCACCGGCGGCGTCGAAGACGAACAGTTTCAGGCGGCGCCCCTCGCAGGCGAGGACGGTGCGCCCGTCGGGAAAGCGCGCCGCGCCGATTGCGCCGGCGTAGCGGCGGGGGTCGGCGACCTCGCGGACGGCGGCGCGTTTTTGCAGGTCGTATTCGCGCCAGCCCAAGCCCTGCATTGCGGTGAGGACGCAGTGGTCGCCGACGAGTTGCAGCCCCCAGCCGGCGCGAACGCGGGGCTTCGCGGCGTTGCCACCGCCGGTGCCGTTGCCGGTGGCGCCCATCTTGTCGAGCGTCGGAATACGCCAACTTTTCGCGGGGTCGAACTGGTCTTCGTAGAGCAGTTGCTTGCGCGCCTCGTCGAGCATGACGAACCGGTGCTTGATGACGTTGGCGTCGTCGTCGTCGGCGGCGGCGGCGCGGCTTCGGGTCGCGAACGCGCCAAGCAGTGCCGGCGCGAGCGTCAGCAGAAATTCTTTGCGGAGCATGCGGCGCAGAAAAGCGGACGGGCGCGGTGCTGGCAACGCCGCCGGCGGCTGGACGCGCTGGCATCGGCGGCACCGGCACCGGCATAACAAATTGACGTTCCTTCGCCCCCGGCGCATTTTGCCGTCATGCAAGCAAACGCGCCGCTCCAGCCGTCGCGCCGGAGTGCCGACGGTTCCGGCGTTGAGAGCGTTTCCGGCGCGCGGGGCGGGGCGCGAAAACGGCGTGCGTTCCTGCTGGCGGCGGCGTTGTTCTCGCCCGTGCCGGCGGCGTCGGCGGTAGCGGCGGAAACGGAGTCGGAAAAGCAGCCACCGGCGGCGGCGAAGGTGTCACCACCGGCGGCGTCCGCGACGGCGAAATCCGCTCCGAAAACCGCCGCGAAAACGTCCCCGAAAAAGCCCGACGCCGGCGCGACGGCGGAGTTGGAGGGCATTTCCGAAATCCGCGACAACAACCTCGTCATCGCCAAAAATCCCGATGGCGCGCCGGCAGTGCTCACCGTCGGCGCGTGGCGGCTCGAAGCGCCGGAAATCCGCTTCGACCGGCGTGCGGGGCGGGCACTCTTCGTCGGGGACACGTTCATCAACCACGCTGTCCCGAAGTTGCCGCTGCGCATTCTGGCGGAGTCGCCGACCGTCGGTTTCACCGCCGGCGCGTTCTCGTTGGACTCGCGGCGTTTCCGGCTCGGCGCGTGGCCCGGCTTCGTTGCCGGCGACGCCTTCAAGGGCGAGCGCAACGCGCCGTTGCAACCGGCGAAGCCCGCCGCCACCGGCACCGGCACCGCTTCCGCCACCGGCACCGGCAGTGCCGCTTCCGTGACCGCCGGCGTCACGCTTTCGCGGGCATCGCTCGAAAACGTGACCGTCTATTATCTCGAACCGGACTTTTTCTCGCTCTCCGTCAGTGCCTCGAAAGCCGTTCTGGAATTGGAACAGCCGGCGAAGTCGAAATCGGTCAAGTTGGAGGAAATCTCGCTGCACATCGAGGACGCCGTGGTGCGCGTCGCTTCGGTGCCGGTGCTCTACCTGCCTTCGTTGACGCTCCACGGCTTGGAGAATCCCCCCATCCGCCCGATTTGGCGCGCGGGGCAGAAGAACAGCATTGGCGCGTTCTTGAGCACGACGACCTACTACACCGGCTACGGAAAGGCGTTCGAGCCGGGGCTGCTGCTCGACGGCTACACGAAGGCGGGCGCGCTCGTCGGTCCCGCGCTCGACTACAAGGGCGCGAACTATGCCGGCTCGCTCCAAGGCGGGTGGATTCGCGACAACTCGCTGCGAAACAGCAAGGTCGGGCTGGACACGTTCGGGCGCCCCATTGACCCGCAGCGCGGGTTCTTTCTGTGGGCGCACAAGCAAACGGTGCCTTTTTCCGGCACCGCCGGCGTCTCCGTTCCCGCCGCCGGTGCCGCCGCCGCCTTTGTCCCGCGCGCGCTCGAAATCTCCGCGCAGGTCAACTACTGGTCGGACACGAGCGTGCTGCGCGACTTCCGGCGGGAGAACTTCGACCTCGACCAGCGTCCCGACAACTTCGTCGAACTCGTCGCCCCCGCGCCCGCCTACTACCTGTCCGCGCTCGTCCGCTTCAACCCGAACGAGTTCCAGAACATCCAGCAGCGGCTGCCGGAGGTGCGCTTCGACCTCAACCCGCGCCCCATCCTCAACACCGGCGTCTATCAGCGCCTCAACCTCTCGCTCGCCTACCTCTACGAGCACAACTCGCCAGAACTGCCCATCCACGAGACCACCGCCGCCGGCGCCGGCTACTCCTACAACGAGGCGTTGCGCTTCGACGGCTACTACGGGCTGACGCGCCCCGTCAAAATCGGCGACTTCCTCGCGTTCACGCCCGTCGCCGGCGCGCGCGTCACCACTTGGCTCGACACCCCGCGCAACAACCAGAGCGACACCGCGCTCACGCGCGTCCTGCCCCAACTCGGCTTCGACCTGCATCTCGACGCCACCGGCGCGTGGAACTACCGCAACGACTTCTGGGAAATCAACGGACTGCGCCACCGGTTGCGCCCGCTCGTCCAATACCGCTGGATTCCCGCCGCGGACAAATACGCCGGCGACATCCCCGCCATTGACCGGCAGGCGTTCGTCACCTACCCGCCCCCCATTGACCTCGCCCAGAAACGCTACACCGACGACCTGTGGGAACAGCAAGTCCTGCGCGTCGGCGTCGAAAACACCCTCCAAACCCGCCACCCCGAATACGGCTCGCGCGACCTGCTCTGGCTCAACGTCTATCAGGACTTTCGCGACAACACCGCCGAGCGCGCCGGCGAGCGCGTCCGCTCCTCCCTCTACACCCAGTTCGGAATCGCCCCCGCGTGGTGGCTCTCGCTCGACGTCTATAACCGCATGGACACCTACGCCGGCGACGCCCGCGAGGTCTCCGCGCGCCTCGAAATCCACGACGGCGACAAGTGGCGCCTCTGGTTCGGCGCCCAATACAGCACCGACGTGCGCGACACCAACCAATACCTCTGGGGCGTCGAATACCGCCTCAACAGCAACTACGCCCTCACCGCCCACTGGCGCTTCGACAGCGACTCCAACCGCCTCGTCACCCAATACTACGGACTGCGCCAACGCCTCGGAAACACGTGGATTCTCGAATGGCACGTCGCCTACCGCCGCGACGCCCGCCGCGACGACGGCATCAGCGCCGGCGTCAACGTGCGCATGGTGGGATTCTGACGCCGCCGCCGGCAGCAGTGCCGCCATTAGGCGACGCCGCCGGCAGTGCCGGTGGCGTCGGGGTTGCTTTTACTTCCGTGCCATTTTGTGCGCAAGAGGGAGTGTTGCCCCTAAAAACAACACCATACTATTCAAATTTATTCAAGGATTCGTATAGTATGGTGTTGTTTTTTGGGTTACCGCGCCTCGCAAATCTGTCACAGTCAGCGTCATGATTCAGCGCGAAATCCTGCCTCTCCTTCAAGAACGCTTCTTCCGAAAGAAGGTCATCCTGCTTGTTGGCGCAAGGCAGGTCGGCAAGACGACCTTGCTTCGCGCCATTGCTGCCGACGCCACCGCCGGCGGGCGCAAGTGTGTTTTTCTCAACTGCGACGAACCGGACACGCGCCTTCAACTCACCCTGCCAACCTCCACGCAACTCGGCGCACTCACCGGCGACGCCGACTTCGTTTTCATTGATGAGGCGCAGCGCGTCCAAGACATCAGCATCACGCTGAAACTGATCGTGGACACCTTCCCCGAAAAGCAGGTCGTCGTCAGTGGTTCCTCCGCGCTCGAATTGTCCAACACCATCAACGAACCGCTTACTGGTCGCAAATACGACTTCTCGTTGTTTCCGTTTTCCGTTCGCGAACTTGTCGCCGCCGGAAGCGCGCAAACAGAAAAACGCCTGCTCGAAACACGCCTCGTTTTCGGGACCTACCCTGACATCGTCAACAATCCGGGGCACGAGCGCGAACTGCTCGGCGAACTCGCGTCAACTTACCTCTACAAGGACATTTTCGCGTTTCAGGACGTTCGCAAACCCGCGCTCATCGAGATACTTCTGCGTGCGCTCGCGCTACAAGTCGGAAGCGAGGCGTCGTATGGCGAACTCGCGCGCACGTGCGGCATCAATGTGCTGACAGTCCGCCGCTACCTCGACCTGCTCGAAAAGACCTACATCATCTTTCACCTGCCGGCGTTCAGCCGAAACATTCGCTCGGAATTGAAGAAGAGCGTGAAATTTTACTTCTACGACAACGGCATTCGCAACGCGCTGATTAGCAATTTCAACCCGCCCGCGCTGCGCACCGACACCGGCGCACTGTGGGAGAATTTCCTTGTCGCCGAGCGCGTCAAACGGGTTCGCGGCGCGCGCACTGACACCGGCACTTACTTTTGGCGCACCCACGAGCAACAGGAGATTGATTTCGTTGAGGAAGACCGTGGCGCGCTGGACGGGGTGGTTTCGGGCGGCACCAGTTCGGACGGCACCGCGCGCGCCGGCAGTTCACTTTCCGCTTATGAATTCAAATGGGACGCGAACCGCACCCTCCGTCCGCCAAGCGCGTTCGCCACCTATTACCCCGACGCAAAATGGACAGTTGTGACGCCGGCGAACTATCTGGATTTCGTTGCCGGTTAAACCGACTGCGCCCTCCGCCGCCCCGAAACGGGTTACTACTTCCACGCCGCCGGTGGCGCGAGGAAGAGCGAGAAATCGCTGATGGCGAGCGGCGCGCGGGCTTCGAGAACGCGCAGGCGGACGCGGTTGGTCGTGTAATTTACGGCGGTGCCGGCACCGGCACCGGTCTCCGTCCCCTGACCTTTCGCTGTTCCCTGTTCTTTTTCTGTCCCCTGTCCTTTGACCTCGCGCGTCCAGAGCAGGCGGTTGGCGGCGATGGCTTCGCCGGTGTGGATTTCGCGCCACGCGCCGTTCTCAAAGATGTCAACGGCGAAGCGGCCGACGCGGTGCCCAAGCCGGATGTTTTCGCGGAGGCGGACGATGTTGAACGTCACCGGTGCCGGCAGCGTCAGGACGAGTTCGCCGGTGGTGACGCCGTCGGCGGTCGCCCAATAGGTGTAGCGGTCGCCGTCGGTGGTATTTGTTGCTCCCCACTCCCCCCTCGTATTGCTCGCGGTGGCGGTGGCGCCGGCGGCAAGGTTTTTTCCGAAGGTGGCGCGGAGGAGTTCGCCGAAGCCGGTGATGGCGCGGACGTCGGCGTCGCAGAGGCGGCCGGAGGCGTCGGGCGCGGAGCCGAGATTCATCAGTCCGCCTTTGCCGACGCTGTTGAGGTAGATGTCGAAAAGTTTCGCCGGCGGGCGGACGTATTTGTCTTCGCTGGCGCGCCAGAACCAGCCGCGGCGCAGCGGGACGTCGCACTCGGCGGGTTCCCATTTTGTGCCGTTGCGCGCGCCGTGCTGCGGGGTCTCTTTGTCGCGGCGGGGCGTTTTGGAGCGCGTTGTCGGCCACGATTCGGGGTCGGCATAACCGAGTTCGTTTCCGACCCAGCGCGCGTCGCCGCCGAAGCCGAAGATTGCGGCGTCGGGCTGGCGCGAGCGGATGATGTCGAAGACGCGCTGCCACCGGTAATAGTCGCCGGTGATTTTGCGGGTCTCCTTGGCGCCGCCGTAGTAGCCGTCGCCACCGTTTGCGCCGTCGAACCAGACCTCGAAAAGGTCGCCGTAGTTTTCGCATAGTTCGCGGAGTTGCTCGTGGAATGCGGCGACGTAGGCGGGGCGTCCGTATTCGGGGTGGTTGCGGTCCCACGGCGAGCAGTAGAGGCCGAAGAGCAGGCCGGCGGAACGGGCGGCGTCGGCGTATTCGCGGACGAGGTCGCCGCGACCGCCGCGCCACGGCGACGACGCGATGCTGTGCGCGGTGGTCTTCGTCGGCCACAGGCAGAAGCCGTCGTGGTGTTTGGCGACGAGGACGACGCCCTTGATTTCGCCGCTTTTGAGCGTGCCGATGATTTGGGCGAGGTTGAGTGCCGGCGGGTTGAAGAGCGTCGCCGGCTCGTTGCCGTAGCCCCACTCCTTGCCGGTGTAGGGGTTCAGACCGTGGCAGATAATCGAGATGATTTCGGTCTCGTGCCAGCGTTGCTGCGCGAACGTCGGCAACGGCGGCACCGGTGCCGGCGGAGCGACAGCGGCAGCAGCGGCGGAAGCGGTTTCAGCGGCGGCACCGGCGGCGGTGCCGGAAGCGGCACCAGCGAAAATCAGGGAAGTGGCGAGAAGCGAGCGGAACAGACGAGCGGGTTGCATACGGCGCAACAGACACGCAGGGCGGGGCGGGGTTGCTCTACCGCCACTCGTCGGCAATCCACGGGACCGGTTTGATGTGCCGCCAGATGCCGCGCAGGCCGGTCGCCTCGCAGTTGCCGACGAGCGCCTTGTCGGGGTCGGGTTTGCCGTGAAAAACGACAACGCGGGCGCCGGCGGGGATTTTCGGCGTGGCGAAGTAGTTGAACGGGAATGTCGGCGCGCAACCGTATTTGAAACTCACGCACCACCGGTGCGGCCAGTAGGCGATTTTCGCGATGTCGTTCATCTCGCGGCAAAGAAACTCCTGCTCGTGACGCACCTTGCGTTTCGCGCTTTCAATGTTTGCCATGAACTTCTCGAAGACGAACGACAGTGCGCCGGCCTCGAAGCGGAAGACCGACGTGTTGCCGACCCACGGGCGTCGCCAGAACTTTATCTGCCACGGTTTTTGCCATTCGCGAATGACGCAGAACGGCGCCGACGGCTCGTAATCGAAAAAGGCGTCGAGCGAATCCGCGCCACCGGTGACGACGACGTCGAGGTCAAGAAACAACACGGCGCCGGTGATGCCGGCGGAGCGCAGAAAGCCGGCGTCGAGCACGGAGAGTTTTCGCCAACCGCGCTCTTTTCCCGGCGGCAAATCCATCGCCGGCAGCGGCAACGCGGTGACGCCGGCGTCGAGGCCGTCGGCGTTGTCGGTGAGACAGACGAAACGGTGCGGGCGCACGAGGTGCCGGCGCGTCATCGCGCAAAGTTTGTTAGCGAACTCCGCTCCGAACTTTGTTCCCCATTTCATGCAAACGACGGTGACGGGGGCACCGGCGGCGGGGGTTGCCGGTGGTGCCGGCGGCGGCATCGGCGGCATCGGCGTTGGCGGCGTTGGCGGGGCGGGGGATTGCACGTCCGGCGAGGAAAGCCGCCGGCGCGCGCTTTTCAACGTGCAATCCGCCGGCGGGGACGGCGGGTTTTCGCCGCTCGCCAGCGGCGAACGGAGGGGTATCTTGCGGGCACAAAAGGTCAGTCCGCCTGTTTCGGCTTCCGCGAACGCCATCCCGTCATTCTCCCCTCTCTTCCTTTTCACAATGAGCGCACCTCGTAGCACACAGTCCGCCACCGGTGGTGCCGCCGCCGGCAACGCCACCGCCGCCGCTCCCGCCGCCTCCTCCGCCGCCGATGCCGTTGTTCCCGGGGCGCCGGGGGTTCCGTTGCCGCCGGTGTCGGGGGCGGCGCGGTTCATCAACCCTTACTCGGACTTCGGGTTCAAGCGCATCTTCGGTCAGGAG
>JAISSQ010000185.1 GCA_031273045.1 Puniceicoccales bacterium
CACCACGCGCGTGCTCGCCGCGCGGGTCGTCACCGGCTCCCGCGCCAACGTGATTTGGGCGGAGGCCGCCGGCAGCGCGGGCGCGAGCGAGCCGTTGCTCGACGCCAGCGGCGGGCGCGTCGGCGAGGCGCGCTTCAACTACACCGGCGGACTGCGCTCCTCCGGCGCCGACCAAGGAATCTACCTCGGCTACGGGCTGACCGAAATCAGCGCCGACGCCGGCAAGACCGTCGCGCTCGACGCCACCGGCGCGACCGACGCGAAACTCTACGCGAAACTCACCGGCACCGGCTCGTTCAGCATCACCGGCGCGCAGGAGCAGCCGGTCGAACTCGGCGGCGACAACGATTTCACCGGCGGGCTGACCGTCAGCACCGTCTGGCTCGAACCGCTCGTTGACGGCGCGCTGGGCGCGGGACCGCTCACCCTCACCGGCGGCGCGCGCGTGCGCGTCGCGGGGCTGACGCAGCGGGTCGCCGCGCTCAACGGAACGGCGGACGCGCTGGTGTCGCTCGGCGAGGGCGGCGTGCTCGAAGTCGGCGCCGGCGGCGGCTCGTTCGCGGGCGTCATCGGCGGCGACTGGAAGGGCGCGGGCTACGGCTCGCTCGTCAACAAGGGCGCGCTGGCGCTGACCGCGCCGGACACGCAGCACCTGTTCGCGTCCGTCACCAACGCCGCCGGCGCGACGCTGGACGTCACCGGCGCGGTTGAGGCGCAATACTTCGACAACGCGGGGACGCTGCGCGCCGCCGCGCTGATTTACAGCGGCGACACGGGCATCGAGAACCGCGCCGGCGCCGTGATTGAGGTCACGGACACGCTCATGGGCGCCATCCGCAACAGCGGGCGCGTCACCGCCGGCTACGCCGACCTGCCGGAAGGCGCGCGCATCACCAACTACGCCGGCGGCGAGTTCATCGCCACCGACGGCATCTACGGCGACGTGACGAACGCGGGGCTGCTCGAAACGCCGGGCGTCACCGGCACCGTTGACAACGCCGCCACCGGCACCGTGCGCGTCACCGGCGTTTCGGGCACGCACTACATCTCCGCGCTGCGCAACGACGGCGAGGTGTTCTTCGAGCACGCGGGAATCGTGTTGAGCGTCGGCGCGCTCTCGAACCTCACCGGCGAGACCGCCGGCCGCTACTCGATGCTGGCGGACTTCTCGAAGTCGGGCATCGGCACCGGCGGCGCGGGCGACGTCGGCAACGGCAACCGCCTCATCATCGAGAGCGGCGAGATTTCGGGACGGCACGTGTTCGTCGTGCGCGACATCGCGAACTCCGACCTCGCGGGCGTGGAGACGCGCTACGTCGTGGCGGTCAGCGGAGCCGCCGCCGGCGGCGAACTGCGGCTCACCGCCGGCGCGAGCGTCACGGCGGTCATGGCGAGCGGCGCGCCGGTCGAGGCGGGCGCGTTCCGCTTCACGCTCGAAAACGCGAGCGAGGGCTTGGAACTCGTCCCCGCCGGTCAGAGCGCCGGCAAGCAAAGCGCGCTCAAAAGCGCCGCGCTGCTCGCCAGCAGTTGGTTCTCCTCGCTGGACAACCTGACGAAGCGGCTCGGCGAACTGCGCCTCGGCGAAGGCGTCGGCGGCGCCGGCGGCGCGGCGGCGCTCCAGCCCGCGCAGACCAAACTCTCCGACGCGCTGTGGGTGCGCGGCTACGCCCAGCAAATCAACGCCAAGTTGCGCATCGCCGACCTCGGCGACTTCACCTCGCACCAATACGGGGGCGACGTCGGCTACGACCACGCCTTCCGCCACGCCGGCGGCACGTGCTTCCTCGGCGTCTTCGCCGGCTGGCAAAGCGCGTGGCTGCGGTTCAACGACGCCGCCCAGATGAACGGACGCGCCAGCAAGGGCTGGACCGACGCCGCAAGCGTCGGCGTCTATGGCTCGTGGCTCTCCGACAAGGGCTGGTTCGTGGACGCCGTCGTCAAGGCGCAGCGCTACGACAGCAAGTTCCAGACCTCGAACCAGAAGGGCGACTACGACAACTACGGCGCCGGCTTCTCGCTCGAAATCGGCAAACGCTGGAACTTCGGCAGGAGCGCCAATGCCGGCGGCGCGGGCGTCGCGAACGCCACCGGCGCCGCCCTCGAAGCCCAGCGCCCGTGGTTCATCGAACCCGCCCTGCAATTCGACTACACGCACATGTTCGCCACCGACTACGACCTGCGCGAACGCACCGACGGCGCGCCCACAAGCGTCGCCATGAGCGCCGGCGACATCGTCCGCTTCGTGCAGGGCGCACGCCTCGGCCGCGTCTTCGACGCCGGTTCCGCCGGACTGTTCGAGCCGGCGGCGCGCTTCGGCGTCGAAGAGCAGACCAGTGCCGGCGGTAGCGTCCGCCTCTCCGGCGAAAACAAAAGCACGCGCCCGACCACCGACGGCATCCGCGGCTTCGCTGGCTTCGGCGTCACCTGGCAGTTGAACCGCGCCTCGACGGACACCTTCTCGCACTCCGTTCACCTCGATTACGAAGCCACCTTCGGCCAGAAATACGACCGTCCCTGGTCCATCACCGCCGGCTACCGCGCAAGGTTCTGATTTTCTTCGGTTTTGAGTGCTCGCGAAACGCGCGGAATGCGCGGAACTGACGCTGGTCATCTTCCGCAAATTCCGCGTGTGTGGTTGTTGACTTCTTGCTCGCGCAAAAACGCTTGCCGTTTCACCCCGAAATGCTTTTCTGCGTCCCGTCAATGCCGCACCCCCGACTAAACCGCAATTCCAAGACCTGTCCTCCCGCTTCCGGCGACAGAACCAATGCTTCCGTCGTCCGTGACTGCGGTGCCGGTATTGGAGCGAACTCCCAGCGGCGTAGCCGCAAAGACATGGTTATTGGGGCACTCTTCGAGGAATGCCAAAGGACCGGCAACTTCGTCTTCCACAACAATCGTGTGAAAGAAATCAGTAAACAATTTGGCTTTGGAAATCCTTTCGACGCGACAAAATTAGACAACAAGGCGAAACTCCCCGCCGTCCTTGTCGAGAATGACTATGGCATTCTTCATATCGGAGGAGGGAAACACCGATTCATCAAGGGAATCGACAAACTTTTCCACGATTTTGAGGAAGTCGAAACCACCGTTGAATGGCCCTACAAACAATCGCGCCTGAACCAGTTCAATTCCAGCGAAAGCAACATCCTCTCCGTGGCAAACAACCAGCGAATCCTTCACCATTTCCTTTTTGGAAAGGATAACGAGTTTTCAGAACCGGATATTTTGCAGCGTCCAAAAACCTACTTCCCGCATCGAACAAAAGATTCTTTCGACTATAACATCGGCGACGACGTTCAAGTTAAGTTGAATAACATCCAGATTGAGATTGACCTCACCTTGGAATTCAAGGGCGACATTTGCGTCTTTGAAGCAAAGAACGGAAAGCCGGACTCTTTTTCCATTTACCAAATCTATCATCCGTTCCGTTATTATCACAAAGCGAAGGTCGAAGGAAGAATCAGGGATGTCCGTAACATTTTTTGCGTGTATGTCGTCCATGACACCACGGGGAACGACGATTTGCTCACCCTGTGGAAATACACGTTTTCAGACCCGAACGACATGAGCACGATACAGATGATAAAATCCACTGCCTACAAACTCATCAGACAACCTGCTTGAATAACAAAAGATAAGCATAAAATGACCGAAACAGCATCAAACATTCTCGATTTCCGCAACAAGGTCTTCAACGAGGACGTGCTCGCAGTGCTTGCCCGCATGCCGGATGAGTGCGTGGACATGGTTTATGGTGACCCCGACTACAATGTTGGAATCAATTACGCCGGTCGCAATTACACAACGCAATGGGACGCATACATTGAGTGGTATTCAAAACTCGCCAAAGAGTGTCTGCGTGTGCTCAAGCCAAGCGGAAACCTTTTCCTTCTCAATTATCCGAAGCAAAACGCCTACCTGCGCGTCCGTTTTCTGGATTCCGCCGCGTTCGCCGTGCACGATTACGTTTGGGTTTACAACACGAACGTTGGAATGTCCCCGAAGAAACTTACCACCGCCCACCGCAGCATTCTTCACGCGACAAAGAGCAAGGAAAACAATTTCTACAAGGACAACGTCGCGGTTCCTTACCAAAACCCGACCGACAAGCGCATTCAGGGGCGCATCGCCGCCGGTCACAAGGGACGGATGCCTTACAGTTGGTTCTACTACGACCTCGTGAAAAACGTCTGCAAGGACAAGACGTTCCACGCATGCCAAATCCCGCTCGGTCTTGTCGAGATGCTCATTAAGGCCGCCACGCAACCCAAGAATGATGTTTTTATTCTCTTTGGCGGTAGCGGCAGCGAACTTGTCAAATGCCGCGAACTTGAACGCAACTTCATCAGTTGCGAGATACATCCGGAATACTACAAGATGCTTTGCGACCGCCTTGACAACAACGGTGCCATCGCCCCGCACTACCGCCTTGATTTCATCCGTGCGCGCAACGGACATCCGCGCAAACCGGAACCCGAACCCGAATTAACGCCGGATTTCTTCGCATCCCTTTTCCCCGAACCCCTCCTTGCGCCGTCTTTCGCACATTAGCCACGCCACACCATTTCTCATTCCGTCGTAAAATACCAGCCACACCGTGGCGGGCAGGGGAAAAAACGAACCCTTTTGAACGAAACTTCTCATTTTGGCAAAGTTTCGTTCAAAGCGAACCTTTTTGCTCGGAACTTCATGTGTGGAATGGAGTGCCGACTTTCAAGTCGGCTTGGTGGAGATGCGGCGATAGCCGCCTTGCTTTCTCTTCTTTTATAAGTGGCGGCTGCGCCGCACCCTGCATGCGAGCCGACTTGAAAGTCGGCGCTCCATGGTGCGGCACTCCATGTGTGTTTCGGCTTGGCGTGTGGCACCGGGTGCGCGGTGCCGGAATGCGAGTCGGAACCCTGCGTTCCCAGCGTTTCGGGTCAATAATCCCTAAAACTCCGCGTTCTTCGGCGTCCGCGGATACGGTATCACGTCGCGGATGTTCGAGACGCCGGTGACGAACATCAGCATGCGCTCGAAGCCAAGGCCAAAGCCGCTGTGCGGCACGGTGCCGTAGCGGCGCAGGTCAACATACCACCGGTAGTCCGCCTCGCACAGGCCTTGGCGCGCCATGTTGTCGAGCAGCACGTCGAGCCGCTCCTCGCGCTGGCTGCCGCCGATGATTTCGCCGATGCCGGGAACGAGCAGGTCCATCGCGCGGACGGTCTCGCGACCGAGCGCGTCGGGCGCGTTGACTTTCATGTAAAACGGTTTCAGCGAGCGCGGGTAGTTGAAGACGGTGACGGGGCACTTGAAGTGCTCCTCGCTCAAAAAGCGTTCGTGCTCGCTTTGCAGATTGTCGCCCCACGCGACGGTGCTCTCGAACGCCTTGGCGC
Organism: Puniceicoccales bacterium; assembly: GCA_031273045.1. GTDB lineage: Bacteria > Verrucomicrobiota > Verrucomicrobiia > Opitutales > UBA953 > CALNBE01. The sequence continues at coordinate 5,379 of JAISSQ010000185.1, forward strand.
CGGTGCCGGCGGCGCGTTCAAGGATGCCGATGGCGTCGGTGTAGGAGCAGCGTTGGAAGGGGCGTTCGAGGACGAAGTCGAGGCGCGGGAGGAGGTCTTTGTCCACGAACTTCGCGAAGAATTCGAGTTCGTCGGCGCAGTGCTCGCGTGCGTCGCGGACGAGGTGTTTGACGAAGTCCTCGGCGAGTTGCATATCGCCGTCGAGGTCGAGGAACGCGGCCTCCGGCTCGACCATCCAGAACTCCGCGGCGTGTCGCGAGGTGTTTGAGTTTTCGGCGCGGAAGGTCGGTCCGAACGTGTAGATGTTCGAGAGGGCGCAGGCGAGCGTCTCGCCCTCCAACTGGCCGCTGACGGTGAGCGAGGTTTTCTTTCCGAAGAAGTCGCGCGAGTAGTCAACGGCGCCGGTGTCGTCGCGCGGCGGGTTCGCCGGGTCGAGCGTCGAGACGCCGAACATCTCGCCGGCGCCCTCGCAGTCGCTCGCCGTGATGATGGGCGTGTGCACGTAGAAAAAGCCGCGCCGCTGGAAGAATTCGTGGATGGCGAACGCGAGGCGCGAGCGGACGCGGAACACGGCGCCGAACAGGTTCGAGCGCGCGCGCAGGTGCGCGATTTCGCGGAGGAATTCAAGCGAGTGCCCTTTCTTTTGCAGCGGGAACGTGGCGTCGGCGGTGCCGATGACGTTGAAGGTGCCGGCAACGATTTCCCACCGTTGCCCCGCGCCCTGCGAGGGGACGAGCGCGCCGCGAACCTCGACGCTCGCGCCGGTGCTCGCGCGGTGGATTTGCTCCGCATAATCGGGCAGGTCGCTCTTGACGATGACCTGAATGCCTTTGAGCGAGGAGCCGTCGTTGACTTCAACGAACGAGAACCCCTTGGCGTCGCGGCGCGTCCGCACCCAACCCTGCGCGAGCACGGCGTCGCACGGTTCGCCGGCGGCGAGCAGGTCGCGCACGAGGGTGCGTTTTGGGGCGTGGACGCCGGCACTGCCGGCGGGGGGCGTTGCTTCAAACATGGCGCCGGAGTTTGCGCGCACCGGCGGCGACGGCAACGCCTCTGTGCCGACCAGTCAGAACCGAATTCCGCCCTCCAAGGTAAGCACCGCGTGCGGGTGCACGCGCAGTGTCTCCAGACGCTCCGAGTGGCTACGGAACTTGTGTTTCCCGAAGAACGAGCCGCCGACGCCGGCGCGGATGTAGCCGAAGCGTTTCAGGAACTCCTTCGTCACCGAAAGCGTGAGCAACGCCTCCTTCGTTTGCAGGACACGGTCGCGCTTCGCGCCCGCCGCCCCCGCCACGCCGACGCCGGTGCCGCCGGTGGTGTCCGACCGCAGCAGGAAGCGCGAGTTGTGCCACGCGCCGGCGAGCGAGACGCGCAGCGATTCGTCGCCGAAAAAGTCGTGGGTGAGCGTCAGACCGGCGCCGGTGCGCAGCGACCAATGCTTGTCAATTTTCCAGTTCAGGGCGGCGAACGGCAACCAGTCCGGCGAGGTCTGGATGCGGCTCGCGAGCATCACGCCGCTAAAAAACGTCAGCCCGCGCACCCACTCCTTCGGAAGGTTGTAGCGCATGCCGACGCCCACCGCCCCCGAAAGCGCGTCGCCGAAACGCGCGCCGTCGCCGGTGGCGCCGTTGCCGGTGAGCATCGCGACGACGCCCCAGCGCGGCGAATACTGCCACTCGTAGTGGACGAGCGCGCCCGCGCGCTGCGTGTAATCGGGCAACGCGCCGGCGGCGGTCGTGACGCCGGCGGCGACGATCTCGAAGTGCCAATCCGTCCGCCGCCACGCGGTCTCGGCGTAGAGCGTGTGCCCGCCGCGCTTGAGGAACATCGAGAACTCGCCGGCGGCGGTCGCCGACGCCACCCGCCCGCGTCCGCCGGCGTAGGCGGTCTCCGGCCGCCATTCGCCGGAGACGACCGGCGAGAAGAAGAACATGTCTTTCGCCGCCGGCGGCGACGTTGCGGCGTCGTCGGCCTCGGCGTCATCGCCGTCCGCGCCGAAAGCGTCACCACCGGCGGCGGCAAACGCGGCGCAAAGGCAGATTGCGGCGGCGCGCCCAACGTCCCGCAGGGCGACTTGTCGCCGGCAACGGGCGCGCGGCAAAACGAAGGGCGGCGTCATTGGCACTTACTGCTGGACGGCGGTGGCGGCTTTGCAATGCCCGAATTTTCGCGCGGCGGCCTTCGCGCCCTCGGCGATGACACCGGCGGCGTCGGCGGTGATTTTCAGCGTCACGCGCGCGCCCTCGGCCTCGGCGTCAACGGCGAGTTTGAGCGCGGGAACGTTCGCGGCGTTCAACTTCAGCCACGAAGCGGCGAGGTCGCGGAGGGAGGCGGCCTGCGCGTCATCGGCGACGGTCGCGAGCGTTTCGAGCGTGACGGCGGTGGTGCCGGCGCCGACGGCGACGGCGGCGTTCTTCGCGTCCACGGGCAGTTTTTTGAGGTGCGCGCGGCGGTGTCCGACGCCCGCGAATTTGCCGTCGAAGCCGGCGGCGGTCTTCGCGGCGGCGATGTCGCCGGCGGCGACGAACACGGGCGCGGGCGTCTTCAACGCGCCGAGGAGCGCGGCGGCGGTGCCGGCGGAATCGGCGGTGCCACCGGCGGCGTCACCACCGGCGGCGCGCTGCGCGGCGGCGTCGAGGTCGGCGGTGCTGACCGCGATAATCGCGACGCCGGCGGCGGGCAGGCGCACGAGCAGTTTTCCGCCGTTGTGCGGCAGTTCGCGCACGCCGGTGAAACGGCCGGCGGCGTCGGCGGCGAAGCCGTGCGTGAGCAACCACGCGGCGACGAGTTTGTTATCGAAGCGGTGCCGCACGACGAGCGCGCCCTGCCCGCGCCCGCCGGTGCCGTAGGCGGTGACGCCGGTGACGTGCTTGCGGAAATTGAAGCCGGTCTCGGCCTCGACCTTCGCGATGAAGCGCGCGTGGGGCGCGGCGGCGGCGTCCCAGATTTTCGCGCCGGCGGGCGCGGCGTTGGCGGCCTCGGCGTCGAAGTGCGCGAGCCAGTTTGCGCCGGCGGGGACGTCCTGCGGGCGCAGCGGCGCGGCGTTGGCGGCGGCGGTCGCGAACGCGAACGCGGCGGCGGCGAGCGGGAGTGTTTTGAGGGAAAGGGAGAGGAGGGAGTGGCGCATAGCGGGCGCAGGGTGGACCGCATCATGCGTTTTTCGAGAGAAAAAAATCTCCGCCGGCGGCGGTCTTTTTTACGCACTGCCGGTGCGTTTTCGGCGAGGGCGGTGAGAAAACTTTTGCTATCGCGGCGGGCGGCGGTTTTCTTCGCGTCAGAATAAAAAAATGAACCCTCCCACACAGACCCTGACGCAAGACGAGGACAACGCGCTGCGCGAGTCGCTCAAACGCTGTTCGGCGGAAACGATTGAAGCCGCCATTGAGTATCGCCGCACGCGCGACGCCGCCCTCGCCAACACAATCGTCATCGGAATTCTGGCGCGGTTCCTCGAACCGGAGCAGCGGGCGAAACTCGCCGGCGACGCCGACCACCTGCGGCTCATGGACGATTTGGGCGTGGATTCGCTCACGATGGTCGAGGTGGTGATGCTCGTCGAGGAGGTGCTCGTCATCCACATCGAGAACGAGGAACTGCGCAATTTGCGCACGCTCGGCGACGTGAAGGCATACGTGAACGCGGTCGCGCGGGGGCTGCCGCCGCCGGCACCGCCGGTGCAACTCGACGTGGCGCAAATCGCCGACGCGATGCCGCAGCAGCCGCCGTTTTTGTTCCTGCAAACAGCGGAGTTGCGCGCGTCCGAGGCGCGCGGAACGTTCCCGCTCACGGGCGACCCCGTCACGGGCGAGGGCTTCTTCCCGCAGGGGCATTTCAAGGACCGTCCGGTCTTTCCGGCGTCGCTCCAACTCGAAGCACTCGGACAACTCGGCGTGCTGCTGCTGCTCAAAGGCGGCGTCGAAGGCGTTGCCGGCGAGGTGGACCCGAACACGATTTTCTTCACCTCCTGCAACGGTGTGCGCTGCACGCGCGTGTGCCGTCCGGGCGACACGCTCACGCTCTCGCTGCGCCCCAAGCGCGTCAAGCACCCCGTCGCCGTCTTCGAAGGCACCGTCACCGTCAACGGCGAGAAAGCCGCCTTCGCCGAGGAAATCACGCTGACCTTCGACTACAAAAAAGCGGTGCCGGCGACGGCGACGGCGGACAGCGGCGCGAATGGCGCGAATGTCGCGAATGGCGCGTCACCGGCAGCGGAGGCGAGCGCGGCGGACGCGAACGCATGAGCGCCACCGGCAACGCTTCCCCGACCGGTGCCGCCGACGCCGTCGGCAACAGCGTCGTCGTCACCGGCCTCGGCTTCGTCAGCAGCATCGGCAACGACCGCGCCACCGTCACCGCCTCGTTGCGCGCCCTGCGCCACGGTCTCGAACCCTACCCGCCGTTCGAGGACCCCCGCACACCCGTCAAACTCACCGGCACCATCAAGGGCTTCGACACCACCTCGTTCGACCCCGAGGACTGGACTTGGCCGGCGGACTACAAAATCAAGCGCGACGTCCTGCGCGGCCTCCCCCCGCACGGCCTCTACGCCTACTGCGCCGTCCAGCAGGCGCTCGCCGACGCCCGCCTCACCCCCGCCGAAATCTCCAACCCCCGCGCCGGCATGTTCACCGCCAGCGCCGGCAGCGTCTCGATGCTCCACCACAACATGACCCGCATGTTCGCCAGCGGCGTCATGCGCTGCTCGCCCATGGGCGTCGTCAACAGCGTCGTCGGCACCCTCTCCTTCAACCTCGTCGCCGCGTTCAAAATCCTCGGTGCCTCGTGCGGCTTCGCCAGCGCGTGCGCCTCGAGCGGCCACGCCCTCGGCTACGCGCGCGACGAAATCGCCCTCGGACGGCAGGACCGCATGCTCGTCGTCGGCGGCGAGGACGGGAACCTCGAAGCCATCCTCCCCTTCGCCGGCATGCGCGCCCTCTCCCCCTCCGCCGACCCCGCCCTCGCCTCGTGCCCCTTCGACCGCCGCCGCAGCGGCTTCGTCGGCACCGGCGGCGCCGCCGTCCTCGTCCTCGAAAACGAAGCGCTCGCCCGCGCCCGCGGCGCCGACATCTACGCCAGATTCCGCTCGTGGGGACAGGCGAGCGACGGCTACTCCCCCGCCATCTCGCACCCCGAAGGACAGGGCTTGAGCGCCAGCATGACCCACTGCCTCGCCGCCGGTGCCGCCGCCCCCGCCGACGTTGACTACATCAACGCCCACGCCACCTCCACCCCCATCGGCGACCGCTCCGAAATCCTCGCCATCAAACGCGTTTTCGGCGACGCCCCCCGCACCGCCGTCAGCAGCACCAAAGGCCTCACCGGCCACGGCCTCTCAATGGCGAGCGTCCTCGAAGCCGCCATCTGCTGCCTCGCCCTGCGCGACCAGTTCATCCCCGGCAACGCCCACTTGCGCGAACCCGACCCCGACGCCGCCGGACTCGCGTTGCCGACGCTCACCCGCGACGCCCCCGCCGACTCCCCCCTGCGCCTCGCCCTCTCGAACAGCAGCGGCTTCGGCGGCGCCAACGTCTCCCTGCTCTTCGAGCGCGCGTAGCACCGGCACCGGCGCCGGCAGCACCACCGGCAGTGCCGGCGAAGGACGGATGTCTTATGCGGCGTGAGCCGCACGGGGTTCGCGACTGACGCCGCCGTCGTGGATGCGCAGCACGATGTCGAAGGTATCGAGAAAATCCTCGTGGGCGTGGGTGGCGATGAGGACGGTCAGCCCGCTGGCGGGCGCGTTGGCGATAAAGCCGTCGAGAATTTCCCCGCTGGCGGCGTCCAAGCCCGAAAACGGCTCGTCGAGCAGCAGCACCGACGGTTCCTGACACAGCGCGCGGGCGACGAGCGCGCGTTGCTGCTGACCGCCGGAGAGGGCGTGCAGCGGGCGCAGGGCGAGGTCGGACAGCCCCATGCGCGCGAGCGCGGCGTCGGTCTTGTCGCGGTCCTCCTGCGTCGGGCGGCGCAGCCAGCCGAGGCGCGGGTAGCGTCCGGCGAGCACCGCCTTGCGGACGGTGACGGGGAAGTTCCAGTCGAGCGTCTGCCGCTGGGCGAGGTAGGCGAGGCGCGGGTTTCCGAGCGTTGCCGGCGACCCCTCGATGAGGATTTCACCGGCGACGGGCGGGAGCAGTCCGGCGAGGGCGCGCAGGAGGGTTGTCTTCCCCGCGCCGTTCGCGCCGACCAGCGCCGCGCGGCACTTGCGCGGAATGCGCAGCGCGACACCGTCGAGGACGGGCGCCGCGCCCTTTGCCGGCGCGACCGCCAGCCCGCGGGTCTCAATGGCGAGGACGTTTTGATTCACTGCGGACGGAGACAGTGGCGGCGGGGCGGAGTTGCCGCTTGTCAGGCGCGGGGAGGTCGGTTTTTTTGCGCGCAGTCCGCCCCTTGACCCAACTTTTTCACAACACGCGCCCATGAGCAGTTTCAAGCGAACCAAGAAGAAAAAATTCAACCCAATCCTGCTGGCCTTCATAGTCCCCATTCTGCTGGTGGGCGCGATGATGGCGGTGGTTTTGGGCGGCGGCGGAGGCGGCATCCGCGCGCGTCCGCTTGACCCCGTCGGCGACTACACCGGCGGCGATTTCACGAACTGGCGCAGCCGCGACGGAAACCGCTTTTCGGTGCGCTGCGAAATCAAAATTCAACTCGGATACGACAAGGAGAAGGGACGCATTCTGGCGATTACGCCGAAGGACAAGACGGGGATGGCGCAGCGTCCGTTGGTCGTGTTCGTTCCGCTTCCGCTCTCGGACGACCCGCTGTTCGAGAGCGTCGCCGCCGGTCAGAATTTCACGCTTCTGGTTCGCGTTCAGGGCGACCTGCTTGTCGTCCAGAAGGCCGAGAAATCGTAGAAAAACGGCAGTTGCGGCGACGCTCACCTTTCGCCGTCCACTTTTTCACCAACCCACTCACCACCAACACACCGACCGTCATGAAAACCTCGTCCCGCACCACCACGTTCCTCGCCGCCACCGGCGCCGCCGCCTCGCTTGCCGCGCTCGCGCTCGCTCCGGAGGCGTTCGCGCAAGCCCAACTTCCGCCCTCCGGCGGCGCGGCGATGCCGACCTTCGGTCGCCCGTCCGCTCCGGCGGCACCCGCGAACCAGAACCAGAACAACGTCAACGCCACCACCTCCGGCAACTACCAGAGCAGCACCTACGAGGGGCAGAGCGACAAGATTTGGAACGACAAGACGGACTCGCTCGACTTCGAGGAGGGCGTCCTGCAATGGAAGGGCAAGACGCTCGCCATCGGCGACCTGCGCGTCGTGCGCGCCCGCTTCGAGCGCTACCTCGCCGCACCCGCCGCCTCCGGCGACCTGACCGCCTACGAAAAGGTGCTCAACGAGATTGAGTCGCTGCTCTCGCCGAACCGCATCAACTCGCGCAACTGGGCGGAAAACGTCCAGAAAGCGTGGAATCTGCTCTTCACCGCCGCCGAGTTCGAGCCGGACGCGCGCCAGTCGCTCAACATCGCCACGCTCGTCGAAAAGACCGCCCGCATGCGCAAGGAATTGCAGTCGCTGCAAATGGAGCGCAACGGGCTTTACGCGGAGAAGAACCGGCAACTCGAAAACGTCACCCGCCACGAGCAGAACCGCGAGCGCAGGAACGACGAGGCGCTCGGCTCGACCGGCATGAGGGGCACCGGCAAGAACAAGACCGCGTTGCGCAAGCCGGAGGAGGGTTCCGCCGAGTCGCGCAAACGAAACGAGTTCCTCGCCGAGTCGCGCGCCCGCCTCGGAAAAACCGACGCCTCCATGACGAACATCGGGCTGCAGGCGCGCCTCGAATTCCAGAGCGAAATCCTCTCCTTCCTCACCCAGCGCCGGTGGCGCCACGCAATCATCGCGTGCCACTTCTACCGCCAACTCTTCATCGGCGGCGCGCAACAACTCAAAGTCGGCGACAAACAGGTCAAGGAACTCTTCCCCATCAGCAATTTCGTGCCGACCATTGACGCCGCCGAAAAACTCGCCCGCGAAGCCGTCAAGGACGTGGACACCGGCATGAAAGCCGTCGTCTCGCTCTACGACAGCGGTCAGCGCTGGAGCGCGTTCCAGCGCATGCAGGAGACCTTCTTCCTCGGCGAATACGAGCCGTCCGTCCTCTACTTCGAGCCGTCACGCAAGGAGACCATGAAGAAGGTCTGGCGCGAGGCGCGCGACCTCAAGCGCATGGCGGACGAGCGCGACCTCGACGGCTGCGAGGACGCCGTGAAAAAACTCCAGCAGTTCGCCACCGACTTCGAGGGACGCCCCATTTTGAGCCGCATCAACAACGCGCGCCAAGCGAGCGACCTGCGCCTCCTCGGTGCCGAGCGCGCCGCCATCACCGGCGACATGGCGGGCGCAGAGGCGCAACTCTCCGCCGCCGCCAAAATCTGGCCGCTCAATCCGGGTATCAAAAAATTCGCCCAGACAGCCCGCGACCAAGCCAACAAGTTGACCCGCCTCGTGCCGGAGTTCGACGACCTCCTCAAACGCTCCAAACTGCGCGACATCTACGAGCGAAAGGTCGAGTTCGGTCTCGCCCTCGCGCAGGACAACGACCGGCGCGCGAAACTCGAAAACATCGTCAACGCGCTCGGAGAAATTGACATGCGCATCGCCGCCGCCGAGAGCGCCCTCAAAGGCAACATGCCCTACGCCGCGTGGGACATCCTCGACGCCGCCCGCAAACTCTCCCCCGACGACCAACGCCTCGCCAAGGCGCGCGCCGACCTCACCCCGCGCGCCTCGAACTACGTCGCCGTGCTCACCGCCGCCGAAGCCGCCGAGCAGAAAAAGCACTACGCCGCCGCGCTCACCGCATGGCTCGCCGCCCGCGAACTCAACCAAGGGTCCGAACTGTGCAAAGCGAACATCGAGCGTTTGAGCAAAATCCTGCTCGAACAAGCCACGCTCACGGCCGCCTCCGGTGGCACCGGCGGCGCGGGGCATTGACCGGCACGCGGTGCCGACGGGCGCGTCAGCAGAACACGCCGCCACCGAGGAGGGTTCGGCCGTTGGCGGCGCCGGCGGTGGCGGGGGCGCCGGCGACTTCCTCGTAAATCGCGAGCACCTGACCGGCGGCAATGCCGCGCTGGGTTTCGAGAAAGCGAAGCGTCGCGCCGCCGGCGCCGTCGGGTGTGAAGACAGCGGGCGTCGCGGGGTCGCGATAACGGACGCGCACCGGCAGCACGCGCTCGGTCGTCACCGGCGCGTTGAGCCACGTGAGCGAGTGAACGGCGGCGGTGCCGGTGTAGAGGGTGCCGGCGGTTTCGGGGTGGTCGAACGCGACGCGCAGCGTGTTCGCCGCATAATCCTTCGCGACGACGACGTAGTGCTCGTTGTCGGCGTTCGACGGCACATCAATGCCGCGCCGTTGACCGAGCGTGTAGCGGTGCAGTCCGCGATGCGTGCCGAGCGCCTTGCCGGCGGTGTTGACGATGGGACCGGGGGCGTCGGGAATGAAGCGGGCGAGGAACGCGCGGATGTCCACCTTGCCGAGAAAGCAAATGCCTTGGCTGTCCTTGCGGGCGGCGTTGGGCAGACCGGCGGCGCGGGCGAGTTCGCGCACTTCGCTTTTGAGCAGTCCGCCGACGGGGAACCACGCGCGGCGCGCCTGCTCCTGCGAAAGGAGCGCGAGAAAGTAGGATTGGTCTTTGGCGGGGTCGGCACCTTCGAGAATGTCGGCGGTGCCGTCGGGATTGTCGCGCCGGCGGGCGTAATGACCGGTGGCGACGCCGTCGAAGCCCTCGGCGAGTGCCTGCCGCAGGAAGACGCCAAACTTCATCTCGCGGTTGCACATCACGTCGGGATTCGGCGTGAGACCGCGCCGGTAGCCCTCGACGAGATACTCGACGACGCGCTCGCGGTAGTCGCGCACGAGGTGGAGGATTCGGAACGGGATTCCGAGCATTTTGGCGGCACCGGCGGCGTTCTCGACGTCCTCTTCCCACGGGCAAGCGCCGGGCAGTTCGTTGCCCTCCTCGTTCATCCACGTGCGCATGTAAGCGGCGTGAACCTCGTGCCCCTGCTGCTGGAGGAGGAGCGCGGCGACGGCACTGTCAACACCGCCGGAAAGGGCGACGAGGAGTTTTAACCGCCGTTTCGACGGCGGCGGAGGCGGCTCTGGCGCGGCGGTGGCGGGCATGGCTGGCGTCCAAAGTGCGCGCTGCCGGCGGCGGTGAAAAGCGCGACTTTCGCCCGCCTGCCCCGCCCCGCCCTGTTCCTCGCCCGCCGATTTCTCCCGTTTTTTTGGTTTTATTTCGAGGAACCGTGCGGCAACTTCCCTGTCCGCTTCGGCGTTGCGGACCCCCAATCCGAGCAATCCGAACAACCCGAAACCACCATCCACACACCACCCTCGTCATGAACTCTCTTGTCGCAACCGCGCCGCTGAACAGACCGGCGCTTCAATGGCGCGAACGCGCGCTCTACCTGTGGGGCGCCGCGTTCGTCGCCGGCAACCTCGCGTTGCCGCACCTCACGCACCTCGCGCTGGGCGCCGCCGGCGGTCGCGCGTTGCTACCGCTGTTCTTCTTCACGCTCGTCGGCGCGGGCTGCTTCGGGCGCAACGTCGGGCTGCTCACGGCGGTCGTCTCGCCGCTGGCGGCGCACGCGCTTTCGGGCGGCGTGATGCCGCCGGTGGAGGCATTGCCGGTGCTGCTCGTGAAGGGCGGCGCGCTGGCGTTGCTCGCGCCGCTCGCGGTGGCGCGCGCGCGGTTCATTCCGCTCGCCGTTGCCGCCGCCGTCATCGGCTGCCAACTCGTCGGCGGCGCGTTCGAGTGGGCGTGGACGGGCGAGTTCGCCCGCGCCGCGCAGGACGTGCGCGTCGGCTGGCCCGGACTGCTCGCGCAGTTCGTCCTCGGCTCGCTGGTGCTGGGTGCCGTCGCCCGCGCCCGCGCCTCGCGCTGACCGCCGGTGCCACCGGCAACGTGCCCGCTTCTTCCGCTCCCCGCTCACCATTCCCCGCTCTCTACGAACATGACGCCCGCGCCGCACAGTTTCGACGAAATCGTCCGCCTTCTCCGCGAAATGCGTTTCGAGGAGGACTTCGACGCGATTGTCGCCATCGCCGGTGGCGGGCTGCTGCCGGCGGCGCTGCTGCGCGAGCGGCTCGGACTGGCGGTGGAGGTGCTGCGCTTGAACTTTCGCGGGTCGGACAACCGTCCGTTGAGCGAGCGTCCGCGCCTGCTGCGCCAGCCCGACTTCATCGTCGCCGGCGGGCGTTTCCTGCTCGCGGACGACCGCGTGAAGACCGGCGCGACCTTCGCCTACGCCCGCGAACTGCTCGCCGACGCCGCCCTCGTGCGCACCTTCGCCATCAACGGCGCCGCCGACTACTCGCTCTACAACGAGCCGTGCTTCCCGTTCCCGTGGAGCGCGGCGCGGCTCATCTGAAAACTCCACTCGCCTCCGCCTCTCGCACCCGTTCGTTCCTCGACAAACCTTCCGCAACACAACCTCCCAACCACCAGCATCCATCCCGCCCATGAACTCCTCCCTCTCCTCCTCCCTGAACCTCCCCTCGCGCCGCGACTTCATCAAGGCCGGCTTCGCGCTCGGCGCCGGCTTCTCGCTCGCCGACCTCGGCGGCCTGTTCGCGCCCGAAGCCGGTGCCGCTCCCGCCAAGGAGGGCAAGCCCCTCATCGCCGCCGTTCGCGACGCCTCGCGCGCCGCCATGCTCGACAAGGCGCTCGAACTCCTCGGCGGCATCGGCGCCTTCGTCAAGCCCGGTCAGACCGTCGTCATCAAGCCCAACGCGGCTTGGGCGACCTCGCCCGAACGCGGCGCGAACACCCACCCCGAACTGCTCAAACGCATCATCTGGCACTGCAAGCAGGCGGGCGCGAAAAGCATCAAGGTCTTCGAGCGCACCTGCGACGGCGCGACTATCGCCGACGGCGGCGGCACACTCGACGCCAACGGCATCCGCGCCGCCGTCAAGGAGGCGGGCGTCGAACTCGTCCCCGGCAACGACCGCTCCTACTACAAGCAGGTCGCGGTCAAAGGCGTGAAACTCAAGGAGGCGGAAGTGCACCGCCTCATCCTCGAAAGCGACGTCTTCATCAACGTCCCCGTCCTCAAGCACCACCAAGGCACCACCATGACCGCCGCCATGAAAAACCTCATGGGCATCATCTGGGACCGCCGCGCGTGGCACCGCCTCGACCTCCACCAGTGCATCGCCGACTTCCTCACCGCACCCCACTGCCGCCCCACCCTCAACATCACCGACGCCTACGCGCCCATGCTGCGCTACGGACCGCGCGGGCACGACAAGAGCGACCTCATCGAAATGCGCTCCCTGCTCGCCTCGCCCGACATCGTGGCGATTGACGCCGCCGGCGCCAAAATGCTCGGACACAAGGAGGACGGCATCGGGCACGTCAAAATCGCCAGCGACGCCGGCTACGGCACCTGCCGCCTCGGCACCGTGAACATCGCGCGCTACAAGTTCCCGCCTCACAAGGTCTCGTAGGCAGAGGTGCCGGCGACGCCGGTGGCATTGCGCCTGAACACCGACCACCGACCACTGGTCACTGACCACTGACCACTAATGGCCGCCGCCGCCGGCATTGTGGCTCCCACTGCCGACGGCTTTGCGCCATGCTGGCGCCATGCTAAAAATTGACGCGCCCGCCGCCGGTAGCGGGGATTGGACGGTGCCGGCAGGAAATTTCGACGCCTACATTTTCGACTGCGACGGCACCCTCGCGGAAACGATGCGCGTCCACTACGCGGCGTGGTTGCTCGCCGTGCGAAACCAGACCGGCAGCGCGTTCCACCTCGAATGGAGCGTCTTTTGCTCAATGGGCGGCATGTCAACGCGCGACACGCTCGACGCGCTGCAAGCGCGCTACGGCGTCGCGCTCGACGAGGCGCGTCTCCGCACGGACGTCGAGAAACGTCTGGCGGAAACGCTCGACACCGCCGGCGCGCGACCGGAGGCACTCGCCCTCGCGCGCTCGGCGGCGTCGGCGGGCATAAAACTCGCGGTGGCTTCGGGCGGACACCGGCGGCACGTGGAACGAACGCTGCAAAACATCGGCGCAACTGACCTGTTTCCCGTCGTGGTGACGCTCGACGACGTGTCGCGTGCGAAGCCCGCGCCGGACTTGTTCCTGCTCGCCGCGCGCCGTCTCGGCGTGCCGCCGGCAGCGTGCCTCGTCATCGAGGACAGCCCGCTCGGCCTCGCGGCGGCGCAAGCGGCGGGCATGCGCTGCCTCCTCGTGGAACCGCGCTGACACCGCCACCACCGGCACGCGCCACTGTGGGAGCGCGGGTCTCTGACCCGAAACTGGGAGCGCCGACTTTCAAGTCGGCTCGCATGGTCTATGCGGCGCAGCCGCCACTATTAAAAAAGAGCAGGCAAGGCGGCTGCGCCGCACCTCCTCCTAGCCGACTTGAAAGTCGGTGCTCCACGAGTGTGGCGCTCCATGTGAGTATCGGCTTGGCGTATGGCGCAGGGAACACGGTGCCGAGCGGCGTCACCGGCGGTGCCGGCGACACTGGGAACGCGCCACCGGTAGCAGCAGGGGTTCGCACAGAGTTCGCGGGCGGTTCGTGGGCGGCTCGCTGGCGGTTCAATGGGCGGTTCGAGTGGACGCGATTTCGTGCTTGATACTTTTTTTTACGGATGTCCTACTCCGCGTTCGGCACGTCAACCAACCATGTCGAACCGAACTCCTCCTCGAACCAAACCTCCCCCGAACCGACAAGGAACACAATGCATCCCGCAACGCATACGCCACCGGTGCCCGCCGCAGGGTGCAAAGTCGGCAACGCATCTCGGTAAATCGGACGTCAACACAAAATCACGCATCAGCACACACAAACTTTCAACTCACACACATCATGAAATACTACATCACTTGTTGGGAAAAATACGCCGTCTTCTCTGGGCGTGCCTGCCGAGAGGAGTTCTGGACATTTTCCTTGCTGAACATTTTTATTCTTTATGGTCTCGGTTTCGTTATCGGATGGTGCAATAGTTTGGTTGGAAACTCGGAAGAAACATCGCTGGCAGGGGCGGTGTCGGATGCGCTTGGGATATTGTTGGGGCTGCCGCTCCTTGTTTTGTATTTTGGGTTCCTGTTGGCGGCGCTCTTGCCCATGCTCGCGGTGCAAGTCCGACGGTTGCACGATACCGGTCGCAGCGGATGGAACTACCTTTGGGGATTTCTGCCCATTATTGGGGGGATTATCCTGTTTGTCTTCAATCTCTTGGATAGCCAGCCCGGTCCTAACAAATACGGTCCCAATCCGAAGGAAACACCGCCGCCGGTAGCGAAATGAGTGCTCACCGGCAACGGTTTTCTTGCGCCGGCTTGTAGCCGGCTTGGAGGGAGATACGGCGTAGCCGCCTTGCTTTCTTTTTTGAAGTGGCGGCTATCTCTGCACGAGTTCGAATGGGGTGAAGAGGCCGTAGGCGATGGTGTCGTAGCGGGTGCCGGCGGGGAGGTGGCGCGGGGCGCGGCGGAATTGTCCGGGCCAAGCGCTGCCGCGGTGGCGTCCGATGTGGTGCGGTCCGAAGAGGTTTTTCGGTGTGCCATAAACCTCGATGGTGACGTTGTTTTCGCCGTCGCGCAGGAGGTCGGTGACGTCGGTTTCCCACGGGGCGGAGAGCAGGTAGCCGGCGCTTTTTCCGTTCACAAAAACCTCCGCCGTCGCGCCATACCAACCGGTCGGACTGACAGGCAGACGGACGTAGAAACGCGCACCGCCGGCGGCGTTGTTATTCGCGTTGCCGGGGCCGGCGTTCGCGGCGGTTTTGCGGACGTTTGCGTAGGTGCGGGTGTAAGCGATTTTTCCGCTGTAAAACGGAAGCCCTTGCGCGTTCCACGCGAGCGCGCCGGCAGTGCCGGTGCCGGCACCGGTGGCGGCGTCAGCGGAGTTGTCGTCCAGACCGGAACCGTCAACGAGGTGTTTTGCGGAGCGGTCGAAGGAGCCACCGCGCAACTCGCTTGTCGCGCTGACGCTGACCCCCGCGAGCGCCGCGCCGTCCTTGTCCAAGAAGCGCACTTCGGAGAGGCCGACGAAGCCGTTGTCGGCGGGCGTGGCACCGGCGGCAAGCGGGTATTTAACGCCTGCGCGGTTGGACAAAATTTGGAAGCGAACTTTGTTTGCTTTCACCGGTTTGGAGAACGTCAGAACTTCGGCGTCGCCGCCGGCGGTTTTGAGCGAGAATGTTTGCTCGAAAACCGGTTTGCCGTCGGCACCGGCAGCGGTGATTTTGACTTCTTTGACGCCGCGTGAAGTGAGGTTGCGCTCGCTGTAATTCCAGATGCGGACGCCGGCGATTTCGCGCTCGCCGCCGACCTCGAAAACGAGTTCCGGCGCGGGGTCGTTTTTCTTCGGTCCAACGTCTCTAAAACCGACACCGGCGGAGAGCCACGAGATTCCTTCGAGCGCATCGCCGTGCGTTTCCACAACGGCTTTCTTCGCGGCGCTTTCCGATTCGTTTTTTGTGGTGCCGGCAACCTTTGTGGCAGACGCCGCCGGCAGTGTTTTTAACGGTTCCGCCGGCACGACGACGAAGCCACTCGCGGCACTCTCCAACGCGAAGTCGCCGAGCAGATACGCCGGTTCGATTTCGTGTTCGATTTGGAAGCGTTTCGCTTTGATTTTCAAGTAGTTGGTTCCTGTTTTTGCGACGCCGGCGACGGGGATTTTTGTGAAGGCGCGGTCGAGCCACCACGCGCCCGGCACCGGCGCGATTGGCTGTTCGTTGAGTGTGATTTCATAGAGGTCGCCGCGCTCAATCACAACGGAGAGATTCTTTGGAATTTCTTTGCCGAGAATGAACCTGTATTCGGCGGTGAAACCACTGTCTGCGGGAAACTGTTTTTTGATTAACTCGTCACGGAACTGCACTTGGTTGTCCCACGGATTTCCGCTGCTGAAACCGTGTTTCTGGAAAACAAAACGGTTGGCGTCCCACGTGTAAATGTTGGTGTGTGTTTCGCCGCCGGCGGTGACGTCCACGTAGTCGAGAACGAGCACGTTTTCGGCGGGGCGTGCGGCGGTGACATCGGAGCCGGCGAGAACGGTTTCGGCGCCGGCACCGGCAGTGCCGCCGGCGGTGTTTTCCGCGAACGCGAACGGTGTTTTTCCGCCGTCGGTGATTGCGTTTTTGGTGAGCACAAAAAGCGCGTCGCCGGCGGGCGGCAGAGTGATTGTTTTCGCGCTCGCGGCGGAGTTTTGCACAACGCCGTCAATGACCGGCGCGATGTTCAGCGGCGTTTCGATTTTCACTTCGACGGCGTCCTGCAAACTCGCGTTGCTGATGAACAAAACCTCGGCGTCGGCGAGTTTGCGCCGGTGGTGGAAAATGGAGCGCGTGCCGTCGGGGACGGTGACGAGCAGGTTTGTTTTTTTCGTGCGTTCGACACCGGCGGCGACCACGTCGTCAAACGAAACCTCACGGACGTTCGCGCCGGTGATTTCGACCTCGTTTTGCGGCACTGTTTTTCCGTCAATCAGCGACGGTTTGGAGAGTGTCAACAGTGTGCCGCCGTTCGCCGTGAACTCCTTCAAAAGTTTGAGCGTCGGGGCGTTGATGTTTTCAAAATACTGTGGCAGGACAACGATGTCATAACTCGCGTGGCCGACGCGCAATTCACCGCCGGTGACGCTTCCGATTCTGCGCAGAATGTCTTCGCTGCCGAGGTCGTATTCCACTTGCTTGTGTTCGAGCGCGTTGACAAGCGCGGTGAACGTTTTTGCAATGCCGCCCAACTCGCCGCGCCCTTGGTAAAGCCACGCGGTGGTCGTCGGTTCAATGACGAGGATTTTGTTTATTTGCCGCCCTTGCGAGAGCGCGTAGGAGAGGCGTGTAAGATGTTTGGCGACAACGTGATAGCCGCCGAACCACGGCGAGTGGTAAGAGAACGATTGCGGATGGTCGCGTTTGCGCGCACCACGAATTGTGACGTAGGAAAGGTGCTCGTTTGTCGTGTTGACGCCGAGCGCGTAAGACCAGTCGCCAAGGCGTTTCATATCCTCAAAACGCAAGTCCCAGCCACCGGCGCCGTAATTCTCGGAGAGTGTGCGCGAATGTCCGGTTTGGTTGGCGACGGAGGCGAGTTCTTTGACACTGCGAACGTTGCCGAATTGCGCGCCTGCGGAGTTGTCATTGTAAGTGTTCATCAAGAGGTCAATCGCCGGACGTTGCGCCCAAAAATAGAACGCCATATTGTCCGGTCCGTTGCCTGTTCCCGGCCAGCCGTGCTCCCAAACGTGACCGGTGAGTTGGAGACCGTATTTTTCGCAGCGTTCGGAGTAAGGTTTCGCGAAACGGTCAATGAACAAATCGAGCACGAGTTGGTGGTAGTTGTGGCGGACGCGCTTCCAATCGCCGTCGGTTTTCACAAGCAAAGACAAGTTTTCTTCGAGCGAATAGCCGAAGCGTTTTTTGAATTCGCCCTCGAACTCGTCATTCCACGGAATCGAGGCGCGCCCGTTTCCAAAATGCAGCCCCATCGGGTGCGGCTCGTCGGTGAAAATTCCCGGCACACGCTTCCCGAATTCGGCGGCGATTTCAGGAACGTTTTTGTAGCCGTCGAGCGTGATGTCCAAGAACGTTTTTGTGACTCCTGTTTTTAGCAAGTCCACGTGCCATTTTCCCGCATACCAGCCGCTGGCGCCGGCGAGGGAAATTCGCTTTTGCAATTTGCCGTCCTTGCCAACGGAAAGAACGAGCGACTGCCCGCGCGCCTCCGGCATTTTCTCGCCGACGAGACCGCCGGCGAACCCGCTCGGATAGGAGTTCTCGTCGTAAATCCAGACGTTCATATCGAGTTTCTTTGCCTCGTCGAGCGCCACCTTCCAGAGCGCGAACCACTCCGGTGAAAGGTAGGGCGTCATCAGCCCCGGCCGCGGGTGCACCCAGACCTGTTTGACCTGTTGCGAGGCGAGGTCGCGAATCGTCGAACGCACCTGCTCCTCGGTGAGCCGGTCGTTCCAGACCCAAAGCGGACCCGTGGAAAAATCGCGCCCCGGCGCCGGCAGTTCCCTGCGGAACTCGGCAAGCGAAATGTCGCGCACCGGATTGAGTTTTGGAAGCGCAGGAGCGGCAGAGGCGACGGGGGCGACAGGGGCATTTTCGGCACCGGCACCGTCAATGTTTGCCGCAACCGGACGCGAAGCGTCAGGCGTTTGTTGCGAGCGGAAACCAAAAAAGACGGCAGTGCCCAAGAGGACCGCCGCCAAGGGGTAGTAGAGATTCTTCATGCGCGCCGGAGCATGAAAACAGACGCCTATACGTCAACCCTTTATCCCTTTCCGCAAGATTTTCACGCCGAAATTTGTGCTTGCCAACTTTTGAGAAATCGAAAGTTTGACTTTAGATTTCTCAAAACTATGCGATACCTCAAACGAGCAATGGAGAGCGCGTTAGTGCGCGCCGCGAAAAACTTTCCCGCCGTGGTGCTGACCGGTCCGCGCCGCGCCGGAAAGACGGAGTTGCTACGGCATCTCTTCCCCAAGGCGCGGTATTACCTGCTGGAAGACCCGGACGTGCTCGCACGTGTCCGAACCGACCCGCGGGCGTTCGTCGAGGAACTGCAACCGCCCGTCCTCATTGACGAGATTCAGAACGCGCCGGAGGTCATCCCGTATCTTCGCACGCGCATTGACGCCGCTCCTCGGAAAACGGGGAACTGGCTGCTCACCGGCTCGCAGGAGTTCGCGCTGATGCGCGGCGTCACAGAGACCCTTGCCGGTCGTGCCGCCGTGCTGCGATTGCTGCCGCTGTCGTTGCGCGAGACGCCCAAGGCGACTCCCTTCGCCGGCGGTTTCCCGGAGGTGCTCGCGCGTCCCGGCGCCCGTGACCTGTGGTTCGCTTCCTACGTGCAGACCTATTTGGAGCACGATGTCCGCAGCATCGCGCAAATTCGAGACCTGACGACTTACCGACGCTTCATGGCGCTGCTGGCGAGCCGGAACGGTCAAATGGTCAATCGCGCCGACCTCGCGTCCGCGCTCGGCGTCTCCTCGCCGACCATTGCGCAGTGGCTCGACATCTTGGAGACCACCGCGCTGGTTTCGCTCGTACCGCCCTACTTCGAGAATTTCGGGAAGCGCCTTGTCAAGACGCCCAAGGTTTATTGGCACGACTCCGGCCTGCTCTGCCACCTGCTCGGCATTCGTAGCGTGGCGGAGTTGAACCGTTCGCCGTTCCTTGGCGCAATCTGGGAGGGCTTCGTCGGCACCGAAATCATCAAGGCGCAAATCAACGCCGGACGAGGACGCGAGATTTACTACTTTCGCGACTCGCAGGGGCTTGAGGTTGACTTCCTTGTTCCCGGTGCGGACGGGCTGCTGAACCTTGTCGAGGTCAAGGCATCGAAAACGCTCCTTCCGCGCATGGCGGCACCGATGAATTCGCTGGCGAGCGTTTTGAAAAAACACGAGACGCGACTTTTCGTAGTCGGCAAGGACTGCAAGGAGGATGTGGTCTCGTTATCCAATGATGTTAAAGGACTTACGGTTCTAAAACTGCTTAAAGAACTCGAAAAATGAGCAGAGCGAACTTTTGAGAAATCTAAAGTTTGACTTTAGATTTCTCAAAGGTTCGTGTTCCGGTTTTTCGCCGCTGAAACGCCCGCCGGCGGCGGTGGAGGTGCCGCGCTTATGCGCCTTTGATGCCGGTGATTTCGCCGTCGGCGGAGAGGTCGATTTCTTCGGCGGATGGGATTTTCGGGAGGGCGGGCATGCGGACCATTTGACCGGTGAGGGCGACGAGGAAGCCGGCGCCGGCGGCGAGTTCAAAGTCGCGGACGGTGATGCGGAAGTTGCGCGGTGCGCCGAGCAGTTTCGGGTCGTCGCTGAGCGAGTTCTGGGTCTTGGCGATGCACACCGGCAGGTCGCCGAAGCCGGCGTTCTCGAAGAGGGCGAGTTTGCGCCCGGCTTCGGGTTGGAGGACGACGCCGTCGGCGCCGTAAAAACGGGTGGCGACGGCCTCGATTTTTTCGAGCGCGGGCGCGTCGTCGGGATAGGTGAATTCGAGCGGGGGCGTCACCGCCGGCAGTGTGTCGAGGACGGTTTGGGCGAGTTCGACGCCGCCTTCACCGCCGTTGGCGAACACGTCGCTGCGCGCGTAGCCGGCACCGGCGGCGGCGCAGAAGGCGCGGACGGCGTCGCGCTCGGCGTCAGAGTCGGTCGGAAACGAGTTGAGTGCGACGGTGACGGGGCGGCCGAAACTTTGCGCGGCGGCGACGTGGCGGGCGAGGTTCGCGAGGCCGCGTTCGACGGCGCCGGCGTCGGGCGCGGCGAGGTTTTCGAGCGGAACGCCGCCGTGCATTTTCAGGGCGCGGATGGTGGCGACGAGCACGACGGCGTCGGGCGCGAGGCCGCTCTGCCGGCACTTAATGTCAATGAACTTTTCGCCGCCGAGGTCGAACGCGAAGCCCGCTTCGGTGACGGTGTAGTCGCCGTGCGCGAGCGCCATCCGCGTCGCGAGGACGGAATTGCAGCCGTGCGCGATGTTGGCGAACGGGCCGCCGTGGACGAACGCCGGCACGCCCTCCGCGCTCTGCACGAGGTTGGGCAGCAGCGCGTCGCGCAGCAGCGCGAGCATTGCGCCGGTGACGCGGAACTCGGCGGCGGTGACGGGCGTGCCGTCGCGCTCGAACCCGACGACGAGCCGGTTGAGCCGCGCGCGCAGGTCGTCGTAATCCTCGGCGAGGCACAGCACCGCCATAATCTCGGAGGCGGCGGTGATGTCGAAGCCGCCGGCGCGTTCCTCGGCGGCACCGACGGAGAGCCGGATGCGGCGCAACGCGCGGTCGTTGGCGTCGAGCACGCGCTTCCACAGGACGCCGTCGGGCGCGAGCGCGGTGAGTTTGAAGTGGAGTTGGTTGTCAATCGCTGCGGCGAGCAGGTTGTGCGCGGCGGTGATTGCGTGAAAATCGCCGGTGAAGTGCAGGTTGATTTCGCGGGCGGGCTGGACGGTGCTTTTGCCGCCGCCGGCGGCACCGCCCTTGCGTCCGAAGACCGGTCCCATCGAGGGTTGCCGCAGCGCGAGCACGGCGCGTTTTCCCAACCGCGCCAACCCTTGCGCCAGCCCGATGCTGGTGACGGTTTTGCCCTCGCCGGCGGGCGTCGGCGTCAGCGCAGAGACGAGGATGAGCCGCGATTTTTTGCCGGTGCCGGCGCCGGATTTCGCGCCGCCGGCGACACTGCCGGTGCCGGCGTCTTTGAGCGCCGCGAGGGCGACCTTTGCCTTGTCGCGCCCGTAGAGAGTGAGGTGTTTTTCGG
The DNA here is from genome assembly GCA_031273045.1 of Puniceicoccales bacterium. Classification (GTDB taxonomy): domain Bacteria; phylum Verrucomicrobiota; class Verrucomicrobiia; order Opitutales; family UBA953; genus CALNBE01. Next base: position 26,626 of record JAISSQ010000185.1, read on the forward strand.
CGATGCCGAGCGCGCGGGCGATTTCGAGAATTGGCTTCATCGTGCGGAAGGGGCGGACGGTGTTTGCCGGCGTCGTTTTTGCAATGCGAAGTTGGGTGTGCCACCGCCGGCAGTGTCCTCACAGCCGCGTCTTGAGCGGCATGCGCGACTTGGCGAGGCGGTATTGGACATACACTTGGTCATCGGGCATGACGCGCGGGGAGTAGGAGGCGGCGCGCGGGAAGTTTTTCTTCAGGATGCTCAAGTCGTCCTTCATCGGGTGGTTCCAGCCGAAGTTGTGCTGCAACTCGTGCGTGAAGACGGGACCGTTGCCGAGTTTCACGACGGAGTGCGCGCCGGGAACGTAGGCGAGGCCGGCGTCGTAGGAGCGGTGCGGCGAGCCGAAGAAGCAGACGAAGTCGGCGCCGACGCGCGCGCGGATTGCCTCGGTGGAGTCGCACCCGCTCGACATTCCGTTGCGACGCAGTTTGCCGAGGTCGCCCGGCTGCGTCTCGCCCTCGCAATCCACCTCGGCGATGCCGACGAGCCGTAGTTTTCCGCCGACGCCGGCACCGGCGTAGCGCGCGTTCGCGAAGGCGATGACGCCCTGCGCGTGGGCGAGCATTCCGCGCGGACCGCCCTTGGCGAACTTGCTCGAAGGCGAGAAGACGATGAGCACGTCCACGATGCGCTCCGGAGGAATTTTGTCCGGCTTGGCGCGCCCGTGTTCGCGCGAGCGCAGCACCTTGGAGACCGTGATGACCTTGCGAATCATCTCGCCGCGCTTCGGGTCGTCGCGGTCGTCGCCGGCGGGACGAATGTCAACCGGCGTGTTTTCGACGTCGTAGTTGCGCGGGTATTTGGACACGACGCGCGCCGGTTTTTTGGGGCGCGGTTTTTCGACGACGACCTTCGGCGGCGGCGCGCTGTCGGTGAGCGGCGCGTCCTCCTCGAAGTCGAACGACGGCGGCAAGCCGGAGGCGTCGAAATCGGGCACGTCGGTCACCGGTTCGTCCGGCACCGGTGCCTCCTTCTCGGTCACGCCGACGAGTTGGTCGAGCGTGCGGGGGGCTTCAGACCGCACCGGAGGCGGAGTCGGCACCGGCGGTGGTTCCGGCGCGGGTTTCGCGGCGTGGATGACGACCACTTCCTGCTTCGGATTTTTGATGGCGTGCCAGAGCGCGAACGCGCCGCCGGCGGCGAACATCAGCAAGCCCGCGACCACCGGCACCCACAGCGCGTTGCCGGTGCTTTTGGCGCGGACGATGACCGCCCGCTGCCGATGGCGTCCGGCGAACGCGCGCGCCGGCGGCTGACCGGCAGCGGCGGCGGCGTGCGCGGCAGGCAAATGCGCGCCCGTCACAGGCGGAGGCATTGCCGGCGGCGGTGTCGAATACGCCGGCAACACCGGCGGCGCGCCCGAATACGCCGGAGCCGGACTTGCCACCGGTGCTTTCCACGCCCGTTTTGGCGGGGGCGGCGGAGGTGTCGCGTCGGACGGCGAAGTTGGGCGTTGACCGGATTGCATGGGGGAAAGGCGCGGCACCGGCGGTTACCGGTAGCCGTCGATTTTCTCGGCGAGGAACCACTCCGCCTCGTCTTCGGAGAGACGTTGCTGGGCGAGCGTGTCGCGGTCGCGGATGGTGACGCAGCCGTCCTTTTCGAGCGTGTCAAAGTCAACGGTGACGCAGTAAGGCGTGCCGATTTCGTCCTGCCGGCGGTAGCGGCGGCCGATGGCGCCGGTGGTGTCGAAGAACACGTTCCAGCGGCGTTTGAGGCGCCGGTAGAGCGCTTCGGCGCGCGCGAGCAGTTCGGGCTTGTTTTTGACGAGCGGGAACACGGCGGCCTTGTAGGGCGCGAGGCGCGGGTGGAGGCGCAGCACGACGCGCTTCTCGCCTTCGACGACGTCCTCGCCGTAAGCGGCGCTGAGCACGGCGAGGAAGATGCGGTCAACGCCGAACGACGGTTCGATGACGTGCGGGACGTAGCGTTTCTTCGCCGCCTCGTCGAAATACTCGATGGCGCGGCCGCTCGTGTCGCCGTGCTGCTTCAAGTCGAAGTCGCCGCGCACCGCCGTTCCTTGGAGTTCCTGCACGCCGAAGGGGAACTCGAACATGATGTCCGTCGTGCCCTTCGAGTAGTGGGCGAGTTTTTCCTTCGGGTGCGCGTAGAGGGAGAGTTTTGCGCGGGGGATGCCGATGCCGTCGAACCAGTTGATGACGTAGTCAATCCACTCCTTGTGGAGCGCGGCCCAGTCGGCGTCGGGACTGATGAAATACTCGATTTCCATCTGCTCGAACTCGCGCGAGCGGAACACGAAGTTGCGGGGGTTGATTTCGTTGCGGAACGCTTTGCCGATTTGCGCGATGCCGAACGGGATTTTGTAGCGGCCGGTGTCGGTGACGTTTTTGAAGTTGATGAAGATGCCCTGCGCGGTCTCGGGGCGCAGGTAAGCGACCGACGAGTCGTCGGCGACGGCGCCGACGTGCGTCGCGAACATCATGTTGAACGAGCGCGGCGCGGTGAGCGTGCCGGGCTTGCCGGAGCCGGGCGACGGGATGAGCGCGTAAATCTCCGCCGGCGCCTCGGTGAGGTCGCGCAACGCGAGCGGCGCGAGTTCGCCCTGCTTGGCGAGTTTGCGTTTGAGCGCGAGCGCGTCCTCGGCGGCGCGCTGCTCGTAGCCCTCGTCTTCGAGCGCGCTGACGTAGCCGATGGTCTCGCCGGCGACGACCACCGGCGCCCAGAAAATCTGGTCGGCACGGAAACGCTGCTTCGTCTCGCGGTCGTCCACGAGCGGGTCGGTGAAATTGTCCACGTGCCCCGACGCCTTCCACGTTGTCGGATGGTGAATGATGGTGGAGTCAAGCCCCGCCATATCATCGCGCCGGTGCACCATATCGCTCCACCACGCCTGCTTGATGTTGTTTTTGAGTTCGACGCCCAGCGGCCCGTAGTCGAAGAACCCGTTGAAACCGCCGTAGATTTCGGACGACGGGAACACGAACCCGCGCCGTTTGCACAGGTTGACGATGGCGTCCATGAGCGCGGCGCCCTTCGGCGTGGCGTCGGTTGTGACGGGGCCGATGTCGGTCGGCGCGTGGTGCTCGGCGGGAACGCCGGCGGAGGCGGATTCTTCTGGCATGAGTCGGGAGACGTTGCGTTTCGCGGCAGGAAACACCGGCGGCGGAAAGGATAAAGGATAAAGGTGGCAGAAAGGATGAAGGATGAACGGATTTTGCCTTTTGCCTTCACCCCGTCCGCCACCACCATGCGCGCCATGCCCAACCTCGCCCGAAAGCCCGCCGCCGCCGGTGCATCCGCCGCCGCCACTCCCGCCGCCGCCGGTGCCTTTGCTCTCCTCGCCGCCGCAATCTCCGTCACCGCCCTCACCACCGGCACCGCCGCCGCCGCCGCCCCCGTCTCAACCGCTCCGCCGGCAATGCCGACGGCTCCGCTCGCCGCGCCACGCCCCGCATCCGCCGACCACGGTATCGCGCCGCTCTCCGACACCGAACGCGCCAACTACAACACCATCATCAACACCAGCCGCCCGCACAGTGCCGAGGTCTCCGTCTCCGGCGCGTGGCTCTACGACTTCGGTGGCTCCTACGGCGGCGCCACCGGTGTCGGCGGCGACCTGCGTCTGCTGCTCGTCCCGCAACTCGCCCCGAACCACCCCGACTGGCGGCTCAAATTCGGAGCCGACATCTGCGTTTTTCACGCCGCCGAAACGCTCCACTTCTCCGACGCCGCCGCCGGTGGCGTGCGTCACCGGCGACGCCGCTCGCTCGACGCCGGCGCGTTCTTCTTCGAGGGCGCGCTCGCCTACGCGCCGTTCTCGTGGTTCGAGGTCGGTGCCGGCGCGGGAATCGGTCTCGCCGGCACCTACGGGACGGACAGCGCGCTGGGCGACACCGACCGCTCCGGCAACATCAACTGGGCGTTCCAAGTGCGCCCCGAACTTGCCTTCCACTTCTCGCGCCACGCCACGCTCGCGCTCTCCTACCGCCTCGGCTTCTTCACGCCCGTCGCCGGCTGGTTGCGCTACTACAAGGACTACCGCACCGGCGACATCGCCTTCCAATCCGTCGAAATCGCCCTGCGCATGCGCTTCTAAAACCCAACCCCCAACCCCAAGAGAAGAACTCCCCCAAACAGCACCGCCGCCATGATGACCGTCCTCGCCTCCCTCGCTCCCATCCTCGCCGCCGCCGGTGACGCCGCAGCCAACGCCGCCGGCACTGCCGCGAATGCCGCCGCGAATGCCGCCGCCGGTGCCGCGCCGCTCGACCCGTCGCTCGTCGCGTGGTCGCGCGCGCAGTTCGCGCTGACCGCCATGTTCCACTGGTGCTTCGTGCCGCTGACGCTCGGGCTGGGCGTCATCATGTCCGTCATGGAGACGCTCTACGTGCGCACCGGCGACGCGCGCTGGCGGCGCACGGCGCGCTTCTGGCAGAAGTGCTTCGGCATCAACTTCGCCGTCGGCGTCGCCACCGGCATCATCCTTGAGTTCGAGTTCGGCACGAACTGGTCGAACTACAGTTGGTTCGTGGGCGACATCTTCGGCGCGCCGCTCGCCATCGAGGGCATCTTCGCGTTCTTCATGGAGGCGACGTTCATCTCGGTGATGTTCTTCGGCTGGGAGCGCGTGAGCCGCCGCTTCCACCTCGCCGCCACGTGGCTGACCACCGCCGGTGCCACGCTCTCCGCGCTGTGGATACTCGTCGCGAACGCCTGGATGCAGCACCCCGCCGGCATGGTCTTCAACCCCGACACGGCGCGCTGCGAGATGACCGATTTTTGGGCGGTGCTCACCGCGTTCTCGCTCACCAAGTTCGCGCACACCGTCGCCTCCTCGTGGCTCGTTGGCGCCGCCTTCGTCGTCACCGTCGCCGCGTGGTATCTGCTCAAGCGGCGCGAGACGCGCTTCGCCCTCGACAGCGTGCGCGTCGCCGCCGCCGTCGGTGCCGCCGGCCTGCTGCTCACGCTGCACAGCGGCGACAAGTCCGCCTACCAAGTCGCCGCGCTCCAGCCGATGAAGTTCGCCGCGATGGAAGGCCTCTACGACGGCGGTGCCGGCATGGAAATCACCGCCGTCGGCATCGTGAATCCCGACAAGAAATACGACGACGACCAGCAGGCGCTCTGGTTCAAAATCGGCATCCCCAAAGTTCTCTCCCTGCTCGCCACGCATTCGCTCGACGGGCACGTGCCGGGCATCCGCGACATCATCGCCGGCGACTACGAACTCGCCCCCGCGCACCGCGTTGCCGGCGACGCCGCCACCGCCGCCGGTGCCACCGCCCCGCTTCCCGCCGGCAGCAAAGCCCTCCCCGTCGCCGAGAAAATCCGCCGCGGCCGCCTCGCCCTCGCCGCCCTCGCCGACTACCGGAAAGCCGCCGCCGCCGGCACCGCCGGTGGCACCGGCACTGCCAAGGAGGCCGCCGCCGCCCGTCTTCGCGAGCACCTGCCCCACCTCGGCTACGGCTTCCTGCGCTCGCCGGAGGAAGCCATCCCGCCCGTCGCGCTCACCTTCTACTCGTTCCGCGTCATGGTCGCCCTCGGCGTTTATTTCATCGCCCTCTTCGCGCTCCTGCTGTGGCTCACCCGCAACGAGCACTGCCGGTGCCGCCTCACCGGGAACCGTCGCCTCCAGTGGCTGTGCGTGTTCTCCGCGCCCCTCGCCTACCTGTGCTCGCAGGCCGGCTGGGTCGTCGCCGAAGTCGGCCGCCAACCCTGGGCGATACAGGACATCCTCCCCGTCACCGCCGCCGTCTCGAACCTCGAAACCGGACACGTCCGCGCGACCTTCTGCGTCTTTCTCGCGTTCTTCACCGTCCTGCTCGCCGCCGAACTGCGCATCATGCTCAAGCAAATCCAGACCGGCCCCGAACCGGAGACCGAGGCGTAGTGCCGCCGGCGGGCGACGGCTCCGGTGCCGAAACCGCCGGCACCGCGACTGCTTTGAACTCCGCCGCCAATGAGCAACGCCGCCCCCCAGCAATCCCCCGCCACCACCGGTGCCACCACCGGCGGCGGCGAAATCCGCGCCCGTCTGCGCGTCGAGCGAAAGCAGTTCGCGCTCGACGTGGATGTCTCGCTCCCCGGACGCGGCGTGACCGCCCTTTTCGGCGCATCGGGTTCGGGCAAGACCACCTTCCTGCGCGCCGTCGCCGGTCTCGAACCGTCCGTCGCCGGCGAACTGCGCGTCAACGGCGAGACGTGGCTCGACAGCGCGTCGGGCACGCGCCTCCCCGTCCACCGGCGGCGCATCGGCTACGTCTTTCAGGAACCGAGTTTGTTTCCGCACCTGACCGTCCGCCAAAACCTCGAATACGGACGCCGACGCCGCACCGTTCGCGCCGCCACAACCGCCGAACCCGCCCAGCCGACGCCGGAGCAACTCTGCGCGCTGCTCGGCATCGAGCACCTGCTCGACCGCTCACCGGCAACGCTCTCCGGCGGCGAACGCCAGCGCGTCGCAATCGCCCGCGCCCTGCTCGCCGCCCCGCGCCTGTTGCTCATGGACGAGCCGATGTCCTCCCTCGACCAACGGCGCAAAGAGGAGTTCATGCCGTTCCTCGAAAAACTCCGCGATGCGCTCCAAATCCCCGTCCTCTACGTCACCCACGCCGCCGGCGAGGCGCGCCGCCTCGCAACGCACGTCGTCCTGCTCGACGCCGGTCGCGTCACCGCCGCCGGCGCACCGTCGGACTTGCTAAAAGAAGGCGAACGACAGGTTCATGCCAGTTCTCGCACCGCCTACACGGAGGCGAGTTCGGACCAGCGGTCGAGTTTGCGGTAGAGCGTCCGGCGGGAGACACCGAGCAGGCGCGCGGCGTGGGCTCGGTTGCCGGCGGCGGCGGCGAGCGCCTCGCGGTAGAGCCGCTTCTCGTTCGCCTCACGCGAAAGGCGTCCGGCGGCGACGGCTCCATCAGCGGCACCGGTGCCAACACCGGGACCAACGCCGCCGGACGCAACGCCGCCGCCCCCGCCGAAGGCGTCCGCCGGTGGCGGCACCGGCACCGCCGGCGGCGCGATTCGTTCGGCGATATCCTCGTAGCCGAGACGCGCGCCCGGACGCATGACGGCGAGGTTTTCGCACAGGTTGCGCAGTTCGCGGATGTTGCCCGGCCATGCGTATTCTTGCAGGGCACGCAGCGCGCTCTTGTCGAGCGTCACCGGTGCGAAGCCGTTTTCGGCGGCGAACTGACGCAGGTAGAAGTCGAGCAGCACCGGCACGTCGCCGGCGCGCTCGCGCAGCGGCGGCAGCGTGAGTTGGACGACGTTGACGCGGTAGAAGAGGTCTTCGCGGAAACGACCGGCGGCGACCTCCGCGCGCAGGTCCTTGTTCGTGGCGCAAACGAGGCGCACGTCCACGGCGACTTCCTCGCTGGAGCCGAGCCGCGTGAAGCGGCGCTCCTGCAGGACGCGCAACAGTTTCATCTGTGTCTCCAGCGCGATTTCGGCGATTTCGTCGAGGAAGAGCGTGCCGCCGTCGGCGCTCTCGAAGAAACCGCGCCGCGCCTCGGTGGCACCGGTGAACGCGCCCTTGGCGTGCCCGAAGAGTTCGCCTTCGAGGAGCGTCGGCGCGATGGCGCCGCAGTGAATCGGCACGAACGGCTTCGCGGCGCGCGGGCTGTTGCGGTGAATCATGCGCGCGAAGAGTTCCTTGCCGGTGCCGGTCTCGCCGAGCAGCAGAACCGTCGCGCGCGAGGGCGCGACCTGCCGCGCCTGCGCGATGACGCGCACCAAAACCGCGCTCGCGCCGACGACCTCGCTGGAATCAAAACCGCCGGCGGCGCGGGCACCGGCGGCGGCACCGGCGGAAGTTTCAATGCCTCCGGCAGCGCGACGCGAACGGCGCGGCTTCGCCACCACCGGCGGCGAAAATGCGGACTGCGCCGGCGAGGTCTCCGGCGACAGCGGCGTTGCCGACGCGGACGGCGTTGCCGGCGCGCCTGTCTCCGCCCTCGCCGATTCCGACCCATTCTCCAGCGACGCCGGCACCACCGGTGACGCCGCCCCCGTTGCCGTTGCCGCCGCCTCCGGCGAGTTCGCGGCGGCGCGCCGGTTGCGCAACGCCTGACGCAGGACGTGCTCCAAGCGTTCGAGGTTCACCGGCTTCTGCAAAAAATCGTAGGCGCCGCGCCGCATCGCCTCGACCGCCGTCTCGACGTTTCCGTAGGCGGTCATCATCACGCACACGGGGCGGTTCGGACTGGCGACGGCGCGCTCGACGACGCTCAAGCCGCTCTTTCCCGCCATGCGCAGGTCGGTCAGCACGATGTCGAAAGCGCGCGTCTCCATCATGTCGAACGCCTCGGCGGCATCCCGCGCGAGGAAGGTCTCGAACTCGTCGCCGAGCGCGGCGGCGAGGGCATCCCGCGTGTTTTTCTCGTCATCAACAATGAGGAGGGAGGGAATTTGCATCGGTGGGGCGAAGTTGCGGCGGCGGCGGTGTTTGGCAAGCGCGGCGAGGACGGTTGCGCCGGTTACGCCCAGCGGCGACGCGCCTCCATGGCGTTTTTGAGCGTCGCGGGGTCGGAGTGCGTCAGCCCCGTTCCGCTGGGCAGTCCGAAGCCAATCCGGCTCGCCGACACCGCCGGTCGCGGCGCGAGAAATGTCTCTTGGATGTAGTGGCAGGTCGCCTCGCCCTCGATGTCGTTCGAGAGCGCGAGAACCACCTCGGAGACCGGCGGAAACTCGCCGGAACCGTCGAGCCGCGTCGCGAGCGAAGCCATGTTAAGCCGCTCCGGTCCGACGCCGGTGATGGGCGAGAGCCGCCCGTGCAGGACGTGGTAAAGCCCGCTGTGCGCCGAGGCGCGTTCGAGCGCGAGCAGGTCGGTGACGCGCTCGACCACGCACAGCCGCGAGCGGTCGCGGCGCGGGTCGGCGCAAACGGCGCACAGGTCGTCCTCGCACAAGTTCCCGCACCACCGGCAGCGACGCAGTGACGCCGCCGCCCCGCCAAGCGCGTCCAGCAAGGGCGCGAGTTGCTCCGGGTGCTCAACGAGCAGGTGCAACGCGATGCGCTCGGCGGAGCGGTGTCCGAGACCCGGCAGTTTGGCGAGCAACCGCCGGACGTGTTCATAGGCGTTCGTCATGATGTCGTTTCCGGCAGGGAAACGCCGCGGCGCGGAAGGGTCAAACGCGCCGTTGCCAGCGTGCTGCCGGTGCACTGCCGGCGTGCTACAGGCGCGTTGCCGGCGGCTCCCACGCCCCGCTCCGCCGCGCATCTTGACAATGCCCGCCGCCTCGCGCAAAAACGCGCGCCGAAGCCGCCGCCGCCGCGTCCGCCGCCGCAAACCTTCCCCTTTCCGCCATGAGCAAATTCTCACTCCCCGCGCTCATCCCCGCCCTCGCGCTGACCGCCCTGACTTTCCTGACCGCCGGCAACGCCGCCGCGCAGGACGCCGCCGGAAACGCCCGCCGGCTCGCCGCGCTCGAACAGGACTTCGCCGCGCTGCGAAACGATTTCCAAGCCATCCGCGACGAGTTGCAGGACATCCGCGCGCGCCTCGCCAAAGCCGAGGCGTCCAACCGCGCCGGCACCGGTGCCACCACCGGCGTCAACGAACAATTGAACGCGCAGAGCGCGGCGAACGCGCGGGCGTTGAACGCGCTCGAACAGCGTCTCGACACGAAAATCCGCAACCTCGGCAACGAGGTGTCCCGCGCCATCGCCGAACAGGACCGCAAGGTGAACGCCGCGCTGCGCGGGCGCGGAACGGCCGCCACCGGCGGCGGCGTCAACCTCGGCGGCACCGCCGGCGGCGGCGGGCGGCGTCAAGTCGCCGAACCACCGGCGGGCGGAACAGGCGCGGCACCGGCGGACATGCCCGAAACGGGCGTCCCCTACACGGTGAAACGCGGCGACACGCTGGCGAAAATCGCGCGCGCCAACCGCTCGAAGACCGAGTGGATTCTCGCCGCCAATCCCGGTCTGCGCCCGAACACGCTCCAAGTGGGCAAAAAGATTCTCGTCCCGCGCCGCGACACGCCGGCACCGGCGGCGGAACCGGCACCGGCGGCGGAATAGTCGGACGCGCCGCGAAAATTCCACACAGCGAAAAACAGCCAGAACCGTCCCCTCCCTCATGAGCACTCCCAAGAAAACGCACGGCCTCGGACGCGGGCTGACCCAACTCATCGCCGGCGGCGCCACCGGTGCGTCGGGCAAAAACGCGACGACCGCGAAGAACACCGGCGGCGGCGGCGGCGGCGGCGGCGGTTCAACCGGCGGCGGCGCGACGTCCGCTCCCGCCGCGAAACCCGTTCCCGCCGCCCACGCGACACCGCCGGCGGCGGCGTTCCCGTTTCAGGAAATCCCCGTCTCAAAAATCGTCCCCGCCAAGCGTCAGGCGCGCCGCGAGTTCGACGAGCAGTCGCTCGCCGAACTCGCCGACTCCATTCAGGAGCAGGGACTGCTCCAACCGGTCGTCGTGCGCAAAACCGCCGAGGGATACGAACTCATCGCCGGCGAGCGCCGCTGGCGGGCGTTCCAAAAACTCGCCCTCAAAAACATCCCCGCGCGAATCGTCGAGGCGCGCGACGCCGACGCCGCCACGAAAGGTCTCATCGAAAATCTGCAGCGCGAAAATCTCAACCCCGTGGACGAGGCACTCGGCCTCGCCTCGCTCATGAAGGACTTCAACCTCACGCAGGAAACCGTCGCCGAGCGCGTCGGGAAGCCGCGCGCGAGCGTCGCCAACAGCGTCCGGCTACTCTCCCTCGACCGCGAAATCCTCGGCTACCTCACCAAGGGAATGCTCACCGCAGGACACGCGAAAGTGCTGCTCTCGCTCGACGCCGACTCCGACCGGCTCATCGCCGCGCGCCGAATCATCGAGAGCGGCGCAAGCGTGCGCGCAGCCGAAGCACTCGTGAAAAAATTGCGCGCCGCCAAACCGCGCGACGCCGCCGGCAGTGCCGCCGGTGGTGCCGGAGTCACGGACACGCGCACCGCCGCCGAGGTCACCGCCGCCATCGGCGACATCGAACGCCGGCTCACCTCGGAGTTGAAAACGAAAGTGAGCGTCAAGCACGGTGCCCGCCTCGGCAAAATCGTCATCGAGTATTACGGAAACGACGACCTGCGCCGCATCCTCGAAAAACTCGGTGCCGCAGCATAACCACCGGTGCCGGACACGCGCTCCCAGTTGCGGGTCGGAGACCCGCATTCCCAGCACCACCGGCACCGCGTTCCCAATCGCCACACGCCAAGCCGCTACACACATGGAGCGCCGCACACATGGAGCGCCACACACATGGAGCGCCGACTTTCAAGTCGGCTCGGCGGTGGTGCGGCGATAGCCGCCTTGCTTCTCTTTTTTGAAGTGGCGGCTGCGCCGCATAGAGGGGGACGAGCCGACTTGAAAGTCGGTGCTCCATGTGCGGTGCTCACGGTTTCGGGAATGTCCACGGGCGGCGGTATTCGGGGCGCAGCCAGACGTTGGCAGCGGGGTTGTCGAAGGTCTTGCGGACGTCGTCGTAGGCGAGGGCGCCGAGACCGGAGCGGACGGCGATGTTACCGAGGTGGGCGTATTTGGCGCACAGGGCACCGGCGGCGGGCGGGCAGGTGGTGTCGGGGTTGCGGGCGCGGACGGCGGCGGCGAAGTCGGCGGTGTGCGCGAGCAACGAGGGGGTGTTCGCCCAGCCGTCGCCGGTGGCGGAGGTGGCGATGGTTTTCTCGTCGTAGCCGCGCGCCTCCCAGCCGGAGCGGTTGGCGACGACGTAGCCCTTGGTGCCGCGCAGGCGCAGGCCGTAGATGCGTCCGTCGGTGTTGGCGTTGAGGGCGTCGTTGCCCCAAGTCATCACGAAGTCGTTTGCGAACTGGTAGGTGACGGCGAGGGTGTCGGGCGTCTCGTGGGCACCGGCGGGGGAGATGTATTTGCCGCCGGCGGCGAGGACGCGCAGCGGGAGCGTCCGAATGTCGAGCGCCCACAGGACGATGTCCATGAGGTGCACGCCCCAGTCGGTGACGAGGCCGCCGCCGTAGTCCCAGAACGCGCGCCACGAGCCGTGGAAGCGGTGCGGGTTGAAGGGGCGGGCGGGCGCGGGGCCGAGCCAGAGGTCGTAGTTGATGCCGGCGGGCGGGGCGGCGTCCGCCACCGGTGGCGGCAGGACGGTGTAGTTGTAGTTCGCCCAGACGTGCGCGCTGGTGATTTTGCCGAGGGTGCCGGAGCGGACGAACTTCACCAACTCGCGCCAGTAGGCGCCGCCGCGCTGCTGCTGACCGACTTGGACGACGCGCCGGTGGCGGCGGGCGGCGGCGACCATGACGTCGCACTCGGCGATGCTGTTGGCGAAGGGTTTCTGCACGTAGATGTCCTTGCCCGCCTCGGCGGCGTCAACGAACTGCCGGCAGTGCCAGTGGTCGGGCGTGCCGATGAAGACGACGTCCACGTCCTTGCGTTCGAGCAGTCGCCGGTAGTCCTCGCACAGCAGCGCCGCCGGCCGTTCCTCGCGCCCGAACGCGCGCTGGCGCTCGCCGAGTTCGGCGGCGCGTTTTGCGAGCAGCGGGCGGTCCACGTCGCACAGCGCGGTGATGCGCGCGGCGGGGTCGCCTTTGAGCAGCGAAAGCGCGTCCCACCACCCTTGGTTGTGCAGCCCGATGACGCCGATGTTGATGACGTTGCTCGCGGCGGGCTTGGCGCCGTTGCCGGCGGCGGTGGAGGCGCGTCCTCCGAGAATCGCGCCGGCGGCGAGCGCGGCGGCCGAGCGGGAGAGGAAATTGCGGCGTGAAATGGACACCATTCCGCCGCAGACAAAGCGGCGCGGCGGCGGTTCCGGCGGGGGCAATGCGGGGCTCCGCACCGGTGCCGGTCTTCTCCAGCCACTAACCACTAACCACTGGCCACTGACCACTGACCACCGACCACCGGCACTAACCACCGCTCACTGGGCACTGAACACGGCGCCGCCGGTGCCGGCGGCGGCGGCGGATTTGAGGGTCACGATGCCGCGCAGGGCGATGTCCTCCGCGCTCGCGCCGACGAGGATTTCGTAGCGACCCGGATTGGCGACGCGCACGCGCATGAGCCGGTCCCACTCCGCCATCGCGGAGACGGGGAAGGCGACGCGCACGATGCGCTCGTCACCGGCGGCGACCTCGAATTTCTCGAAGCGCGCGAGACGCATTTGGGGACCGGCGACCATGCTGGTCGCGTTGTGGAAATAGACCTGCGCGACGTCGGTGCCGGCGCGCTTGGAGAGGTTGGCGACGGTGAAACGTAGGCGCACCTCGCCGTCGGCGGTGACTTCCGGCGTTTCGATTTCGAGAGCGGAGTAGCGGAAGCGGGCGTAACTCAACCCGAAGCCGAACGGCCAGAGCGGGGCGCACTCGTCGAAGACGTAGTCGCGTCCGGGAAAATCGGTGCTGCCGGCGCGCGCGTAGATTCCGCGCGCTCCGGGCGTGTGGTCGTAGGTCGTCGGCAGGGCACCGGCGCCGCGCGCAACGCTCACCGGCAGCCGTCCGCCCGGGTCGCACTCGCCGAACAGGACGTCGGCGAGCGCGCTGCCCTGCTCTTCTCCGGCGAAGTAGCAGGACAGGACGGCGTCGGCGCGCTCCTTGAGCCACGGCTCGGAATAAGGGCGACCGTGGACGAGGATGACGACGAGCGGCTTGCCGGTCTCGGCGAGGGCGCGCAGCAGGTCGCCCTGCGCGCCGGGCAGGACGGGATTGGCGGTGTCGTAGCCGATGCCGGCGGTCGGCGCCGCGCCGCCGCGCGTTCCGGCGGGAGCGGACGGCGGCGGCGCGCTTTCGTCGCCGAGGACGACGAGGACGACGTCGCCGCGTTTTGCGACGGCGATTGCGCTATCCATGTCGGGGCGCAGGGCGGCACCGGTGACGCCGCAGCCGCGCGCGTGGAGGAGGCGGACACGGTTTCCGAGCAGGTTCTTCAGCCCTTGGAGCAGGGAGACGCCGGGCGTGTCCTCGCGGCGGAAGGCGAGGTCGCCGAACTGGGGCGTGTCGGCATTGGGACCGATGACGGCGAGGGTCTTGATTCGGGCGGCGTCGAGCGGAAGCAGGTCGTCGGAATTTTTGAGCAGGATGACACCACCGGCGGCGGCGCGGCGGGCGAGGATTGCGGAGTCCTTGGCGCGGAGGCGCTTGGGGAGCGCGTCGGGTTCGAGGACGCGCCGGCGGTCGAAAAGTCCGGCGAGGAATTTGACGCGCAGGAGGCGGGCGACGGCGCGGTTGACGTCCTGCTCCGGCGCACGCCCGTCGCGCACGGCGGCGGCGAGCGCGGCGAAGGCGGACGGGGACTCGTCCGGCTCGTAGGGCGGAGGACCGGAGACGCCACCGGCGGCGGCGGCGCGGAGGCGGCGTTCCTGGGCGCGGCGCGCGGCGTCGGGGTGACCGGCGGCGTCCACGTCAACGCCGGCGGCGAGGGCTTGGGCGGCGGCGCCACGCATGTCGCCGGCAATTCCGAAGAGGGAGTGGTTGAGGGCGATGCCGCCGGTCTCGGCGAGGACGTATCCGGTAAAGCGCCACTCGGAGTGCAGGACGGTTCCCAGCAGCCAACCGTTGGCGTGGGCGGGGACGGAGTTGACGGGGCTGATGACGGGGACGACGCACTGGGCGCGGCCGCGGCGGACGGCGTCCTCGAAGGGCGGGAAGTGGAGCGCGCGCAGTGCCCGCGTGGAGAGCGACACCGGCGCGCCGTGCAGACCGCCGTCGGCGCAGCCCCAGCCGGTGAAGCCGAGGGCGGTCGCGAAGACCTTGTTCGGGGCGAGACCGGGGGCGTCGGCGTGGCGCGGGGTTCCGGTGTTGTCGTCCTCGCGCTCCCAAAATCCTTTTCCCGCACCGGCGGCGCCGGTGGCGAGGTCGCCCTGCAGTCCTTCGAGGAACGCCAGCCCCATTTCGGTGACGAGCGTCGGGCACTCGCCGAAACAGTGGCTGATGCCGCCGAAGCGCGGGTCGCGTCCGAGCGCGAACGAGGGCGCGAGCAGTTGTGTTGCGCCGGCGGCGGCGGCTTCGACGGCGATGCGGGCGGCGACTTCGCGGACGAGTTCGCGGTCCCACGTGGCGCCGAGGGCGAGGGGCGAAGGGAAGACGGTCAGCCCGCCGAGGCACGCGCCGGCGGCACCGGCGACGATGAACAGGGGCGGAATTCCGAGGCGTGATTTTTCGAGCAGGTAGGCGTTGAGGTCGCGCGCCTTGACCGCGTTCGTGAGCGCGTCGGCACCCTCCTCCATTCGGACGACGCCCGGCGGCGCGTCGCGGAAGCCGCGTTCGAGGGATTCGACGGAGACGGTGCCGTTGAAGACGCGCAGGTTGTCGAGGCGTCCCTGCCGGAGTTGCCCGCACTTTTCCTCGATGGTCATGCGGCCGAGCAGGTCGTTCACGCGCTCTTCGAGCGGAGTGTTCGGGTCCTGGTAGGGGAGAAGCGCGTCGCCGTTCATGCTCATCTTTTAGGAGGAAAAATCGGTGGAGTGAACAACGCTCGCCACCGGCGGTTCCGGCGGAGCGCGGGAGCGGAGCGCAACCTTCCGGCGGCGGCGCTGTCTGCGTTGGCTCTATGAAAATCCTTTCCTTTTTAACGCTCGCCGCCGCCGCCGTTGCCGCGCTGCCGGCGACGCCCGAAGCCGCCGCCGCCGAAAAGACGTTCAACGTGCTGGTCTATTCCAGAACCAACGGCTTCCGGCACCACGACGCCATCAACGCCGGCAAGCCCTTCTTCGAGAAGCAGGGCGAGGCGCTGGGCTTCGGCGTCAAAACCTCCGAGGACCCGAACGAGTTCTCCGCCGAAAACCTGAAGAAGTATCAGGCGGTCGTGCTGCTCAACACCACCGGCAACTTCCTCGACGACAAGAGCGGCTCCGCCAACGAGGAGGCGCGCAAGAACGCCTTCGAGCAGTGGGTGAAGGACGGCGGCGCGGTCGTCGGGCTGCACTCCGCGACGGACGGCTACGCGAAGTGGCCGGTGTTCTGGAAAATCATCGGCGGCACCTTCAAGCACCACCCGCACCACCAGACCTGCGTGCTCGAAAAACTCGACGCCCGCCACCCCGCCGCCGCGCCCGTCAAGGGGGCGGTCCTGACCAATCCCGCCAACCCCGACCCGCGCGCCAAAATCGAACTCAAGGCCGAGTGGGTCGTCTGGGACGAATGGTATGTGTTCCGCAACCTGCAGCGCGACAGCCACGTGATTTTCCAAGTCAAGGCCGGCACCTGCAAGGGGCGCGGACGCAACCCCGACGAACTCGTCTCCTACTACGAGGGCGGCGAGAAGTGCCCGACGCACCCGTTCGTGTGGAGCCGCGAGTTCGGCAAGGGCAAGGTGTTCTACACTTCGCGCGGACACTACGGCAGCGCGTTCTCCGAGCCGGAATACGCCCAGCACGTCATCGCCGGTCTGTTCTCGGTCGTCGGCAAACCCATCCCGAAGGTTGACCCAGCGACGCTCGCGCCCTTCCCGCAAAAGAAGAAGCGGTAAGCGCGCGCCGCGAACGCCACCGGTGACGCCCGTCCGCGCGGGCACCGCCACCGGTGGTGACGTTCGCGCCGCCGCCCGCCGCGCAGCCCCGTCCCCAAGGAACCGCCGCCGCCATGCCGGAGGAGTCCCCGAAGCAAAATTCCGCCAGCCCTCCCTCCCGTTTCCTGAACTTGGAGGGAGGGCTTTCCGCTTTCTTCGCGCGGGCGGACTGGTTCACGCCGCTCATCATCCTGATGCTGTCGGCGTGGAGCATCGCCGCCATCTACTCGGCGAAGAGCAAGCACCAGCCGCTGTTCTGGGAGCAGGAGTTCGCGCCGCGCCAATTGCTCTTCGTGCTCATCGGCTGGGTCGCCTACTGGATGCTCTCGCTGCTCGACCCGCGCTTCATCGCCCGCGCCGCATGGGTGTTCTACGCCGCCGGCATCGCGCTGTTGCTGCCGACGGCGGCGTGCTCACTGGCGCATGCGCAGTTTTTCGGACCGCTCGTGCGCCCCGCCTCCGGCGCGTGGCGGTGGATTTACCTGCCCGGATTCAGCGTGCAGCCGGCGGAACTCGCGAAGGTGGCGACGCTCGCGCTCGTCGCCCTCGTGGCGGCGCGGGGCGCGTCGCGCAGCCGCCTCGCGTTCTTGGAGCGCAAGGTGGTCGGGGTGCTCGACTGGGCGTGCGCGCGCCGCCCGTTGCGCGCCATCTCCGGTCCGCTCATCGAGTGGATTCCCACGCTCACGCGCGTCGCGTGGGTGGCGGCGATTCCGTTCGCGCTCATCCTCGTCCAGCCGGACCTGAGCACCGCGCTCACCTATGCGGCGATGACGTTCGCGGTGCTCTTCGTCGCCGGCGTGCCGTTGCGCTTTTTTTCGACCCTCGCGGCGGTGGCGGCGCTGCTCGGCGGCTGGGTCGTCGCGGACATCCTCCACTACGAGCACGCGCTCGACCGCTACGAGCGCGAGACCGCCGCCGCCGTCGCCGAGGACGCCGGGACGTCGCGCGCGGCGGACGCCGCCGAGGGCATCCGCAAATCGCACAGCGGCATCTTCCCGTTTCTGCGCAACTACCAGCGCGAACGCATCGTCTCGTTGGTGAACCCGCTCAAGATTGACCGACACGGCGGCGGCAAGAGTTACCAGTCGCAGCAGGCGCGCATGGCGGTCGCGCGCGGCGGCTTCTCCGGTCAGGGCTACGAGAAAGGTTCGCTGGTGCGCGACGAGTGGGTGCCGCGCGGCGCGGCGCACAACGACTTCATCTTCTCGTGCATCGCCGAGGAGAGCGGGTTCATCGGCGGCACGACCCTGATGGGGCTGTTCGGGCTGCTCTTCGGACTCGCGCTGCGCACCGCCGCCGGTGCCGGCGACAAGTTCGGGGCGTGCCTCGCCACCGGTGCCGCCACGTTTTTCGCGACGCACGTGATTATCAACGTCGGCATGAACATCGGGCTGCTGCCGGTGACCGGTCTGTCGCTGCCGTTCATGAGTTACGGCGGCTCGTTCATCCTCGGCTGCTTCCTGCTGTTCGGGATTTTGCAGAGCGTGCACCGCGCCGGACGCCTCGCCGCCGCCGCCGAGGACGCCGGCGCCGACCCGTCGCCCGGACCGGTGTCCGTCGCGCAAACCGCCCCCGCCGCCCGCCGCCGGCGGCGTCACGGTGGCACGGCGCCAGCCAATTTGCGCTTTTCCGCGCGCGCTAATTGAATACAACGCCGCGCTTCCAGAAACCACACGCACCGCGCCACTTTTTCCCAGCCCCGAATCCAGACCAATGCCCGACATCGAAAACTTCGACAAATCCAAGCAGGGCGAGCACGACGAACTTCGCGACCCGCCGCAGGAGCGCGCCGGAACCCACATTGACCCGGCGGAACTGCGAAACGAGGCGCGTCAGCGAGCCAGCCAGCGCCCGATTATCCAACGCGCCATGCACGCAATCAAACGCCTTCTCAATCCATCCAAGCCGGATGTTTACCGCGAACTCATCGTCAACTCCGAGTCCCTCGAAAAACGGGTCGCCCTGCTCACGAACGGCGTCCTCGAAAAGTTCGACATCGAGCGCAAGGGCGAGACGCGCATGGTCGGCGCCATCTTCAAGGGGCGCGTGCAGAACCTCGACAACGGGCTGAAGGCCGCGTTCGTCGAAATCGGTCAGCCCAAGAACGCCTTCCTGCATTACTGGGACATGCTCCCCGCCGCCAACGACTCGTCCATCGAGTTCATCCGCGACAACTCCACCAAGGACCAGCGCGACAAGAGCCGCCGCTACACCTCCAAGGACATCCCGACGCTCTTCCCCACCGGCAGCGAGGTCGTCATCCAAATCACCAAGGACGCCATCGGTACCAAGGGGCCGCGCACCACCACCAACATCGCCCTCGCCGGCCGCTTCATCGTCCTCATGCCCTTCAGCGGCCAGTGCGGCATCTCGCGCAAAATCGAGGACCCCTCCGAGCGCGACCGCCTCAAGAAAATCCTCCGCCGCATCACCATCCCCGCCGGAATGGGCGTCATCATCCGCACCGCCGGCGAGGGCAAGAAACTGCGCTACTTCGTCCGCGACCTCCACCTGCTGCTCAAGAAGTGGGAGAAAATCTGCCACACCATCAACAACTCCAACCGCCCCGTCACGCTCTACCAGGACCCCGGCCTCGTCGAGCGCACCGTGCGCGACTTCCTCACCGAGGACGTGGACCGCATCCTCGTGGACAGCAAGGAGGACTACGACGCCATCATCGCCGCCGTCTCCGAAATCTCCCCCCGCTCCAAGGGCAAGGTCGCCCTCTACCACGAGAACATCCCCATCTTCGAGCGCTTCAACATCGAGCGCCAAATCGAGCAGACCTTCAACCGCCGCGTCCCCCTCCCCGGCGGCGGCGAAATCGTCATAGACGAGACCGAGGCGCTCGTCGCCATCGACGTCAACACCGGCGGCCACAAAGGCGCCAAGGACGGCAAGGACTACATCGTGCAGGCCAACATCGAGGCCGTCCGCGAGGCCGCCCGCCAAATCCGCCTGCGCAACCTCGGCGGCCTCATCATCATTGACACCATTGACATGAAAAACCCGCGCGACCGGCGCGCCGTTTTCGACGCCCTGCGCGACGAAATGGCGCACGACCGCGCCAAGCACCAGGAACTCCCCATCTCCGCGCTCGGCATCCTCCAAATGACCCGCCAGCGCCAGACCGAGTCCAACACCGTTGGCATCAACACCCCCTGCCCCTACTGCCGCGGCCGCGGCATCGTGAAGAACCCCCGCACGATGAGCATCGAAATCCAGCGCCGCCTCATCAGCATCATCCGCCGCCTGCGCGCCCGCCGCGAGAACGTCGGACGGGAACTCACCCTGCGCGTCCTGCTCCACCCGACCAACCTTGAGCGCCTCCGCAACGAGGACAGCGAGACCCTCGCCGACATGGAGCGCTCCTACAACGTCTCCCTCTCCTTCCGCGCCGACCCCGCCTACCACGTCGAGAACTTCAAGGTCCTCGACGCCGAAACCGGCGACGAACTGCGGTAAGGGAGCCGTTGCCTGTGCTGGGAGCGCGGGTCTCCTGACCCGCATTGCTGGGAGAGCACCCAGCCCCGAAGGGGCGGCATAGCATAGGCAGGGGTGAAGTCGCGAAGCGACGGAACCCCTGTAATCGAGCAAATTGGAACGTGAACCGCGAAGCGGTGGCATACAGTGTCGAGGGCATGTGCCCTCGGTAATTTATGCCACCGCTTCGCGGTTCGCATTGTGGTTGGGGGGCGACGAAAACAGGGGCTTGCGCCCCTGCCTATGCTATGCCGCCCCTGCGGGGCTGGCGCGCCTTCGCGCAAACTTTTCCGCCGGCTTACAAGGAACAACTACGCAACTTCTTTGGTTTCAATGAGTTGGTGTCAGTAACTTTTTTGTCTTTATACCCATCCGCACAAGTTCCCGCCCGGATTGTCCGGCGCGAGCGCCGGCGGAGGACTCCATCGGCAGAAAAATTTCTCATGATTTTGGTGTTTATTGAGGGAATCATATCCTCCGCACCCTACCACCTCGGCTCAAAAAAATCAGGTAGCGGTTCCGGAAACCCTTACATTTTTCCGCACCGATTATTTAGCGTCGGATATTTGTCCCAAGGGAATTGTGTGTTTTTGTCCGCTGTATTTTTGATTAGATGAATGCGTTTTTAGCGCTTGGAGGGCTTCGCTCAAATTAACCGTGGCCAATGTTACGAATCCGCTTATTCCAAATCTGCGCGCTAACTTCACACCAGCGAAATTTTTGGTTTTGCATTTCCCATCACTGTATTGTTCTTCTGCACCAATCAGAATATCGATGTAGGCAATGAGCGTTTGTTTTGTTTTATCAATGACCTTGTATGACAGTGGCACTAACATTCCCCCTCGTGCATATTGGTAATAAGCCGCATAAGGAGAAGAGGTTGGCACTAAAATAATTCCGCCCAAATGCTCGTCTGTTAAACGTGAAGAGAAAAGAATCGAGTAGCCAGATTTTGCCAGCCCCGTCTCAAGCAATTCGTTGAATTGCTTAACAAATCGACCATCATTAGTTAGCCGCTTTTCTGAAATTCCGCTGTAACCACCAGCCGATGCAGAACCAGAATGCGCAATGACAGTTCTAACTTGTGCATCTTGAATTACGATTCTTTTCGTGTTCATATTTTGTGGAGAATGAGGTGCGAGTGTTTCGACATAGTAAGTTCCAATGGCACTTGTTGAAACGACTGTTGCGCAGCCAGAAAACAAAGAGGCACTTATCAAAAAGAAAAGAGAGCCAAAAACAAAATGCATGAGTGTGAAGCACGTTTGTTTTTGCTCGTTTGCTTTTATTATGGGCAGGTTCGGAAGGATTGTTTCCATAGGATTGGTTGCAACGTTTAGAAGCGCATCGTACCGTTTGATGTGTATATCGGCTTGGCGTGTGGCGGTTGGGAATGCGGGTCTCTACCCTCGACTGGACGCGAGAGGGAGCGCGCCTTACGCTTTTGCCGGTTGGAGGGCGGACTTGGGAAGCAGGGCACCGGCGACGGTCGCGGTCATCCCGTTCGACGCCTCGCTGACGGCGGCGGCAGCGTTCGCGCAGGTCTCGCTTACGGATTCAGCAACATGCGCATAGGTGTCGCTCACGGCGTCTGTGACGTGCGCGTAAGTGTCGCTGACGGCGGCGGCGGCGTTGTTGACGGAACCGGCGACTTTCTCGCCGAACTCGGTCATGTTCGCGCGCGCCTTGGCGACGAAGACCGTGGCGGCGGCGACGGCGTCGGCGTGAGCGTTCGCGGCGGCACCGGCGACGCTAGCGTAGGCGGAAGTGACGGCACCGGCGACTTTTCCGCCAAACTCGCTCACGTTCGCACAGGTCTTGGCGGCACCTTCGGAGGCGTTGGCGAGGAAGGTTTCGACGCTTTCGCGCGCGCCGGTGACGGCACCGGTGACGGCGGCGGCGACGGCGTCGGCGGCGTTCGCGGCGGCGGTTTCGACGACGGTGGCGACGCTTGCGGGGACGACGACACGCAGCACGTCGAGCGCGCTGTAGGAGTCGGCGGCGGTGTTTTTGAGGTAGCGGGCGACGCCGCACAGCGCGTCACCGGCGGTGGCGATGGCGGCCTCGACGGTCAGTCCGGCGTCGCGCAGCGTGTCGCCAAGGATGTCCACCGGTGCCGTTTTGCGGCGCACTTGCGGATAGCCGCACGCCGCCATGAGGGAGTTGCACAGGCAGACGCGACCGGCGGCGTCCTCGGCGCGGCCGCCTTTGCGGACGTAGTTTTCGACCGGTTCGCTGGCGCAGCGGAAGCCGATGCCGCCGTCCTCGCGCCGGAACGCGGAGCGCAGGTAGCCCATGTCGCAGATGCGTTCGCGGGCGGCGTAAACGGCGGGGTCGGAGATGGTGCCGGCGACTTGCGCGACCTTGAACGGGAAGCCGGTGGGCGATGCCTTGGGGTCGGTGAAGACGCGCGCGAGGCGTTCCTTGGCGAGGGAGATGAGTTTGCGTTTGAGCGCGGGGGCGAGGCCGGACTCGTCGCAGCACATGAACGCGGTGCCGACTTGCACGCCGGCGGCGCCGAGCGCCTTGGCGGCGGCGACGCTGCCGGTGTCGGCGAACCCGCCGCCAATCCAGAACGGTTTCCCGACTTCGGCGACGGCGGCGAAGTTCGTGCGGTCCTTCTCGCCATAGACCGGCTCGCCGGCGTCGCTGAGGTTTTCCTGCCACTTGCCGCGCGGCGGCGCGTTGTGGCCGCCGGCGACGGGCGTCTCGATGACGAAGCCGTCGGCGCAGTCCTTGAACGTGCGCCGCGCGAGCAGTTCGGAGGTAATGATGGCGAGGAACTTCGGGCGGGGCAGCACCGGTGCCGGTGCGCCGAGGAAGTCCGACGGGTCGAACGACACCTCGCCCTCGCCGCCGCCCTCGACGGGGAATTTGAGCGTCGCCGGCTCGCCGGCGGCGAAGCGGTCGAGAATGCCCGCGACGTGCGTCGGCAGCCCCGCGCCCATAAGCACGTAGTCCACTCCGGCGAGCATCGCGCCGTAGAGCGAGGCGAGTTGGGGGATGCGGATTTTGTCGAGCAGGTTGATTCCCACGAGCGCGCCCGGACGCCCGTCGCGCGCGAGCACGACCTCGGCGAAGCACGCCAGCGCGGTGAGTGCCTCGAGGTCGCGGTTGCGCCGCTCGTTGAAGACGGGGATGACGCGGTAGGGCTTCGATGGCGCGCGCCCCTCCGGCTGGAACCACCGGTCGAGGACGGCGGCGGCGGCGTCCTTCGCGGGGAACCGCGCGTAGGCGGAGCGCAACCGTCCCTGCGGGTCGCCGTCCTGCAGGATTCGCGCGTGCACACTGTCAATGGCGGTGCCGGAGACGACCCCGAGTTGCCCGCGGGCTGCGACGGCGCGCGCGAGCCGCCAGTTGGAGACGGCGATGCCCATGCCGCCTTGGATTAGTTCGGGGAGTTTCATCGGGGAACGGGCGAGGAAGCGGCGCGGCGGGCGGGTGGCAAGGAAAACCGTGTTGCCGGCGCGCGCCACCGGCGGTGTCATGCGCGGCGAAACGACGGTCCGGCGGAACGGTGCCGGCGGCGACACAAACGAGCATGAAAGACAGACGCGACGACGGGTTCATCAAGACAGGCCGCCTGTGGGTGGCTGGGGCGGTGGCGCTCGCGCTCTTCTTGCTCTTCGACGCGCGGCTGGCGTGGCTGCAGGTGTTCGACTCGAAGGAACTCGTCGGAAAGGCGAAACTGCAAAGCCGCCGCCTCGTCATCCTGCCGGCGCCGCGCGGCGAAATCAAAGACCGCCACGGACGGCTCGTCGTGGGCAACCGGCCGGCGATTAACATCGTCGCCGACATCACCCGCCTCAAGCCGGAGTTCGACCGCAAATACGACGAACTGCTGCGCAACGACCATGCGTGGCTCGTGCTCAACGCCTCGCTGGACGGCCTCAAATACAAGACCGACGCCGAGCGCGGGAAACTGCGCGCCGAGGCGCGGAAGCGCTCGCGCGAACTCTACGAGAACGCCGCCGCCCGCGTGCTTCAGGCGCGGCTCGACGAGGTGAACCTCGCCATCGGGCGCTCGGAGACCGTGAACGTCGCCGCCGTCAGCGCGCACCTCTCGCGCGACAGCGGCCGGCGCGCGCTCAAATTCACGCTGGCGCGGGACCTCGACGCCGGTGCCGCCGGCGGCGGCGAGTTCGCCCGCTTCATCGAGAAGTTTCCGCCCGGCGGTCCCGTCTCGTTCGCGCACGAAAGCGTCCGCGTCTATCCCTACGGCAACACGGCGGCGCACGTGCTCGGCTACGTCGGCAGCGACCGCTACAACCTCTCGGTGCCGGAACTCGACCCCGACACGGATGCGGAGGCGGCGGAGTTCGCCGGTGCCGGCGCGCTCTCGCGGCGGCGGCTCCTGAAGGCGTCCGAGGGGCAGCGCGGCGTGGACGGCGTCGAGAAGGCGTTCGACGACGAGTTGCGCGGCGAGAACGGCTACGAGTTGTGGAAAATCCGCCGCGACGGCTACGCCTACGAACTCGTGCGCGACCCCGCGCGGGCGGCGCGCGGCGGCGGCGACGGCGGCGGGCTTGTGCGCGAGCCGCCGCGTCAGGGCGGGACGGTGACGCTCTCGCTCGACATCGAGTTTCAGAAGGCGGTCGAGGAATACCTCGCGCGGCGCTTCCCCGCGCACCGCTCCAGCGTCGTCGTTCTGGACGTTCCCACCGGCGAGGTTCTGGTCTGCGCGAACTCGCCCGGCTACGACCCCGCGCGCATGAGCGTCCGCGCCTACCGCAACGAATACCTGCGCGAATACGACGAGCGGTTCAACGAGCGGAACAAGAAGCGCGTCTCGACGGCCGGCGAGTTGGAGCGGCTTCTGGCGGCGCGCGCGCCGGACGACCCCAGTCCGCCGCCGCGCCTCGGCTCGTTCGTCTATGACGCCGCCGGCCGCCACCTTTACGAGCCGCCCGGCGAGGGCGCGGAACTCAACCACGCCACGCAGGGCCTTTACCCGCCGGGTTCGAGTTTCAAGCCCGTCACCGCCATCGCCGCCCTGCGTTCGACGCCGCCCGACCCGCTCAAGCCCCGCATCACGCCGGAGACCATCTACCAGTGCGGCTCGTTCCTCGAAGTGAAGTCCGGTCGCTCGACGAAGATGTTCATCGAGCACAACCGCATCGCCTACGGTGCCGTCAACCTCGTCAAAATGCTCAAGGTCAGCAGCAACGTTTACTGCTATCAGGCGGGGCTGGACATCGGGTTCGACAACCTCGTCAACGAGGCGCGCCGCTTCGGCCTGGGCGAGCGCACGACGCTCGAACTGCCCTCGCTCGCCGGCAGCGTGCCCAGCCGGAAGCGCGGGCGCGGCTTCACCGAGAGCGACATCGCCAACACCGCCGTCGGGCAGGGCGACGTGCTTGTCTCGCCCATGCACCTCGCCGCGATGATTGCCTCCGTCGCGCGAAACCGCACGCGCACGGCGGTAAGCATCCGCCACTCGCCCGACCACGAGGCCGACAACGTCAAGGTGCTTGCCGGCGACGACGGAAAGCCGAAGCGCGTCGCCGAAAGCGGGCTGTTGCGCACCGCCGCCGGCGGTCTCGTCCGCGACGAGCGCAAGGGAGTCCGCTTCGCCGTCGGCGAACCAATCGGACTGCCCGCGCCGCATTATCAGGCGGTCATTGACGGACTGATTGCCTGCGCGCACGAGCGCGGCGGCACCGGCAGGCGCGTGACCGAGGGGCTGCCGGACGGGTTCATCGTCGCCGCCAAGACCGGCACCGCGCAGGTGAAGAACAACACGGCGGAACTCGCGTGGACGATTGGCTTCGCGCCGGCGGGCGCGCCGCGCATCGCGTTCGCCGTGCTCGTCGAGGGCGAGGACGGCAACAAGCATTTCGCCGGCGGCGCGAACGCCGGACCGGTCGCCAACTTCGTCCTCGCGAAATGGCTCGAACTCGAAAACGCCGTCGCCGCGCCACCGACGGCGCGGGAAACACCGGCGGACGCCGCCGCCCAATAAGCAACGAATCATGAAAATCTACTTCATCGGAATTTGCGGAACAGCGATGGGCAACGCCGCCCTCCTGATGCGCTCGCTTGGCCACAAGGTCTGCGGCGCGGACACCGGCGTCTATCCGCCGATGAGCGACATGCTGCGCGACGCCGGCGTCGAAATCCTCGAAGGTTGGGACCCCGCGCGCCTCGCCGCGCTCGCGCCCGACCTC
>JAISSQ010000003.1 GCA_031273045.1 Puniceicoccales bacterium
TATTGGATTTTTCCGCAGCCCTCGCAGTTGAGGTTGCAGCGGAAAAGCGGCTCAAGCATGAGGACGAGCGGGTAACGCGTCTCCCCGCGCAGTTTTTTGCCGATGACGTATGTCGCCACCTTGAGCATTTGCGAAACAGGAACTCCCATGGGTCTTGGAAAAAGGGGCGAAAAATGCCGCCGGCGGTGCCGAATGTCAAGGGACGGGACGGACAGGGCGAACAGGACGAACGGTGCTGTCGCCGGCGGTGCAGTCGGTCTCCGCCACCGCCGGCACCGGTGCCGCGTTCAGAGGGCGCGGCGGTGGAAGCAGCCGACGAGAATGAGCGCGAGGGCGACGACGGCTTGGGCGGCAAGGACGGCGAAGGAGAGCGTCGGGTCTTGAATGTCCATGCTCGGATTGGTGCGCGTGAAGGCGTCATAGACCGAGAACCCTTCGACGTTCACCATGGACTTCATGTAGCCGCACCAGCCCCAGTAGGCGTTGATGAACGGACGGCAGACCCAAGTCAGTGCCGCCGGCAACGCGAGCACAACGCCCGAAAGCGGGATTTGAAAGCCGACGAGGTAGATGGACAGCAGGGACGCTTTCTCGGCGGTCTGCATGAGCGCGGAGAACGCGAGGCACACGATGCTCATCGAGACGCACACGCCCATCATGGTGAACAGTTGCGTGCTCCACGGTCCGGGGAACTGGCAAATCGCCTTCACGAAGAGTGCCATCCACGCGCCCTGAAAACTGGCGATGACGGACACGAAGACGATTTTCGAGAACACGTAGGCGGTCGGCGAGAGACCGGCGAGGCGCTCCTTCTCGTAGAGCGGACGCTCGGCGGCGATTTCGCGGCCGCCGTTGTTCGCGCCCATGAGCGTCAGCAAGATCACCTGAAACATAATCAGCCCGCTGGCGAGGGCACCGATGCGCGCCTGCTCCTTGGTGATGTCAACGATGCGCAGGAAGTCGTCCTGCGAAGTCGGCACGTGTCCCAAGTCGGCGTGGGGCACCTCCGGCAGTCCGGTGATTGCGAAGATGACGACGATGAGCGGGAAGCCGAACGTGATGGCGAGCGTCAGCCCAAAGTAGCCGGAGTCGCGCACGAACAGCAGGAACCGCCGGCACAACAGCGTAAAGAACTGCGAGACGAACGAGGGCGTCTCGGCGAACGAGGCGGGCGAGGACGGCGACGCCGGCACGCTTTCGGAAGCGGCGGAGGAGGCGTCGCTACCGGCGACGGCAGCGTTGACGGCGTTGCCGTCGTCGTCGGCAGCGGCGGCTTCGTTGGCGACATCCGTCGGAGCCGAAGTCGGCGCGGGCGCGTCACCGGTGGCGGCGGCACTCGCCTCGCCGCTCCCCGATTCCTGCTCCCCGCTCCCATTGTCTTGTTCCCCGCTTCCCGCTTCCGTCTGCCCGCTTCCTCTTGGACGCGCCGACGCCGGCGTCTTCGCGAACATCTTCGCGTAGTAGCCCGGGTTCTTTTCCAAGAACCGCGCCCAGCGGTCGCGCCAGAATTCGAGCGGACGCTCCTCCATGATTTCGTAGAGGTGCAACGGGTCGGGGATGTTGAAGTATTTGAGCAGCAGCGGCAGTTCGCCCTGAAAAATCACCGCGCCGGGCTTCACGACCGTTATCCAGTCGAACATCTCCATCGTCGCCAGATTGTGGATGATGCAGAAGAAGGTCTTCCCTCGCTTGGCGACCAAGTCCTGCATGAGTTCGAGAATCTGCCGCTCGGAAGTCGGGTCGAGACCGGACGTCACCTCGTCACACACGAGGCAGGACGGGTCGAGCGTGAGTTCGATTCCGAGACCGAGGCGGCGCAACTGCCCACCGGAGAGGACGCTCACGCGCTTGTCGCGATGCGCGCCCAGCCCCGTGATTTCGAGCACGGACTTGAGCCGCCGGTGCTTCTCGGCGGAGTCGCGCACGGAGAGGTCAAGCGCGGCACGGAAGGTCTCCTCGACGGTGAGTTGCGGGTAGGCGTTCGTGAACTGCTGCGCGAAGCCGACGCGCCCCGCCAGTTCGTCGGGGCTTTCGAGCGGCTCGCCGGCGAGGTAGGTCTCACCGGTGGCGGGCAACAGGTGCAGTATCGCCTTCACGAGCGTCGTCTTGCCGCAACCGGATGGACCGATGACGGCGTTGAGGGCGCGAGGACGAAATTCGGCGTCCGTGTGCGAGAGGATTTCCGGTCCGTCACCGCCGGCGCGGACTGTGAGATTGCGACAACGAAGCATGTGCGGGGAACGTTGGTGGAGAGGGTTGGTAGGAGTGGAAAGGGGAACGAGGGGCGGAGACGGGTTAGAGCGGTTCCGGCACCGGTGCCGGTGATGGAGGCGGAGACAGCGAAACCGGCGCGCCGCCGGCCGCGATGGAGCGCGCCTCGCATTCAAGCAAACGGACGGCGCGAAGGGCGTCGGCGGCGGGCACGACGCGCGACTCGACACCGGCGGTGGCGCAACGGATGAACTCGGCGATTTCGCGCTCGTAGCCAAGCGAGGTGTCCGCCGGCAACGGCACCGGCACCGGCGGCTTGCCCGCCTCGTAAAGCGTGAGCACCGGCGGCGTCCCGAACTCGTAGAGCGCGGTGGCACGCTCGAACCGGGCGCGGTAGCGCATCACGAACGGCACGTTCTCCGCCTCGCGCGTCCACGCGCCTTCCGCGACGACAAACGGCGCGCCCGCCGGTGCCGCCGCCGGTGATGACGCCCCGCCGAACTCGTAGCGCGTGATGGCGTGTACAATCCCGCTGCCACCGGCGCGGAACCCCTGCGAGACAACCGCCGACGGTTCGCCAAGCAGGTGCACAACGAAGTCCGCATCGTGGATGTGCAGGTCGAAAAGCGCCCCGCCCGACAACGCGCTGTCGTGGTAAAACGGCGACGCCGGTTGCGCGCCAATGCGCGTGAACACAACGCTTTCGAGGTCGCCAAAAACCTTCTTCGAGCAGACATCCTTCAGCCAGTCCCACCCCGGCCAGAACCGCATGCAGTGCGCCGGCATCAGCATGCGGCGGGCGGCGCGCGCGGCGCGAATCATCTCCCCGACATCGCCGGCGGCGAGTGCCAGCGGCTTCTCCACAAGCACGTGCTTGCCGGCGGCGACGGCGGCGAGCACCAACGGCTTGTGCGCGGGCGTCGGCGCACAGATGTCCACGGCGTCAACGCGCGGGTCGTCAAAAAGCGCCTCCGGCGAAGCGTGCTTTTCGACGCTATCGAGCAACGCTCCGCCGGCACCTTGACCGGCAAGATTGCCCGCGCCCCCGACGGTGTCGCCGGTGGCGAATTTCTTGTCGGCGGCGGCAAGCACGCGGACTTCCACCCCTGCGGCGGCGAGTTTTTCGTAGGCGGCCAAATGGGTCATTCCCATTGTGCCCAGCCCGATGATTCCGACGTTGAGCATGACCCGCGCAGGAAGACACCTCGCCCCAGCGCCGGCAACGGCAATCTGGGCGAAATCCCAGCATAAAGGAGACCTCCGCCGAAACACGCCGCCAAGCCACACCGGCCAAGCCACGCCCACCGGCAGTGGACACATGTCCGTGTCACGCCGATTTTCCTGTTGACACCGCCGACACCCCGTCCACCCTGCGCGTTCGTGGCGCGGACTTCGTCCGCCCACCCGCGCGGGTGTAGTATAACGGCTATTATGTGAGCTTCCCAAGCTTGAGACGAGGGTTCGACTCCCTCCACCCGCACCAACCTATCCGCCTGAACTTCAAACAGTTAGAAATTTCAGAAAACGGTTTAGTGCAAGTTCGAGCGTTAAACGTCGAGAGCAAACATGCTTGACGGGAACGTTCCGAAGCCGTCGAGACCGAATGCGTGATGGTCTCCGAGAAGGCGCAAGAAGATATCCGGCGAGCCGTCGGTGAAGGTGGTCTCGCGCCGGCGGCACACTGCTACCCTCCAGCCACTATGTGTATCACCGAACGAGGACACGCATGCACCTACCTTGACCGCGACGGGCGCGTCGTCATCGACGTTTCGCGCGCCGCCGACTACGCCCGCCGTTTCCCGCCGCCTCCGCCACCGCCCGGCTTCGGAGAATCGTCCCGCCAACACCGAACCAGCACGCCCGCGCCAGCACCCGATTTTGTATCCAAAAACGAATACACGCCCGTCTGACTATCCGAAGACAATCAACGCGAGGAGGAGGCAGAAAGCGAACATTCCAAGAGTAAGCATGAGAGATCTGAAGAAATTTCTGTCGTTAAGTTCGGCAAATTTGCTTGTTTCTCCTCCGCTCCACCCGCCGGTGAAGAGACCGTTTTCGCCCCAGAACTTATCGTTTTTGTCCACGTGTTTCATGAGTGCCAATGAGAACCGATAAAACCAACAGTCAACCCTCAACCAACACAAAAAATGGCAGATTCGAAAATCAACTTGATGGTCAACGCTTTCACCGGGAAAGCCACCGAGGAGTTTGGCAAACTTCGCGGGGCTATTGCGTCTGTCGGGAATATCTCCGATGACACGAGAGCGAAGTTTGAGACGCTGGGACTACGTTCCGTTTCCCTCGCCGCCGGCATTCAGGTCTTCTCCGCCGCGCTCTCCGGCGCCGGAGCCATCCTCGGCAAGTTCAACTCCACGATGGCGCAAGGCGAACGCCTCGGTCAGTTGTCCGCCATCACCGGCGAGAGTGTGTCATCGCTCGTCGAACTGCGCCACGCGCTTTCCGCCGCCGGTCTTTCCGGCGACAGCGTGAGCACGATTTTCGCCCGCTTCGCAAAGGCGATTGACTACGCGAGATGCGGCAGAGTTCTTGGGGCGAAGCGGTTGGCGCGGGGGCGCGGCGACGGGGGAGATGGCGCGGTTCTGCGAGATTATGCCGAAAAAATGAGGGGACGGCGGGAGTGCGCGGAACGGCGCGGGGTTGCGATTCGGGGGAACTTGCCGGAGCGGA
>JAISSQ010000074.1 GCA_031273045.1 Puniceicoccales bacterium
GCCCAATCGCTCGTCCCGCTCGCCCGCTCGTGGAATTTCCCGCCGCCCCTCGAACTCTCCGCAAACGCCCGCGCCGCCGGTTGGCAAAACAAGGGCTACGACAAATACCAGCGCGCCTACATTCTGCGAAACGTCTCGGCGACGCCGGAGTCGCCGGTGCCGGCACCGGTGGTGCCGCCGGCGGCGTCACCGGTGCCGTTGAGGAGCGTCGAATTCACCCTCCAAGCCACCGCCCAAAGTCCGCTCCACAACGTGTGCGTCGTGCTGGAGAATTTCGAGTGGAAGTGGGCAACCGGAACTTTTCACATTTTCGTGAACGACGTTCCCTTCACTGCCGCCCAAATCGGCGTCATCCGCGACATCTCCGAAAACACGACCATTCTCTTTCTTCCCCTGCGCGGAACGAAAGGCACCGTGGTAAAGATTTTAGATTCCAAATAGTGGTTTGCTGTGTGGCATTGGGAGCGCGGGTCTCCTGACCCGCATTGCTGGGAACGCGCCCAGCCCCGAAGGGGCGACATAGCATAGGCAGGGGTGAAGTCGCGAAGCGACGGAACCCCTGTATAGCGCAAACAAAACTGTGAACCGCGAAGCGGTGGCATACAGTGTCGAGGGCATTAGCCCTCGTTGCTATATGCCACCGCTTCGCGGTTCGCATTGTAGTTGGGGGGCAACGAAAACAGGGGCTAACGCCCCTGCCTATGATATGCCGCCCCTACGGGGCTGGCGCGCCGCCACTATGGTTACGCAACTGGGAGCGCGGCACTGGGAATGCGGGTCTCTGACCCGCACCGAATGTGCAGGATTCCATTCTCGCACCGAGCATCTTTGCCTTGTTGCCAGGCGGCCACACACACGGAGCGCCGACACATGGAGCGCCGACTTTCCAGTCGGCTTGGTGGAGATGCGGCGCAGCCGCCATTCCAAAAAAGCAAGGCGGCTGCGCCGCATGGGGCATGCGAGCCGACTTGAAAGTCGGCGCTCCATGTGTGTGGCGCTCCATGTGTGTATCGGCTTGGCGTGTGGCGGTTGGGAGCGCAGTGCCGGTGGCGGTGCCGCTGGGAGCGCGGGTCTCCTGACCCGCATCGGGCGCGGCAGGTCGCCGACCTGCCGCCACCACTACCGCTACCACTGCTGTTGCCGCTGCCGCTGCTTCCGGCGGCACCCTTGCCCGCCGGCGAGACGCATTCCGCCGGCGGTGCAAAAAAAGTGCTTGCACGAAAAATCAAAATCGTCATTCCGTGCCACCGTCACCTCACAACCGTTTGACTTCCTCCTTACCATGGCCACCGAATCCTCCTCCACAACACCCCTGAAAACCCTCTCCGCCTCGACGCTCAAAGCCGCCGCCGCGAAGGCCGCGACTTCCCTCGCCGCCGCGACCGCCGCCAAAAAAGCCGAGACGATTGCGCTCGCGAAGACGAGCGCGAGCACAACGGCGACAACCGCCACGCCGGTTGCCAAGACGACGCCGGCGGCGGCCACGACACCGGCAACGGCTACGACCACGGCCGCGAAAACCACGACTGCAACGACCACTGCCGCGACGACCGCGACCGCGACGCCGGCGTCTGCGACAACGCTCGCCGCTGTGAGAACCGCGCTGGCGGCGACGGCAACAAATCCGGCACAGGCGTCAACCCCGCTGACGACTACGTCCGCTACAAGCAAGACGCCCGTCACCACCGCCGCATCCGCCACCACCGGTGCCGCAATCGCCGCCGCAAATGTCGCCGCCAAAACCGCCGCCATTGCCGCCGCCACAACGGCGGCTTCGACTTCCGCGACAAACGCGAAAGCCGTTTCCACAATCACAACTCCTGCCGCAGCCGTCGCTACCTCCACAATTCCGCCGCCCAACAATACGAGCACCTTCTACTGGTTCTCTGACCCCTTTGAAAATTTGAAAACATTTACCCTGATTTCTTCCACTCCTGTGTCTTACATCAGCGACCTTTGCATAACTTACGGGAAAGCCGGAGAATCGACAACCCCGCCCGCCGGCTTTACAAAGTTGGCGAAAATTGATTTGAACAAGGGCGCGGAAGGGAAATACATGTATCTTTGTTACAAAAAGAGCACGGACCCGAAGGACGCAATTGTTGACATTTGCTTCATCAAGGGGAATGACAAGACGCCGACTGGTTACACTAAAATTGAGGCGGACCTGAACATGGGAGCTGGGGGCAAATACATCTACCTCTGTTACACAAAGGACGATTCCTTGAAGCCCAACGCATTCCCGATACTTGATATCTCTCTGCTTTGTTGGAAATTATCGGCCCATGGGCTTCCGGAAGCGTTCCCGATAATTTCAGGCCAAAAGGCAGATGGAAAAACCTATGACTCATCGGGGGATTATTACTACAGTGATACATCGTCTGCGGCAATTCAAGATCAATGGAAACGCAACTACTGCCTAAATGGGTGGAAGTTCGGCAGTTTTGAAAAATATGGGTTGAGACACTGCAAAGTTGAGCAGGACCTAAACGAGGGTGCCGAAGGGTATTACATCTACCTTACTTATTTTTCTTTACCCG
Organism: Puniceicoccales bacterium; assembly: GCA_031273045.1. Taxonomy (GTDB): domain Bacteria; phylum Verrucomicrobiota; class Verrucomicrobiia; order Opitutales; family UBA953; genus CALNBE01. Next base: position 2,541 of record JAISSQ010000074.1, read on the forward strand.
GCAAGATTGTCCCTTCTTTAACAGGTTCTTATGTTGCTGACATCACGACAGAAAATGTCTTCCGAGGTGAATCAAAATGGATAATTCCTCCGGGATATTCATTATTGGGAACAACCGGTGCCTTCCTTGCCACAAATGAATTGAGCGAAGCCCTTTCAGCGCAAAAACAATGGGGGAGTGTATGGGGGAGTGTCCATCTTGACGTTCCGATACGGAACATTCGCGAACTTTTGGATTCGGATGTTCTGCCGAGCAAAAATTGGTTCCTCTTCCCCAAAAAGGGGAGTGCCATTGCTTATTTGGCAGATGCCTATCCGCGTCCGGAAGACACCATACAACAGTTTTCCGACCACGATGAGAACTCCATCATTTCCACCTACTATGGCAACCAAAGCCAGAGTTTGCTGGTGAACGCTTACAAGGACACCGTTGCGAAAATTGAGGAAATCTACAAATCTTCCTTGGAAGTCAAGGAGAAGATTAACAAAAGTTCGATTGACGCTGAGAATGCGTTTCGTGCGTTTGCGGACAAAGTGAACGCCGCCAAACGTCTTGTTACCCTTGTTAATACGCTAAAAGAATATGTGGACAAGATGGGAGCGAGCGCGGACAATGTGACTTTGCGCAGAAATTATGTTTCTTTCTTTGAAGCAATCGTGAGCCAAAAGCGGCTTCGCTCGGCATTAATCGACAGCATCCGTGCGTTTTACCATGCGTCAAGCAGTGAAAAGATTGTCTTCCTTGCGGAGGACGTCAAAAAGGCATATAAAACCTATGCAGACCTCTCGAAAGTCACTCAACTCAAAGAGGCGATTGAGGGTATCAGTAGCGACCCGACGCTCGCCGCCCTTTGGAGAAATCTCGATTTCTTGGTTGAGTCGCTCAAAACGCCGGTGAAATTGGCGGAAGACCTTGCCGAATTGCGGGAATTGCGTGCGAAGGTGAAGGAATTGGAGGCGCAGGCGGAGAAATCGCAAGCGGCGGCGCAGGCGGCGGCGGCACCGGTGGCGCAGATAGCGGTCAATGCGTTGACCGAAAATCTTTCCATGCTGACCACGTTCAAGAAACTTGCGTCGGCGTTGGCTCCGGTGTCGGCGGAGGTGGCGAACGCGCTTGCGGCGGTCAACTCCAGCGCGGCGAAAAAGAAGTCCGAACTCGATAATGCGAACAAGGTGCTTACGACGGGAAAATCCACGCTGGCGAAGGTTCAGGCAATCCTCGCGAAAAACGAGGCGGCTGCTGCGGCGGCGGCGGAAGCGGCGGCGGCGGTGGGCGCAGATGCTGACGCCGGCGGCGCGCCGGAAGTGATTGCGGATGAATCAGATGCACCTGCCGACGCCGCTGCTTCGGACGCCGGAGATGTCGAAGACACCGGCGGTGCCGAAGAAACGCCGGAGGAAGCGTCGCCGGAGGAGGAACCGGCGGCGGAAGAAACCCTTGCGGCGGAGGCACCTGTGGAAGAATCGCCCGAAGGCACCGATGCTGTGGCGGAAGAGAGTCCGCAAAAATCGGCGGTGGCGAAGGCAACTGTGGCGAAAGCGACCGTGGCGAAAGCGACGTTGGTGACGAAACGCGCGCTGCCGGTGAAAGCGTTGTCCGTGAAGCCCTTGCTTGCGCGTCCGGCGGTTGCCGAAAAACTCGGCGTTGGGAAAATCAACCTCACCCAGGTCACCGCCCAAGGAATCAAGACGCTCGACAAAGCCGTCGCCAACTTGGAAGACCCCGAAGCGTTTGTGGCGGATTTGACCGCCGCCAACGGCGCGCTCGAAGTTGCGATTTCCGAATACGACAAGAACACGCTCATTGGTTCGGATGTTGTCACCTACACCGGTCTTCCCGCCGCCGTGGAAGCCGTCAAGACCCTGCTCGCGAAGGTGAATGTCGTTCTGGTCAGCACCGAGGTCTCCCTCTCGCTCCCCGGCAAAAAATAGCCGGCGAGCGGGATTTTTTGGGGGAGGGGGAGGGGTAGAGGGGATTTTTTAGACATGATTATCATGATTTGCATGATTTACAGGATTGGTTTGATGTTTCCTCTAAGAAGCCCCGCAGGGGCGGCATATCATAGGCAGGGGTGAAGTCGCGAAGCGACGGAACCCCTGTAATGGCTATGGTTACGCAACTGGGAGCGCGGCACTGGGAATGCGGGTCTCTGACCCGCACCGAATGTGCAGGATTCCATTCTCGCGTCGAGCATCTTTGCCTTGTTGTCAGGCGGCCACACACACGGAGCACCGACACATGGAGCGCCGCACATGGAGCGCCGACTTTCAAGTCGGCTCGGTGGTGGTGCGGCGTAGCCGCCTTGCTTTCTCTTCTTTTTTAGAGTGGCGGCTACGCCGCATCTCTGCCAAGCCGACTTGAAAGTCGGCGCTCCAAGTCGGCGCTCCCAGTCGGCGCTCCCATTGGTGCGCGACCCAAGCATTACCGTCCCAATTCTTTCAGGGCGGCGGCTTCGGCGGCTTTTTGGGTTTCGCGGGTGGCGGTGATGTCGCGAATCCAGATGTTGCGGAACTCAATCGGGTCGCCGTGCCATTGGAGGCGCAGCGGCTGACGCGCGGGGTGTTTGCGGTAGGTGGCGTAGCCGGAGACGCGCTTGTAGTCGCCGGGACCGTTCATTGGCTGGTTCGCCTGAACGACGACGCCGTTGAAAATCACGGTCATATACGCCGGCGCGATGAGTTTGCCGGCGTCGTCGAAGCGCGGGCCGGTGAAAACGATGTCGTAACTCTGCCACTCGCCTTGCGGGCGGGCGGGGTTCACGAGGGGCGGCAGGTGGTTGTAGAGCGCGCCGGCCTGTCCGTCGGCGTAGGTGATGTTGGTGTGGGATTCGAGCACCTGCACCTCGTAGAGGCCGTTGTTGAACATGACGCCGCTGTTGGCGCCGCCTTGGCTCTGGCATTTGCGACCGGCGGGCACGCGCCACTCGATGTGCAACTGCGCGTCGGCGTAGCCCTTCTTGGTGGTGATGTCGTTGTTGCGCGCGACGAAGTAGTCCTTGCCGGCAGGGACGCGCCACATCTCCTGCCGGCGCGGCTTGCCGCCGAACTGGGCGTCCCAGTTCTTGTTGAGCGACTCCTGCGTGCCGTCGAAGAGGACGTCGGCGTCGGCGGGTGCGGGGGTGGTTAGCAGCACGCCCTCGACCTTGACGGGGTTCGGCCGGTAGGGGTCGTGAACGTGCCACTTGGTGGGCGTTTCGAGCGGCTTGCCGGCGGCGTCGCGGACGTGCCAGTCAATGTCGCGCACGAGGCCTGTGTTGGTGAAGCCGTGCTTTTTTTCGACCGTTGCGGCGTCCTGGACGGCGGCGGCGTTCGCGGTGCCCGTCGCGCCGGCAATGGCGGCGGCGGCGAGCAGCATGGAAAGTGCGTTGCGTGAAAACATGTGTGTCGTGGTTGTTTTGGTGCTCGGGTTGGTTCCGATTGGTTGCCCGGCGGTATTGTCGGGAGGCGGTGTTTGACAAGTTACCGGCGGCAACGGTTCCCTGCGGTTTTTGCGGACACTCATGGGCACCAACGGCAACACGAGCACGGGCGGCGGCGACGCCGCATCCGAACTGGCGCGCTGGCGGCGCGGCATCACCGCTGCGAATGCGGCGGAAACCGAGGCGTTGGGCGGGCAACTCGCCGCTCTCCTGCCGCCGAACACCGCGCTCGCCCTCCACGGCGCGCTCGGTGCCGGCAAGACCACCTTCGCGCGCGGATTCGTCCGCGCCCTCGGCGCGACCTCCGCTGTCGCCAGCCCGACCTTCGCGATTTTCGCCGTCCACGAAGCCCCCGCGCGCCAAATCATTCACGCCGACGCCTACCGGCTGGCGTCGCCGGCGGAGGCGGACTCGCTGATGCTCTGGGACGTGTTGCGCGAGCCGTGGACGTTGCTCGTCGAGTGGCCGGAACGCCTTGGCGAATATCTACCCGACGGCGCGTGGCACCTTTGGATTGAGGATGCGCCGCCGGTGGCGGAAGTCCCGCCGGTGGCGGATGCGCCGCCGGTCCGCGCCCGCCGGTTGCGCCTCGAAAACGCGCCATAACCGCCGCCGCGCGCCGGAAGCGCGGGACTGCCGTTCGGCGCGTTTTGTCTTTTTGTGTTCCGCTGCGTTTCGTGCAAGATGCGCGGCAAATGTCCGACACCGTCCCCGCCGCCGCCCCGCGTTCGACCACCCCGCACCTGTCCGCGCGCGGGCTGGCGCTCGCGTATGGCGAGAACGTGATTTTGCGCGACGTGTCCTTCGACGTCCGGCGCGGCGAGGTGTTCGTCATCATGGGCGGCAGCGGTTGCGGCAAGAGCACGCTGTTGCGGCACCTCATCGGGCTGGAAAGCCCCGCTGCCGGCGAGATTCTGCTCAACGGCGAGAACTTCTCCGGCGCGCCGGAGGAGCGACGTGCCGCGCTGCTGCGCCGCTTCGGCGTCACCTATCAGGGCGGCGCGTTGTGGACTTCGCTCACGCTCGCCGAGAACGTCGCGCTGCCGCTGCGCGAATACACGCGCCTGTCCGCCCGCGAAATCGCCGAGGTGACGCGCTACAAACTCGCGCTCGTCGGGCTGGGCGGCTTCGAGGACTACCACCCGTCCGAAATCAGCGGCGGCATGGTCAAGCGCGCCGCGCTCGCCCGCGCGATGGCGCTCGACCCCGAAATCCTCTTTCTGGACGAGCCAAGCGCCGGTCTCGACCCCGTGACGGCGCGCCTGCTCGACGAACTGATTCTGCAACTGCGCGAGACGCTCGGCGCGACGGTCGTGGTCGTCACGCACGAACTCGCGAGCATCTTCGCAATCGCCGACCGCGCGCTGTTTCTGGATGCGGCGACGCGCACCGTCGGCGCGCTGGGACCGCCGGCGGAACTGCGCAACTGCTCCAACCCCCGCGCACGGGCGTTCCTCAATCGCGGTGTGCCGACGCCTCCTTGAACCGCGCGGGGGCGGGGGGAACCGGCGGCGTCAGCGCGCGGACAGGCGCGCCTCGACTTCGGCGAGGGCGAGGCCGGCGACGCGCAACCGTTTTTCGCGGGCGGCGGCACCGGTGAGCACTTCGACGGCACCGCGCGGGCAACCGAGTTTCTCGGACACGAACGCGACGAGTTCCTTGTTCGCTTTGCCCGCCTCCGGCGCGGCGTGAATCTTGATTTTCCACGCTTCCCCGACGCGCCCCGCGACCTCGTTCCGGGGCGAGTTCGGGACTGCCTTGACGACGAGAACGCAACCGCCGCCGCCGGCACCGCCGCTGTCACCGGCACCGGCGGTGCCACCGGCGGTGCTTTTCTTCGCGCCGCTCATGTTGGTTTTCTCGCGCAACCGCCGCCGCCGCGCGCGTCAGCGTTTGTTCTCGAAGCGCGTGAAGCCGGCGGCGCGCGCCGCCCGCTTGATTTCGAGAATCACCGTGATTTCGGTGCCCGGCTCGCGGGCGATTTCAATGACCGCGCCCGCCTTGGTCGCCGCCAGCGCGTTGAACGCCGCGCCGAGCGAGGACGCCGGCAGAACGGAGCCGTCCACGGAGTAACTGCCGGTGGCGAGGGCGACAACCGGCACCACAACGCCGCTCGCGGGCGCGACCGGCGTCGGAGCCGGTTCCGTAACGGCGACCGGTGTGGGCGCGGGCGTCACCGGCGCGGGCGGTTGTTCGGGGGCGGGCGGTTCCGCCACCGGTGCCGGTGGTTTCGCGGCGTCCGCGACCGCCGTTTTTTCGGCTTCCGCCTTGCGGGCGGCGGCGCGCGCCTTGTCGGATTCTTCGGTCGGGCGCGAGCGGTAGGTGCCGCGCAGTTCGTCGCGGTCAATGACGTCCACTTTTCCCAGCCCGGCGTTTTTCGCCTGTTCCTTGACGTAGTTGACGGCGCGCGGGTCGGTGCCGGCATAGACGACGAGGGAGATGTCGCGTCCCGGGCTGGCGGCGCCGATGTTGTTGAGTTTGCTCGAAAGCAACGCCGGCTCGATGTCGTTGTAGTCCACGGTGACGCGATTGTTCGGGTCAATGGTGACGATGACGGAGTCGGGGTTGAGGCGTTTGGAGATTTTGAACGGCGAGTCGGCGCAGCCGGTGAAAGCGAGGCCGGCGGCGGCGATGGCGAGCAGGTTGAGGGGGAGGCGGGAGAGGAGGCGCATGGTGTTAAAAACGGGTCGGAAGCGTGTTTTTTAGCGGGTTGGCTTCGTAATGAGGCGTGGTTGCAGCCCCGCCTTTCTTGCAAGGTCAACGAGGAAGATGGTCTCTTTTGTAAGGGCGCGCCCGTCCGCGACAACCAAAATGTGCGGTGCCGGCGCGCCCGGAATCCGCGGCTTGAATGCCTCCAAGCGCTTCAGCAACGCATCGCGCTCGACCCGCGTTCCGTTGAGAAAAAACTGCCCGTCCTTGTTGACGGCGACGACCAACGCGCCGCCGGCGTTGGAGACGCTTTTGACGGCGTTGTCGGCGGTGGGCGGCGAGATGTCGAGCGACTGCATTTCGTCGAAGCGCATCGTCATGAGGAAAAAGAAAATCAGCACCGTCATCACATCAATGAGCGGCACGATGTTGATTTCGGGGCGGCGGCGGCGCGGTCGGTAAAGGGACATGGCGTGCGGGGGCGGCGGTGGTGCGGACGGCGGGCGTGCGGCGCGGTTAGTTCGGGGCGAGGATGGAGGCGAGTTTGGTGTTCACGAAGACGCCGTTGCCGGCGGGCGGGGAATCCGCCGCGCCGGGACCGCCGACGACGATGGGCGCGGTGATTGCGGGCGGGACGCCGGACAGGTCGCCGGCGGCTTCGGAGAGCGGTTGCGCCGCCGCCGGTGACGCCGCCGGTGGTTGCGCCGCCGGTGAACGGAAGCCGCGCGCGCCGGTTTGCGGCGTGATGATTTCCGGTTTCTGCGGCGGCTTGAAAAGGGCGGGCGGCGGCGGCGTGCTGCGGCGGCGCTTGGAGGAGTTCGGGCGCGTCGAGGCGAAGCGCAATCGCGGCGGCTGGTGCCAGCCGGAAAGCGCGGGACCGGGAACGGCGGACGCAGCGGGTTCGGTCGAAGCGGCGGCGGCGTCACCGGCGGCGGGGTTGGCGGGTTCGGTGCCGGCGGGTTCGGTGGGTTCGGCGTCACCGGTGCCGGCGGACTCGACTTCGCTGCCGGCGGGTTCAGTGGTGCTGGCAACAGAGGTGTCGCCGCCGGTGCCGCCGCCGGTCAGCGCGCCGGCATTGCTGATGAGGCGTTCGACGAGCAGGTTCATGCGCGCCGAAACGATTTCCAAACGCCGCCCGAACCAGCCGCTCGCAAACAGCGCCGGAATCGCGATGAGCAGACCCAAAATCGTCGTCGTCAGTGCCATGCCGACGCCGTGCGTGAGCGTCGCCGCGTTCGGCATGCCGCTCTCTGGAAAGAGCACGAAAAGTCCGTAAACCGTGCCCAGAAGACCGATGAGCGGCGCGACGCCGACGATGATGTCGAGCAGGAACAGCCCGCGTTCGAGGCGCGTGAGTTCGATTTGCGTGTAGGCCTTGAGCGCCTCGGCGTCGGGGTTCTCGCGTTGGAAGAAGCCGACGACTTTTCCGCCGGAACTGCCCGCCACCGCCGGCGGCAACGGTGCCGACACGCCGTTCTTGTTCAGGAAGCGCAGCAACGCCGCAGGCAGGACACGCGCGTCGCGCAGGGCGACAAGCCGTTCGATGAAGAGGAAAACTGCCAGAAGGGAGCAGGCGCCGAGCGGGTAGATAAACAGACCGGCACCTTCGATGAGGTTCTTGCCCATGAGTGCCAAGAAGATAGGGCGGCGGCGGCGGTTGCAACGCAAATCACGTTACATGACAAGTGGTTGCGCGCCACCGGCGGCGGTGCCGGCACCTTGTTCCAGCACCACCGGTGGCGGCGAAAAGTCCGTCACCGGCGGCGCGCGGCGAGTTGCTCCGCGAGCGACGCCGCCGTTTGCGCCGCGTGCCAAATCGTCTTTGGCAGCGCGACGCCGGCGCGAAAGTTGCCCGTGAAGCGCAGCACGGGGAACGCGCGTTCCGCCGCGTCGAGCGCCGACAGCAGCGCGTCGTAACCGGTGTCGTATTGCGGGATGGCGCGCGCCCAGCGGGTCACGCGCGCGAAGACCGGCGCGCCGGCGGCGCCGAGCAGCGAGCGCAGTTCGCCGGCGACGAGCGCGGTGAGTTCCGGTTCGGCGAGGGAGGCGAGTTCCGGCGAGCGGCAACCGCCGACGAAACTCGTCAGCAGGACGTGCCCGTCGGGCGCGCGGCCGGCGAAGAGCGAACTCTGGAAGAGCGTGCCGAGAATTTTGCGCCCCTCCACCGCCGGCGAGAGCATGCCGAAGCCGTCGAGCGGGTGCGCGACTTTCTCGCGTTCGTAGCCGAGCGAGACGACGGCGAGCGGCGGCGCGGCGACCGCGCTCCACGGGCGAAGCGCGTCCGCGAGCGGCACCGGCAGCGGCGTTTTTTCCCACGTCCACGGCGGGGTCGCGATGACAAGCGCGGGCGCGACGGCTGTGCGAACGGGCGCGGCGGAACCGTCGTCGCCACCACCACCGGCGGCGGTGTCACCGGCACCGGCGTCCTCGCTCCACGTGACGCGCCAAAGTCCGCCGTCGGCGCCGCCCTCGCGCGTGATTTCGCGTAGCCGGACGCCGAGGCGGACGCGCGCGCCGGCACCACCGGCGGCGGTGTCACCGGCAGTGCCGGTGCCGCCGAGGAAGCGGACGAGCGCGTCGGGGATTTCCCGCATGCCGCCGGCGAAGTTGACAAGGCGGCGGACGGGCGCGGCGCGTCCTTTGGCGAGACCGGCGCGGACGAGCGAGCCGTAGCGTTGCTCCATCTCGCGCAGGCGCGGGAACGCCGAGCGCAGCGAGAGTTTTTCGATGTCGCCGGCGTAAATGCCCGCGACCATCGGCTCGACGAGGCGCGCCGCCGCTTCCGCGCCGAGGCGCCGGCGCACGAACGCGCCGACGGTTTCGTCCACCGCCGGCGGCGGCGCTTTCGCGGCGAACGGCTCGCCGAGGAAGCGCAGTTTTCCGCGCCAAGACAGCAACGGCGTCGTGATTGCGCCGAGCGGACCGGACGGCGCGGCGACGGGTCTCCCGCCGCACACGAGGAAACGTTTTTTCGCGGCGGGCAACGCCTCAACCGGCTCGACGCCGAATTGCCGCAGGAACGGCTCCGCGCCGTCCTTTTCGAGCATGAGCGAGTTCGGACCGCCCTCGCACAGGAAGCCGCCGGCGCGCTCGGTCAGCAACGAGCCGCCGGCGCGCGCGGCACGTTCGAGCACGAGCGGTTCGGCGCCGGCTTTGAGCAGACCGGCGGCGGCGGACAGTCCGGCGGGACCGGCGCCGAGGACGATTGCGGAGTGTTCGGTGATGTGCATGGCGAGGAGGTGTGCGGCGTGGCGTCGGCGGCACCACCGGCGGCGGCGTCAGCGCGTCACCACTGATGGCGGCGCGGCGGTTCAGAAGGAGGAGAGGCGGCTTTGCGGATAGTCCGCGCGGAAGTTCTGCATGAGGTTCGAGCGCGTGTCGGCGTCCGACCATTCGGGGCGATAGAGCCAGAGGTTGAGCGTTTCGGTCTCCCCGTCGTCCCCGCCGTCGTCGTCGTCCCACGAGATTTCGATGATGACGCGGTGCAGGTCGGGGAGGTTGGTTTCTTCGAGGGTGGCGGTCCACGAGACGGAGCCGTTGCCGCCTTCGAGGGACATGCTGCCGCCGGCGAGCAGGTTGTCGGACGAGGTGGCGGCGAGGGCGATGCGCAGCGCGGAACGGCGCGCCTCGTCCCGCCCCGCCTCGTGGCGCGCGCCGATGAGTGCTTCCTGAACGTTGAGCACGGTCTGCAGCAGGACGCCGCCGGTGAGGGCGAAGACGGCGAGCGCGACGACGACTTCGGCGAGCGTGAACGCGCGGCGCAGCGCGGTGGCGGCACCGGTGGCGGCACCGGTGGCGCGGGACGGTGGGCGGCGGCGGCGGTGGTTCATTCGAGTGCCTCCAATCCGCCGCCAAAGATGTCGAGGCGGTAGCGGACGGTGTTGCCGCCGGCGGTGAGTTCGATGATTGCCGGCGTCGCGCCGCCCCACGGGGAGAATTCCAAGCGGCTGAACGGCGTGTCGAGCGAGGTCTGGAGCGAGCCGCCGGCGTCGGCGGGCGCGCGCTGGAAGATGACTTCGACGTCGTCGCGCCGGAACGGGAAGACGTTCTCGCACAGCGGAGCGGCGGTGCCGGCGGAGTCGGAAGCGCCGTCGCCGGCGGAGCCGTCGGCGGTTTCGGAGCCGTCGCCGGTGGCGTGGAGTTTTCCGCAGTAGGGGCAGCGGGCGAAGCCCTCCGGGACGGTGTCCGCCTCGTCGCCGGCGGCGTCTTTTTTCACGACGGCGGGGAGGACGCGTAGTTCAAATTTTTCGGGGTCGAAGACGAGGAAGTGCCGTCCGTGGCCGCTGGCGGCGGAATACCACGCGAAGTCCACCGCCTTGCGCAGCACGTCGTGGGGCGAGTCCTTCCGCGAGGAGGGCAGCAGCGAGTCAATGCCGGTGAGCAGCACGGCGATGACGATGCCGATGAGGGCGATGACGATGACCATCTCGACCAGTGTGAAGGCGCGGCGGAGCATGGCTTGGAAGGCGGGTTGGTGGAGGGGCGCGGAAGGAACGCGGAAGGGCGCGCCGGCGGCGGCGGGCGCGCGGTGCCGGCGGCGGCGTTATTTCGGGGTGTTGGCGGCGGACTTGACCCAGTTGCCGATGTCGTCGGCGGTGCCGTCCTGTCCGTCGGGACCGAGCGACCACAGGTCGTAGGGTTTTCCGCCGCGCGTTCCGGGGCGGGCGTATTTGTAGGGGTTGCCCCACGAGTCGCGCAGTTCGGCGTCCTCGCCGGTGAGGTAGGGACCCTTCCAGCGGACGGCACCGGTGGAGTTCGCGGGCGCGGTGACGAGTGCCTGCAAGCCCTCCTCCGAGGTCGGGTAGTTGCCCACGTCGGCGTTGTAGCGGATGAGGGTCGTGCGGAGGTTTTGGATTTTCAGCCCCTCGGCCTTTTCCTTCGAGGACTCAAAGAGGTCGGTCAGCGAACCGGTGAGCACGACCATCAGCGTGCCGAGAATGGCGATGACGATGACGAGTTCGACGAGCGTGAACGCGCGGCGTCGGCGGTTGGCGGCGGCGGCGCGTGCGGCGGTTGCGGCACCGGTGGCGGCGGCGCGGGGTTGGATGCGGGTTTGGAGACGTGTTTGGGCGTGGCGCATGTTCGGAAGTGATTGCGGGTTGAGGTGCGTTTTGCGGCGCAATGAGACACCGCCGGCACGGAAAAGTCGCCCGAAAAAACAGGGCGGGGAAGCACGCGCGCCGCAATGCTTGCCACGAAAGCGCGAAGGATTAGGGTGTTGTGAGTTTTCAACGCAACGCACTCATTTTCGCCGAACACATTCTTCCTCTTGATGAAAGATAATCGAACCGCAGATACCATGGACCCCCATTCATGCCTCGCCGCCAATTTGCCCAAAACCGGAGCCGCCGGTGGTGCTGCCGCCGGTGGTGCCGCTTCCGCTCCTGCCGGCAGTGCGTCGTCCGCCGCCACGATTGACGGCGCGTCTTGCGCGGCGTCCGGCGTGTTGAGCACGGGGGAGATTTTTGGCGAGGAGCCGCGCCGCCGTGTGCTTCCCAACGGGTTGGAAGTTCATTTTGCGCCGGAGCACGGCGCGGGGCTGCTTTCCGCGCAGGTCTGGGTGCGCACCGGCAGCATTCACGAGGCGCCGCTGCTCGGTTCCGGCGTGTCGCATTTTGTCGAGCACATGGTCTTCAAGGGCACGCGCAAATACGGTTGCCGCGAACTCTCGCAGGTCGTCCAGAGCGCCGGCGCCAGCATCAACGCCTACACCACTTTCGACCGCACCGTCTATTACCTCGACGGTCCCGCAGAGTGCGCCGAGACCGCCTTCGACGTGCTCTCCGAAATCATGTTCAACGCCACCTTCGCCCGCGAGGACGCCGTGCGCGAGCGCGACGTTGTGCTGCGCGAAATTGACATGGGCGAGGACGACCCCGACACGCTTTTCTCCGAAGCCGTCCTCGCCGAAGCGTTCCACCGGCACCCCTACCGGTTGCCCGTCATCGGGCTGCGCGACGTGTTCTCGCGCCTCACGCACGAGCAAATCGTCGCCTACTACCGTGAGCGCTACACGCCGAACAACATGGTGCTCGTCGTCGCCGGCGCGCTCGACGAGGAGCGCGTTTTCTCGCTCGCCCAAAAATACTTCGGGCACGCCCCCGCCGCCGTCGTCCCCGCGCCCTACTATCCCGACGAACCGGTGCAACTCGCCCCGCGCTCGGCGACCATTGAGGGCGACGTGCGCCTCCTGCGCGGCGCGCTCGCGTGGCACATCCCCGGAATGCGCCACCCCGATACCACCGCGCTCGACGTGTTCACCGGACTGCTCGGCAACGGCGAGAGCAGCCGCCTCAACCGCCGCCTCCACAACGAACTCGGAATCGTCCACGACATTGACGCCTCCAATTGGGCGCCCGGCGCCACCGGTCTGCTCTGGCTCTCCTACACCGCCGACACCGGCCGCCGCGCCGAGGTCGAGCGCGCCGTCGCCGAAGTTGTCGCCTCGACCCTCGCCGACGGTTTTTCGGACACCGAGTTCGCCAAGGCGCGGCGCGTCTGCCTGATGTCGTTTTTGCAGGCGCGCAAGACCGTGCACGACATCGCCCGCCAACTCGGCGTTCAGGCCGTAATCGTCGGCGACGCCGGCTATCCGCGCCTCTACTTGGAGCGCGTGAACGCGCTCACGCCCAGCGACGTCCTTGAAGCCGCGCGCCGCCACATCCGCCCCAACCTGCTGACCTCCTGCGCGATGGAGCCGCGCCGCAAACGCCCCGCCGCCGGCACTGCCGGTGACGCCGGTGACGCCGCCGGTGGTGACATCGGTGCCGTTGCCCGAAGCGGTCTTCCGCCCTTCACCGAGCACCACCTCGCCAACGGCATGCGCGTCCTGCTCCAGCCCTCGCGCGCCTTCCCCAAGGTCAACTTCCGCGCCGCCATCCCCGGCGGCGGCGTCTGGGAACCGGCCGACCGACGCGGCCTCGGCGCGCTGCTCGCCACCCTGCTCACGCTCGACACCGAGACGCGCTCCGCCGCGCAGGTCGCCGAAGCCGCCGAAACCCTCGGCGCCTCCCTGTGCGAGAGCGCCGGCAACAACTCCATCGGCATCGCAATCGAGGTGCTCCCTTGCGACGCCGCCGCCGGTGCCTCGCTGCTCGCCGACGCCCTGCTGCGCCCCGCGCTCGCCGAAAAAACATTCCTCATCGAGCGCGACGCCCAGCGCGCCGCAATCCACGAGGAGGACGACGATGTCGTGCGCTACGGCCACGCCCGCATGCGCCGGCACTTCTTCGGGAAGCACCCGCTCGCCGTCGGATTCCTCGGCGAGCGCGACGCCCTTGAACGCGCCACCGCCGCCGACGCCCGCGCTCTCTACACACGCCTCGTGCGACCCGAAAACTGCGTCCTCGCCGTCTGCGGCGACTTCGACGCGCGGACCGCCCTCGCCGACCTCGAAAACAAGTTCGGACGCTGGAACGCCGCCAACGCGCCCGCTGCCGGTGGTGCCGGCGATGGTGGCACCGGTGCTTCCGGCGCTCCGTCCGAAACCGCGCTGCCGGCGGCGACGGGGCGCATCGAGGAGACCCGCGCCGTCTCGCAAGCCGTCGTCTTCCTCGGCTTCCCCGACACCGGCATCGTCGAGGAGGACTTCGTCACTGGCTCGCTCATCGAGGAGATGCTCAACGGCATGGCGAGCCAGATATTCATGACCGTTCGCGAGGAGCGTGGCATGGCGTATTTCGTCGGCGCGGCGCGCGTGAACGGGCTTCACGAAGGCATGTTCTACCTGCACGCCGGCACCATCCCACAGCACGTCGAGAGCGTCCTTGAGGCGATGCGGCGCGACATCGCGCGGCTGCGCGAGGGGCGTTTCATCGAGGGCGAAATCGAGTCCGCCAAGGCGCGTCTGCGCGTCGTCCTGCGCACCGCCACGCAGACCATCGGGGCGCGCGCGCAGTGGGCGGTCCTCAACGCGCTCTACGGCTTGGAGGTCAACCGCGGTCCGTGGCTTGAAAACCGGTTGAACACGCTCGCGCCAGAGGACATCCGCGCCTTCGCCGCTCGCTGGTTGCGTGAGGAACGCTCGCTCGCTTACATTGTGCGTCCGGAGTGAGAGAGAGTCGGGCGCGGGGAGCGTCCGCGAACTCCGCAACCCCCAACGCCAGACAGCCATGAAGAACATCCTCGCATGCATTGACGGCTCCATCTACGGGCAGACCTGCAGCCAATACGCGCTGTGGTTCGCGCAAAAACTCAACACCGGTGTCGAAGCCCTCTACGTCTCCGAACTGTGGCAATACGAGGCGCCGCTCGTCGCCGACTTCGGCGGCTCGCTCGGCGCCCAGCCCTACATGGGGCTGACCGCGCAACTGCGCCAAATCGAGAGCGCGAAGGCGGAGGCGTTGCGCGCCTACCTGACCGGTCTCTTCGGCGCCGCCAACCTCGCGGACAAACTCCGCTTCCACCACCGCACCGGCGTGCTCTCCGACTGCATCGGCGAGTTCGAGACCACCGGCGACGACGGCGCGCCGCGCGCCGAAATGCTCATTCTGGGCAAGCGCGGCGAGGCGGCGAACATGGCGAAGGCGCACCTCGGAACGAACATGGAGCGCGTCGTGCGCGGGAGCGCGTTGCCGTGCCTCGTCGCCAACCGCGAGTTCTTCGAGCCGCGCCGGTTGCTCTTCGCGACCGACGGCAGCGCGAGCGCGTCGCGCGCAATCGCGTGGTTCGTCGCGAACCGCGGCGCGTTCGCCGGCGCCGAGGTCGCCGTCGTCTCCGTCGCCGCGCAAAAGCCCGGCGCGTCCGAGAAAGCCGACGCCGCGCTCGCCGACGCCCGCCGCGTTCTCGACGCCGCCGGTGTCGCCGCCGCCTACGAAGTGCTCTCCGGCATTCCCGCGGACGCCATCTCCGCGCGCCAGCAGGAGAGCGGCGCGAACCTGTTGCTCATGGGTGCCTACGGTCACTCGCGCATCCGCCGCCTGCTCATCGGCAGCACCACCGTCGAACTGCTCCAACGTTGCCGAGTCCCCGTCGTCCTCTTCCGCTGAAACCACCACCGGCAGTGCGTCACCAGTGCCGCCGCCCACTGCCCACCGCCCACTGACCACTGACCACTGACCACTGACCACTGACCACTAACCACTGACCACTGACCACTGACCACCGCCCACTGCCCACTGCCGATGCGCATCGCCTACCTGTTCACGAGTTTCCCCGTTGCGACGGAGACCTTCTTGCAGCGGGAAATTCGCGCCATGCGCCGGCGCGCGGGCGTCGAAATCGAACTGTGGTCGCTCTGGCGCGGTGCCGCCGAATGGGAGGGCATGCCCGTCCGCCGCTACCCGTTCCACCGCGTGCTGCCGGTGATTTTCGGCAAACTTCCGCTGTGGGCGTGGCGCCGCCCCGGACTGCTCCGGCGCGTCTGGGGCGCCTACATGGGCGAGTCCTCGCCGAGTTTGCTCAACATCGGCGAGAACCTGCTCGGACTGGGCTTCGCGCTCGACACCGCCGACCACTTCCGGCGCAACCCGCCCGACCTCTTCCACGCCGTCTGGGGGACGATGCCGGCGGCGGCGGCGTGGCTCCTGCACGAACTCACCGGCGTCCCGTTCTCAATGGGCGCGCACGCCTACGACATCTTTCGCGACGGCGGCGACTGGACGCTGCGCGAGAAACTCGCCCGCGCCGCCCTCGTCCACACGACCACCGGAAACGCCCGCGCACGACTGCTCGAACTCGGCGCACCACCGGCGCGAACACGCCTCATCCGGCGCGGACTCGAACCGCTGCCGGCGTGGACCGGCGAACGTCCGCCGCGACCACCGGCGGCACCGTTGCGCGTGTTGAGCATCGGCCGCCTCGTCCCCAAAAAGGGCTTCCTGCGCCAGATGCGAATCTACCGCGCGCTGCGCGACGCCGGCATCGCGTTCGAGGCGCGAATCGTCGGCGACGGTCCCCTCGAAGCCGAACTGCGCCGCCTCGCCGCCACGCTCGGCATCGCCGGCAACGTCACCTTCGCCGGCCGCCTCAAATTCTCCGAAATCCCCGCGCAGCACCGGTGGGCGGACGTGTTCGCGTTCACCGGAGTTGTCGCCGACGACGGCGACCGCGACGGTCTGCCGAACGTCATCCCGGAAGCGTTCGCCTACGGCACGCCGGTCGTCACCACGCCCGTCGCCGGCACCACCGAAGCGGTCGTTGACGGCGTCACCGGTCAGGTCGTCGCGCTCGAAAACGTCGCCGGTTGGGTTGCCGCGCTGCGCCGTGCGCGCGACGACGCCGCGTTCGTGCGCCGGACGCGCCTCGCCGCGCGCCGCTGGGTCGAGGAGAACTTCGACGCCCGCCGCAACGCCGACGCTCTCGCCGACGCCCTCGCCAACGCATTGGCGGCACCGCTCCCAACACCAACGGTGTTGCCCAGCAAAGGGCAGGGTTGAATTGCGCCAGCAATTCTACCCTGTCTTACCGGCATCCCCACCATCGCAACCCCAACGCAGGTTACCTACCGGTGCCGGTTCCGGAGATTCCCACGCCAACGGCATCGCCCACTCTCCGCATCTTCCGCGTCTCCGCGTGTCTCCTACGCTACCGGCGGTCGCGCCGCGCCCGTCCGCGCCCGTCCGTGTTCCCGTGGACAAAACCCTGCCGACACCGACGGCGTCGGCGTCCGTGGGCATCTTGTTGCTCCGCGCTGACGCTCCCTTCGCGCCTTCGCGTCTTCGCGTGAGACCGGTTCCGCCTTCGCGCTACGCCGCCAAAATTCCGCCCGAAAGTCCCTCAAAAAAGGTGGAAAAAAGGTTCCCCAAAACGCTTGACACTTTTGCCGGAACCTGTTTCTGTCCGCGCTGTCGAAAGACCTCGTTGCCTGCTCGACGTCCAGCCAGACGGCTTCCAGCCAAATCACGAAGCCGAAACAGCAGTCCGCCGAAACAAGCCAACGAAGTCACGACACCAGTCAAAAAAACGCAGCCCGAAGCCCGCGACCATCCGGACCTGCGTCAACCAACAAGGTCGCCCCGAACAATCACACCGTCAGTCAACCGTCAGTCCAACACTCACTCACTCTCCACTCACCACGAACCAGACACTCTTCCCTCCCCGCGAGATGCCGCTAACGCAACACATCGACGCTTCCTCTGCCACAGCACGAGTGCTGTCACAGGAATTGAGCACGAGCAACAACTCGTG
>JAISSQ010000179.1 GCA_031273045.1 Puniceicoccales bacterium
CGCTGGCACTAAACTTGCTCGCACGAGACGGACGGACGCGACACCCTCGCGCCAAACGATTTTTTTAAACGCAACCGTCTCTCAAACGCACAATGGCTCTTCACGAACTGACTCCCGAACAGACGCGCACTTGGTCGCGCGAGCAAAAAGACCGCTGGTGGTTGGAAAACGTCTTTCGGGGAAATCTGCCGCAGTTGACGTGGCGCTCGGCGGCGACGGGGTTCCTGCTCGGCGGCGCGCTCTCCGCGACAAATCTCTACATCGGCGCAAAGAGCGGAACTACGCTCGGCGTCGGGCTGACATCGGTGATTCTCGCGTTCGCGTTTTTCAAACTGCTCTCGCGCGCGGGGGCGCGGGATTTCACGATTCTCGAAAACAACGCGATGCAGTCCATCGCCACCGCCGCCGGTTATATGACATCGCCGCTCATCGCGTCGCTCGCGGCACTGATGCTGCTCACCGAAAAAGTCATCCCGTGGTGGCAGATGATTTTGTGGAACGTGATAATCTCGATTATCGGCGTCCTCGTCGCGTTCCCGCTCAAACGACGCTTCATCAACGAAGAGCAACTGCCGTTCCCGGAAGGACGCGCCTGCGGCGTCGTGCTCGACACGCTTTACACCGACAAAGGCGGCGAAGGTCTCTTCAAAGCCCGCGTGCTCGCAATCGCCGCCGGCGTCGCCGCCGCGTGGCAATTCCTCATCAGCGAGGGCTGGCAACGGCTCGTCCAATTCAAACTGCTCGGCCTGACGGAGGGCGCCGAATTGGTGAAAGGCAAACCCGTCCCCGCCGGTCCGTGGCACATCAACGAGACGTTGAGCGACTACTATTACGCGCTCGCCGCGAAATACGACCTCTGGGTGCCAAGCGTCTTCGGAACGAAGTTGAACGACTTCGGCGTCAGAATCTCGGCGGACTTCGCAATGCTCGGCGTCGGCGGACTGATGGGCATCCGCGTCGCCGCCGGCATGCTGCTCGGCTCGCTGCTCAACTACGCCGTCCTCGCGCCGGCAATGCTCCACCTCGGCGAATTCACCCCCGTCGCCGGCGGCGGCTCCCCCGCCCGCCAATACATCACCCACTGGGGCCTGTGGTGGGCAGTCGCCGCAATGGTCGTCGGCTCCATGGTCGGACTGCTCGCGAAGCCGTCACTGTGGAAAGCCGTTTGGGCGTTTGTGGGGAGCGGGTCCCCCAAAAATGAAAAAGAACCGGTTTGCCATCTGCCCTCACAGACCCGTGAAAACGGCGTTGAAAACAGTAACCTCGGCTCTTCCGGTTCTTTAGAGGTTCTTACTGCGCGAGAACTTTTCTCTGACGCAGGCAAGAAAATGTCCGGGGGCGGCGTATCCCCGACTGATACCGTCGCGTTGAACGTGGCGTCCAGCAGCGGCCTCGCTGACGGAGAACAGAGTGCGCGGGACGCGGACGCTGTCAAGTCCGCCGGCGACGCCCCCCGCTCCCCGCAAGACCCTCTCGCCCACATCGAACTCCCCCTCTGGGTCTCGTGGGTTGGCATTCCCGTTTTCGGATTTTTCGGCGCGTGGATGGCGCACTCGTTCTTTGGCGCGAGTTGGTGGCTCGTCATCCTCTCGGTGCCGCTGGCCGCGCTGTTGAGCGTCATCGCCGCGAACGCGATGGCGCTGACCTCGTGGACGCCCGTCGGCGCATTAAGCAAAATCACCCAGTTCACAATGGGCGCGTTCGACCACACCAACGCCGCCACGAACCTCTCCGCCGCCGGCATGACCGGCGAGATTGCCGGCAACGCCGCAAACCTCCTCTCCGACATCAAACCCGGCTACATGCTCGGCGCGAAACCCCGACAACAGGCCTGCGGACACATCATCGGCATCATCGCCGGCGCCCTCTGCTCAACCCCCATTTTCTACCTCCTCTTCCTCCCGCCCGACGCCGCCGGCAACCGCTCCGTCGCCACCCTCATCAGCGACCAATTCCCAATGCCCGGCGCCGTCCAATGGGCGGGCGTCGCGCGCTTCATCCAGAACGGCTTCTCCTCGCTCCCCAACTCCGTCCTGCTCGCGATGGCAATCGCCGCCGCCGCCGCCCTCCTCTTTGAAATCCTGCGCCTCGCCACCGGCGGACGCTGGTGGCTCACCGGCGTCACACTCGGCCTTGGCGGCGTCCTGCCCCCTGACGCCTGCCTGTGCATGTTCGGCGGCGCGCTCTTCTTCGAGACCGCGAAAAAACTCTGCCGGCGCGAACGCACCCGCCGCGTCTGGGTTGACGGCGTCGAGCCAATCTGCGCCGGCCTCATCACCGGTGCCGCCCTCACCGGCATCGGCGACGCCCTGTGCAAAGTGCTGTTGAAGTAGCGGACTTTCCGCTTAACGTTCCGCCCAACGTTTCCGCGCCTCGTTCCGCACGACTTCACACAACCTTCCCGCGCACAACACCTCCTCCGAATTCAACATGTCCCGATACTTCATCACCGGCGGCGCCGGTTTCCTCGGCATCAACCTCATCCGCTTCCTGCTCGAAAAAGACCAGACCGCGGTGTCCTACGACATCGAGAAAACGTTCGACTACCCGGAGGCGAAGGACGGGCGCGTCACGACCATCACCGGCGCCGACATCCGCGACTACGACAAACTTGCCGCCGCGATGAAGGGCTGCGACATCGTCGTGCACACCGCCGCCGCGCTGCCGCTCTACACGCCGGAGGACATTCACAGCACGGACGTCGAAGGCACGCGCAACGTGCTGCGCGCCGCCGAGGCCGCCGGCATCCGCCGCGTCGTCCAAATCTCCTCGACCGCCGTCTATGGCATCCCCGACCACCATCCGCTCTCGGAGGGAGACAAACTCATCGGCGTCGGTCCCTACGGGGAGGCGAAAATCGCCGCCGAGAAGGTCTGCGAGGAGTTCCGCGCGAAGGGACTGACGGTGCCGGTGATACGACCGAAATCGTTCATCGGACCGGAGCGCCTCGGCGTGTTCGCGCTCTTCTACGACTGGGCTTCGACCGGTCACGGGTTCCCGATGATTGGCAGCGGCAAAAACCGCTACCAACTGCTCGACGTCGCCGACCTGTGCGAGGCAATCTGGCTTTGCGCGACGCTGCCGGCGGAGCAGGCGAACGACACGTTCAACATCGGCGCGGAGGAGTTCACGACGATGCGCGAGGACTACCAAGCGGTGCTCGACGAGGCGGGCTTCGGCAAAAAAATCACCGGAACGCCGGCGGCGCCGATTATCTGGACGCTGCGCGTCTTGGAGGCGCTGAAACTCTCGCCGCTCTACAAGTGGGTCTATGAGACGGCGTCGAAGGACTCGTTCGTCTCGATTGAGAAAGCGAAGCGCGTGCTCGGCTTCAAGCCCCGCTACTCGAACAAGGACGCCCTCGTGCGCAACTACAAGTGGTATCTCGCCAACAAGGACAAGTTCGCCGGCGCCAGCGGCGTCTCGCACCGCGTCCCGTGGAAACAAGGCATCCTCGCGCTGGCGAAAATCTTCTTCTGAGGCGCACCGCCGGTGCCGCCGTCGCCAACGCCAACGCCGCCGCCCATGCCGTCCCACGCGCATCCCATCCATCTGCCGGTGCTGCTCGCGACGGCGGCGGTTTTTCTGACGAAACTCGGACAGGGTCTGCTCTTCGCCGCGCTCGGCGCGCTCAAAGGGGCACCGGTGCTCGACACCCAATTCTACTCGGACATCTTTTTCGCATGGGGGCTGTTCTTCGTCATCCTCTTCGCGATTTTCTATTTTCGCTTCACCGCCGGCCGCTTTTTCCAAGTGCCGCCGGTGGTGCTCGTCCGGGGTGTCGTCGCGAAAATCAACACCGCCGGCGCGCGCAAAACGCTCTTCGTTTGCACCACGCTCTTCGCGGCGTTCGTCGTGCTGAACGGCTGGCAGTGCGACGACGCCTACCACAGCCACAAGATGTCCTACAACTTGGCGAACGGCGACGGCTTCGTCTATAACATCGGCGAGCGCGTCACCGCCTCGACCTGCCCGCTGTGGTCGCTGCTCGTCGCCGGTTTCTACAAGGTTTTCGGCCACATGTTCGTGATGCCGATTCTGCTGTGCGCGGCACTCTCGACGGCGGCGCTTTTCGTGCTCTTGAGAACCGTCTGCCGGACACCGGCGACGACGGTTCTGGCGACACTTCTGCTCGCCGGTTCGTTCTCATTCGTCTCGTTCACGACCTCCGGTTTGGAGAACGCGCTACTCTTTTTCCTCTGGGCGTTGCTGTTGAAAGTGTTTTTCGGCGGCGACGGTCGCGCCGGCAGCGGCACCGGCAACTCCGCCACCGGTGCCACCGGTAGCGGAGCATGGCGGCGATTGTTCTTCGTCTCGCTGCTCGGCGCGCTGATTTTGATGACCCGCATGGACCACGGGCTGCTTCTCGCGCCGCTCCTTTTGTGGGAGGCCGCCGGCATCGTCTTCGGCGCAAAAAAAACGGGCGCGAAGAAGAATTTTGGCGGAATTTTGCGGCGCGTCCCGACCGTTGCCGGTGCGCTCGCGCTCGGCTTTCTGCCCTTCCTCGCGTGGGAAATCTTTTCCGTCCTTTACTACGGTTTCCCGTTCCCGAACACCGCCTACGTGAAAGTCGGAACCGGCTTCCCGCGCAGCGATTATCTGGCGCGCGGCCTCTACTATTTCGCGGACGCGCTTTTGCGCGACGCCCTGCTCTTGTTCGCACCGGCAGTGCTGTTCGCTGTCGCAATCGCGCGCCGCGCCGCCGCCGGCAGATGCGTTCCCGTCGCCGCCGGCATTGCCATCTACTGGATTTACCTGCTCTGCATCGGCGGCGATTTCATGACCGGACGGCATTTCACCGCGACCTATTTCATCGCCGTCTTCGCGCTGTTCCACTGGCGGGAGAAAAGAAAGGCGTTGGAAAAGGCGGCGCAAAAGAAAGCGGCCGGCGCGGGTGACGCTGGTGCCGCCGGTGGCGAAGGAACGGGCACTGCCGGTGACGCCGGTGACGCCACCACCGCCGGCACCGCCGCCCGTTCCGCGTTCTCCGTTGCCGGCGCGCTCGTGCTTGGGTTCGTGCTCACGCAGGTCGTGCGCGGCGCGGCGCACTCGGACAACCGAAGCGTCGAAACCATCATGAAACTCGCCGACATCAGGACAAACGTCCTGCGCCAGAACGTCTGGGACGAGCGCAACATCATCTTCAACCACACCTCGCTGGCGAAAAACGTCCTCCGCTACGCCACCGGTGCCAAGTTGCTCTACAAGGACTTCGCGCTCGACAATCTGCACTACATCACCGAAGCGAAAAACGCCGGCTACAAGGGCGATGTCGTGCCCATCGCGCCCGGGCAAAACATGTTTTACCACGCCGACGGTTTCCGCATTTACGACCGGTGGGCGCTCTGGGACCCGTTCCTCGCGCACCTGCCCGCGCAGTATCGAAAAAAATGGCGCACCGGACACATGACGCGCGAAAGCCCGCTCGGCTACCGCGAGTCCATCCGAACGGGCGAAAACCGCGTCCGCGACCCCGACCTGCGGCGCTACCTCGACGCCATCTGGCTCATCACGCGCTCGCCGGAAATTTTCTCGCGGGAGCGTCTGCGCGCCATCTGGCGTATGAACACCGGCGGTGAGGACCACCTCCTCGCCGGCATTCGCGGCAACTACGCCGGCGTCGCCAAAGACCCGATTCCGCCGCCGTTCGAGGAGGCGAAAGAAGATTGACGCCCCCGCGCCCGGCGGTAGCGTCCACCGCCACCGCCGGTGCTTCCCGCCACCGGTGGCGGCCAGAGTTCGGAGCACCAAAAAGAGCAGAAGCAATCCATCCCGCATGCGTCACATTCCCTTGATTTTGTTAAGCGTTTCGCTGAACGCCGCCGCGCAGATGTTCATGCGCACCGGCATGAAGCGCATCGGCGAGGTGCCGCTGGAAGTGCCGGCGTTAGTGAAAGCCGCTCCGCAAATGCTCGTGAACCTCTGGCTCTGGACGGCGCTCGCCTCCTACGGCGTGAGCGTCGTGCTCTGGATGGTCGTTCTCTCCAAAGTCGAGGTGAGTTTTGCCTACGCCTTCCTGTCGCTCGGATTCGTCATGGTCACCGTGCTCGGCTTCCTGCTCTTTCAGGAAAACGTCACATGGGTGCGCGCGCTGGGAATCGCGCTGATTTGCGCCGGCGTCTTCTTCGTCGCGCACAGCGGAAAAACGCTTTGATTGCACCCCACCACGCTCATCAAATCACCAACCGCCCCGCCCCGCCCCGCCATGCTTCGCAACTTGCTTCTCATCCTGTTGAGCGTCGTCCTGAACTCCTCCGCCCAGTTGCTCATCAAATACGCAATGAGCAGTCCGGGCGGCGTCGGACGCACCTCGCCGACGGTGGCGTCGCTCGGCGAAAAGTTGCCCAAAATGCTGGCAAGTCCGCCGCTTTACGGAGCCGTCGCCGCCTACGGTTTGAGTTTTCTGCTCTGGACAATGGTGCTCTCGCGGGTGCCGGTGAGCACGGCGTTCCCGTTTTTAAGTTTGAGTTTTATCCTCGTGAGCATCGCTGGTTGGTTCCTCTTCGATGAACGCATGAGCACGGTGAGTGCCGCCGGCATCGCGCTAATCGTTCTGGGAATCATCCTGCTGGGTCTCGGATACGCTTCCAGAGACGAAGCGCAACCGTAACGCCGCCGCCGGCACCCCGCCCCGCCCAACCGCCCACCCCCACAAAAAAGGGAAAACGCGAAAAAACGCGCAACCACGTGTAAAATCAGCACAATAAACAAAAGAAAAAGACACGATTTCACCAAGGAACGCTTTTTTCTTATGCCGCAACTTTCTTCGCCTCCGCTACCGCAAATTGTTCAACGCGACCTCCCAGAATGGGCGCGCCGCATTGCGTTCGCACTTGCGACCGCCGGTGCCATCGCGTGGCTGGCACTCCTCGTCCCCGCCGCGCGCCACTCCGTCGTCAACATCCTCTCCGGTTTCTCCGGTCGCGGCTTCGACCCCGTTCGCGCCGGCAGCATTGATTGGATGCTCCTCGGTTACGCCCTCGGCGGTCTCGGCGCGTTCTGGGTCGCACGCGCCGCATTCGCCAAAAACTTTTCCCCGCGCTTCGCCGCGCAGGATGATAATCAGCGCGACAACACCGAACGCTTTCTCTGGTTCGGCACGCTCGCAATCACCGGCATCTACGCGGCGGTCGCCGTCTGGTTCTGCTCGTTGAGCGACGCGCTCTGGGATGATGAGTTTCTGACCATCTCAACGATTTCGCGCACATGGGGCGAAGTCCTCAAAATTCAGGCCGCCGATGTCCACCCGCCGCTCTACTTTCTCCTCCTGAAGGGTTGGACGCTCGCTGCCGGTGACAGCGCGTTCGCGCTGAAACTCTTTTCCGTCTTTCCCGCCGTGCTCACGATGGCACTGCTCGCGGTGTTCCTGCGCCGCGAATTCTCCGTCCGAACCGCATTCGTGTTCGTGCTCTGCTTTGCCGCCGCCGCAAACAACCTGCACTACCTCAAAGAAGTCCGCATGTATTCGTGGGCGGCGTTCTTCGTCGCGATGAGCGTCCCGTGCATCTGGAAAATTCTCCAAAACAACAACCGCCGCCGGTGGTGGCTCGCACTCCTGCTCTGCATGGAAGGCGCGGCGTTGACACATTACTACGCCGGTGCCGCCGCCGCGCTCATCGGAGCACTCTTCCTCGCCTTTGCGTTCTTCCGGCGCAAACAAAATCCGGGGCTGCTTGTAAAAACGCTGTCATTTGGAGTGGTCGCCTTTCTGGTCTATTTGCCGTGGCTGCCTACACTCCTCGCCACCTTCACGCGCTCAAACGGTTCATTCTGGATTCCCCCGCTAACTCTCTCATCCACAATAAGTTGCGTGCTTGGATTTTTCTGGACCGGCGGCCTTTTCCTCACCGAATTTTTTGCGCTCGTTTCCATTTTCGTTCTCATCTCTTTCCTAATTCGGAAGCATTCCGACGTAAAAGAACAACTTGCGGTCGGCGCGCTTGTAGCCGTCGGCGCACTCGTCGCACTTACCATCCTGATTTCCGTTGTCTCGCACCCAATCCTCGTCAGCCGCTATTTCATCCCCATCTCGCCCTTGCTCTGGTTCGGAATGGCCGTCGCCGGCAGCACAATCGCCAACCGCCGGTTGTTCGTCGCGTTCTGCGCAATCCTCGGCTGGCTCGCATTCGCAACGCTGTTCTTCGCCTACCGCTACGAGCGCGACGAGGGGCGCGAACACCGCCTCTTCGTCACGTGGTTGGAGGCAAACCTGAAACCGGAGGACGTGCTCGTCTTCCCGTCCTCAAAATCAGGACACGAAACGCGAAGCATCGTCCACCGGTTCCGCAAAAACGTCTATCTCGCCGAAGCCAAAAACAAAACGATGGGGGGCTTCGGCGACGCCTTCTTCACGATGTATGGTCCCAACTCCATCTCGCTGAAAGAGATGTCCTCGCTCGAAAAATTCGGAACTCGCGCCGCCTACGTTTTCAAAATGCTGGAAGGCGACTCCTTCCCCGACCTCGACGAGCGGTTCCCCGAATTGGGCGCGCGCTTCTGCGGAAAATTCGGATGGGGCGGCGGCGGCTTCCCCGCCTACAAGTTCCACCTCTACCACGTCCCGTCCGCCGCAGCCCTCGCCCAATTCATCGAGAACCGGACGATTGAGAAATAGCCAGCGCGCGAAGGGCGACTTCGAGAACGCAAACGTCGGCAGGGCTGACCCCGCTAATCCGGCTGGCATGCGCAAGGGTCCGGGGCAAAACGGCTTTGAGTTTCTGCCGCGCCTCCAAACGCAAACCGGAAACGCGCTCATAATCAAGAGAGTCGGGAATCGCTTTGCTCTCCCATGCGAACTGACGCTCAATTGCGCGCAAATCCCGTTCCAGGTAGCCCCGATAACACACGCGGTAAAGCACCTCGTCACGCACAGAGCGCGGCAACCCCCTGAACTCCGCCGGCAAGTCATCCGGCACGGGTAAATCCGGCACCACGCCTCCGCCCGCCGCCGGCGCGCCGCTTCCCTGCCCCGCCGCACCGGCGAAATCCGCGTCACCGGCGGCCTTGGCGGCGTCAGTGCCGGCGTGCAACGCATCCGCTTGCGCCGCAAGTTTGCGCAAAACATCACCGGCAACGCCCCCACGAATGCGGATGCTCTCCAAATCCACCCGCCACCGCTCAACTTCCGCCACCTTTCGCTCAATGCGCGCCAAACGCGTTGCGGAAACCAACCCCAAACGCGCGGCTTGCCGCCAAAGGCGCAATTCCGCGCTACCATGATTGAGCAACAGGCGGTATTCCGCCCTGCTCGTGAACATCCGGTAGGGTTCGGCAGTGCCCTTGGTGACAAGGTCATCCGCCAATACGCCAATGTAGGACTCGTGCCGGCCAAGCACAATCGGTTCCAAACCCCGCAACTTGGCAACCGCGTTCGCACCGGCGACAAGCCCCTGCCCCGCCGCCTCCTCGTAACCGGAAGTGCCGTTGATTTGACCGGCAAGAAATAGATTTGCGACCGGTTTCGTCTCAAAAGTGGGGTAAAGTTGCGTCGGCGGCACAAAATCATACTCAACAGCATAGGCGGGGCGCGTCATCACGGCGTTCTCCAACCCGGGCACGCTCCGCAAAATCTCAACCTGCGCGTCAAGCGGTAGCGACGACGACAAGCCGTTGATATACCACTCGTCGGTCTCGCGCCCCTCCGGTTCGAGAAACAAACGGTGCGTCTCCTTGTGTGCAAAACGCACTACCTTGTCCTCAATGGACGGACAGTAGCGAGGTCCCGTTCCCTTGATTTCGCCACTGTAAAGCGGCGAGCGGTGCAGGTTGTCGCGGATGATTTGCCGCGTCCGCCCAGTGGTGTCCGTCAACCAGCAAGACAATTGTTCCACGTGGAACAATTCATCGGCGTCCAGCGCGCCGCCGTTTTTTGACAGGCATTCGGGTGCCACCGGCGGCGCGTCATGGGTGTCCCAGAACGCGAAAAGGGTAGGGCGGGGGTCGCCCTTCTGTTCGGCGCAGTGCGCAAAATCAATGCTCCGCCCAAGAATGCGCGGCGGCGTCCCCGTTTTCAGGCGACCAAGTTCCAAACCGTTGGCGACAAGGGTCTGCGAAAGGTCTTTGGCGGAGAAATCCCCCATCCGGCCGCCTTCGGACTTCTCGTGTCCGACATGCATGAGACCGCGCAGGAAGGTGCCGGTGGTCAAAACAACCGTCCGCGCGTGGAACTCAACGCCCATGTTGGAGCGAACACCGACAACGGTGTTCCGCCCGTCGCGCCGCTCCGTGATGAGCGCGACCGCCACCGCCTGAAAAAGCGAGATACTGGGCGTCCGCTCCAGAATCTGCTTCATGCGGAACTGGTAGTGCTTCTTGTCGCACTGGGCACGCGGTGCCTGCGTCGAGGGTCCTTTGCTGGCGTTGAGCAAGCGGAACTGGATGGCAGTCAGGTCGGCGTTGCGCGCCATCTCGCCGCCGAGCG
Organism: Puniceicoccales bacterium; assembly: GCA_031273045.1. Lineage (GTDB taxonomy): Bacteria > Verrucomicrobiota > Verrucomicrobiia > Opitutales > UBA953 > CALNBE01. The sequence continues at coordinate 10,421 of JAISSQ010000179.1, forward strand.
CGTCAATTTCGCGAACAATGTGTCCCTTCGCCTGACCGCCGATGGCGGGGTTGCAACTCATCTGGGCAATAGTGTCCAGATTGCCCGAAAGTAGCAAAACCTCCGCGCCCATGCGCGCCGCCGCAAGAGCGGCCTCGCAACCGGCGTGCCCCGCGCCGACCACAACGACGTCATAAGGCGCGTCGGCATTGTTTATGCGGAACCGGCTGACCAGCGAACGGCTTTCAATTTTCATGCGGTCAAAAAAAAGGGCAGGGCAGAGGAGTTGGCAAGGAAATTTTCGCTCTGCCAAAAGTGTCGCATCCAATTGAATGCCAATGAATTGCAAAAAAATCATTTCCAGTCACATGAGAACGCCCCGGCTTGGAACACCCACGCGCGTTCCGTGCAAAGAATATTCTTTTCCTTGACCCGAAGACATCCTTTCCCCATTGCTTCCTTATGCCCTACGAACAACTGAACAAAGAACGTATTCTTGCCGCATTACGTCGCCTCGGCGAACTAGCCCTTGCGGAAGGAACCCAACTCGAAATCGCCCTCTACGGAGGCGCCGTTTTTACACTTGTTTATGAGTCCCGAGCGACGACGAAGGACGTGGACGCAATCGCCCGCCCCTCCGACCTCGCTAAGCGTCTTGTCGCACAAGTCGCCTCCGAACAAAAACTCGTTGATGAATGGCTCAACGACGATGTAAAAATGTTTCTTGCGGGTGTCGGCGCGTTGCGCCCGCTTGACACTCTCGCACTTGGGGAGGGCATCCGCATCTCTGTGCCTACAGCCGCTTATTTGCTCGCCCTCAAACTGCGTTCGTGTCGCCGCCCTTTGGCCGGCGTTGCGGGTGATTATGAGGACATTCGGTTTCTCCTAAAGAAAATGAACATTACCAGTGTTGCCGAGGCAGAGGCGGTCTTTGAGCGATTTTTCCCCGAAGACGCTATGTTGACAACAACTGCGGAAACTGTCAGGAACCTTCTGAAGGAAATTTCCGAAACGCGCGCCGTTAAATCCAAGTGAGGCCCCCTCACTTTCACCCCAAATAACCGACTCCAATGCAACCACGTCCAAAGACACTTGCGCAAATTGCCGAACGAAGCGATACCTTGCGCGAATTTGGTTATCACACGCGCGATTGGGAGCACGAACTCGCGCGCCTGAGAACCCACGCGGAAGTCCTCGCCAGCATAGAAACGGAACCCGTATTGCTCGCGCCCCATTTCGCCCAGGGCGAAGTAGCGGACGCTTGGCTCGCCGCTACAGCGGAATTGCTTTGTGCCCGCCTTGATGCCACCGCCCCCCCATGGGTCTATGGCAAGAACCGCTTTCTCCCTGAAAACAAACCGTGGTTTTCCATCGAGAATGAAACCACAAATTTGCGATTACTCACCCTACGCGACACCCCGTCCGCCTTCAAAAGCCGTAATCTTTTCTCCGGCGCGGTTTGCTTGCCGCTCTACCGTTTGAAGCATGGGGTTGCATAGAACTACTCCTTGAACGCGAACCACACCGCAAGCACCAAAAACACGGCGCTGACGAGGTGGTTCAGACGCAACGTCTCGCTACGGAAAACAAGCAGCGTGAAGGTCGTGAAAACAACGAGCGTGATGCACTCCTGCATCACCTTGAGTTGCCACAGCGAGAACGGACCGCCGTTGCCGGCGTAGCCCATCTTGTTCGCCGGCACCTGCACAAGGTATTCGAGCAGCGCGACGCCCCAGCAGAGCAAAATCACCGCGAGCAACGGCAACCGCGCGAACCACGCCTCGTCCTTGAGCCGCAGGTGCGCATACCACGCAATCGTCATAAAGACGTTCGCGACAACAAGCAGAAAGACAATCAGCAACGCTTTCATGGAACAGGGCGTGGCGGGGACGGGGAGAACCGGTGGGGGCGAACGGTTGCCGGGCGCGTGATGCGGCGGCGCGCTCAACCGCGCTCGTAGAGGGCGGCGGCGTCGAAGAGCGTGGCTTCGTCAAGCGGCCGTCCGATGAGTTGGAAGCCGACGGGAAGCGCACCGGCGGCGTCACCAGAACCATCGCCGGCACCGGCGGCACCGGCGGTTGGGCGGCAAGGGACGCTGATTGCCGGCAGTCCGGCGAGGTTGACGGGGATGGTGTAAATGTCGGCGAGGTAGGTTTCGAGCGGCGAGAGGTTCGCGCCGAGCAACGGCGGCGGCGTCGGCGAAACCGGCGAGAGGATGAGGTCCACGGCGGCGGAAGATGGGGCACTGCCGGCGGCACAACCACCTCCGGCGGCGGCGTCGCCGCCGGCGGTTTCGTCCAGCCCGAACGCCCGCATAAAATCGCGCCGGATGAGCGTGCGCACCTTCTGCGCCTTCACGTAGTAGGCGTCGTAGTAGCCGGAGCTGAGCACGTAGGTGCCGAGGATGATGCGGCGTTTCACCTCGTCGCCAAAACCCTCGGCGCGGGTGAGCGAGTAGATGTCGAGCGCGTCGGTGGCGCGGGGGCTGCGGTGCCCGTAGCGAATGCCATCGTAGCGGGCGAGGTTCGAGGACGCCTCGGCGGTGGCGATGATGTAGTAGGTCGCGACGGCGTGGCGCGCCGCCGGCAGCGAAATTTCACGAATTTCGCACCCGCGCTCCTTGTAGAACGCGATAACGCCTTCGACCGCGGCGCGAACGCCGCCATCAAGCCCCTCGCCAAAAAACTCCACCGGAACACCAATGCGAAGAGGGGCGGCGGCCTCACCGCCCACTGCACACCGTCCACTGGCCACTGACCACTGACCACTGACCACTCCTTTCAGCGCCGTGCCGTCGCGCGGGTCGCTGCCGGCGATGGCATCGAGCAGCAATTTCGCGTCGGCGACGGTTCGCGCAACGGGTCCGATTTGGTCGAGCGACGACGCGAACGCCGCCAGCCCGTAGCGGCTGACGCACCCGTAGGTCGGCTTCATGCCGACGACGCCGCAGAACGCCGCCGGTTGGCGGATGCTGCCGCCGGTGTCGCTGCCGAGCGCGAGCGGCGTCATCCCCGCCGCGACCGCCGCCGCCGAACCGCCGCTGCTGCCGCCGGGCACACGCGAGATGTCGCGCGGGTTGCGCGTTTTCTTGAAGGCGGAGTTTTCCGTCGAGGACCCCATCGCGAACTCGTCCATGTTGAGCCGCCCCCAGACGAGCGCGCCGGCGGCGCGAAGGCGGGCGATGACGGTGGCGTCGTAAGGCGAGCGGTAATCGTGACCGGCGGTGGCAATGCCGGCGGCGGCGGGCGCGAGAATCTTGCTGGCGCACGAAAGCGGCTGACCGCGCACGGCGATGTTGTCCTTGATGGCGACCGGAATGCCGTCGAGCGGACCGAGCGCGCCACCGGCGGCGCGGCGCGCGTCGGAGGCGTCGGCCTGCGCGAGGAAATCGTCCGCGTCGAACGAGAGGAACGCGCCGATGCGCTCGGCGTCGGGCTTGGCGTCGTCGGCGCGCGCCGCGCCAATGCAATCCTCCGCGATTTGGCGGGCGGAGACGCTGCCGGCGGCGAGCAGCGCGGCGAGTTCGGCGGCGGTTTTTGAGGCAAGCGGGAAGGCGGACATCGTTCGGCGGTCTTCGGAGGTTCTCTGATTTGGTCGAGCAGGTTGGGGCTTTGTCGGCGGGAAGGGAATTCCGCTCTTTCCGCCACCGGCAGTGCTCATGCGGCCGCCTCGGCGACAAGGTCGTAGCCGTCGGCAGCGGTGATTGTGACGTCGGCGAAGGTGCCGGCGGGCAGGGAGCGCGGGACGAGCACGGTGCTGTCAATGTCGGGCGCGTCCCACTCGGAGCGGGCGACGCCGGCGCGTTCGACGAGGAC
>JAISSQ010000122.1 GCA_031273045.1 Puniceicoccales bacterium
GCGCCGGCGATTGCGGAGAGGTCGGCGGTGATGCCCTCGCGCGAGACGTTCCCGCCGAGGAAATGGAACCACGTCTGGGGGAAATTCACGCGCGGCGGCGTCGCGAACGCGGCCTTGTCGGCATCGGAGAACTCGCGCGAGACCACCCACTCCGGCGGCAACGCCGGCGGCTGGGCAACCGCCGGCGCGGAAGGCGCGGAAGATTGCGCGGAAGATTGCGCGAACGCCGCCGGCAGCGTGTTTATGGCGAAGCAAAAAGCACCGAGAAACAGGGGAGCGAGAAACCTCATTTTCTCGAAGACACGCGCCACCCCGACGGGTTGCGAAAACCGCGCTCGCATCAATTCGTCCCGGTCACTTATCTCCGGTGCCGCCAGTGACTTCCTCCACGCTGCCCTTCATGTAGAAGTCGTTTTCGGGGACGTTATCGAGTTCGCCTTTGAGCAGCATGTCGAAGCCGCGGATGGTGTCTTTAATCGGGACGTATTTGCCGGCAATGCCGGTGAACACTTCGGCGACGTGGAACGGTTGCGAGAGGAACTTTTGGATTTTGCGGGCGCGGAAGACGGTCAACTTGTCCTCCGGCGACAACTCGTCCAGCCCCAGAATCGCGATGATGTCTTGCAGGTCTTTGTAGCGTTGGAGGACTTGCTGGACGCCGCGGGCGACGCGGAAGTGGTCGGCGCCGACGATGTCCGCCGTGAGCGCGGCGGAGGTTGAGGCGAGCGGGTCAACGGCGGGGTAAATGCCGAGTTCGGCGATGCGGCGTTCGAGGACGACGGTGGAGTCGAGGTGCGCGAAGGTGTTCGCCGGCGCGGGGTCGGTGAGGTCATCGGCGGGCACATAGACGGCTTGGAACGAGGTGATGGAGCCGTTTTTCGTGGAGGTGATGCGCTCTTGCAGATTGCCCATTTCGGAGGCGAGCGTGGGTTGGTAGCCGACGGCCGACGGCGGGCGTCCGAGCAACGCGGAGACCTCGCTGCCGGCTTGGGAGAAGCGGAAAATGTTGTCAATGAACAGCAGCACGTCCTGCCCTTTTTCGTCGCGAAAATACTCCGCCATCGCCAGCCCCGCGAGGGCGACGCGCATGCGGGCGCCGGGCGGCTCGTTCATCTGCCCGTAAACGAGGGCGACCTTGGACTTCGCGATGTCGTCCTGAACGATGACGCCGGACTCGCTCATCTCGCGGTAAAGGTCGTTGCCCTCGCGCGAACGCTCGCCGACGCCCGCGAACACCGAGTAGCCGCCGTGCGCCTTCGCGATATTGTTGATGAGTTCCATGATGACGACGGTCTTGCCGACGCCGGCGCCGCCGAACGCGCCGACTTTGCCGCCTTTCACGAACGGGCAGATTAGGTCAATCACCTTGATGCCGGTTTCGAGCACCTGCGCCGATGTCGCTTGCTCGACGAGCGCCGGCGGCTGCCGGTGAATCGGGTAACGCTTCGCCGCCGGCACCGCGCCCTTGTTGTCAACGGGGTCGCCGGTGACGTTGAAGATGCGGCCGAGCACACCTTCGCCGACGGGCACGCTGATGGGCGCGCCGGTGTCGCGCACGAGCGCGCCACGTTGCAAGCCCTCGGTGGTTGACATCGAAATGGTGCGCGCGACGCCTTCGCCCAAGTGCTGCTGGACTTCGAGAACGAGGCGGCGGGGCGCGGCGCCGGCGGCGTCGGCGTTGCCGGTAGTGCTGCCGGTGCTGCCGGTGCTTTCGCTGCCGGCATCAAGCGTGACTTCGAGGGCGTTGTAGATTTTGGGGATTTGCGCCTCGTCGAAGCGAACGTCCACGACCGCGCCGAGGACTTGTGTGACGACGCCGGTGGCGCCGGCGGCGGTGGAGGAATTGGCGGCGGACATGGCTGAAAATTGCGGAGGATGAGCGAAGCGGAGTTGCGCGTTTCGTAATAAAGCGGGGCGGGGCAGCGGCACCGGTGGCGGCGCGCGTCAGGCGGCGTCGGGCGCGACCTCGTCAATCATGACGATGTGCGGCTCAAAACTGACTTCGAGGCGATACCACTTGCCCGGGCGCATCGGCAGCGGGCGGTCGCGCAACAGGGTCTGGTAGTAGTGGATTTTTCCGTAGTAGGTGCGGTGGTTCGGGTCGTCGGAGACGACTTCGGTTTCCGCCCAGTGCGTCTGGAAATCGTCCTTGGTCGGTTCGACGGAGCAGCGCAGCGATTCCGCGCCGAGGGTGAAGGAGACGCCGAGGCGGTAAGCACTGTGCGGAGCGGCGATGGGCAGGACGAAGCGCAGTTTATCGAGCGTGATTTGCTTCTTCACCTGAAACTGGAAGCGTCCGGTGATTTTGCTGCCGGCGAACTCCCATTCGACCTTCGCGGCGGCGATGCCGGGGACGATTTGCTCGTCGGTGGTGATGAGTTCGGGCTGCTCGTAACTGAAAACGAAACTGTTTTTGATTCCGAATTTGGTGGCGACGTTTTTGCCGTAGAACGAGGGGACGAACACTTGCTCGCCGAAAGTCAGTTCGGGCAGGAAAACGGGCTGGTATTGGTTCACCGGCCAGTCAAAGACACCCGGCATGTGCGGGAACGCGAGCGAGTCCGAGACGCCTTTGTTGGTGCCGCCGGAGACGAGCGGGAGCAGCACGTGCAGACCGGTGGCGGGGTCTTGATAGACGCACAAGCCCTGCTCCTTGCGGTTACTCTTGTCGAAAACGGTGTAGCGGAATGACGGGCGTTGCGGGACGGCGGCGCGCCCTTCGAGTTGCCCGCCGACGACCCTTGCGAGGCGCGACCACTGGCACAGGTAGCGGGCGGCGTCGAAGTTCGCCATGCGCGTTGTGTGGTGCGGAATGGTGTCGCGCTCGCCGTCGCGGATGACGAGGAATCCGTGCTCTTGGTCGAGGTAGGTAGCGAAGAAGAATTGGAAGAGCCGGCGGACGAGTTCCTTGTAGAGGGGCAGTTTGTCGGGGGCTATCCAGTTGTCGCGCATCGCCTGCAAAATCATGCTGATTGCGTGCATTTGCCCGTAGCAGCCGATGCCGCGTCCGTAGCACCAGCCCAGTCCGTCTTGGCGGACGATTTCGGGCAGGAGTTTGAGGTATTTTTCGGCGTGGGTGCGCAGGGAGGGCAGTTTGCGTTCGCGCAGGTGAATGCCGTTGGAGTGGAGTTGGAGACAGGTGCGGATGAAGACGAACTGCATCAGTCCGTAGATGTCATAGACGCCGCCGAGCACGTCGGGGCGCGTTTCGGGATTTCGGGGAAAATCGTCGCAGTAACCGCCGGTGCCGTTGGCGGCGAGGCGTTCGAGGAAGCGTTCGATGAGCGTTCCGGTCTCGTCGCGCTTGGCGAGGCCGAGCGAGTAGCGGGCGGTCGCCTTGGCGATGTTGAATGCCTGAAAGTGGGTGTCGTAGTCGGTGCGTTCGAGGAGGCGTTTGTCGAGCAGGGCGCGGGTTTCTTCGGCGAGGTTGAGCCAGACGGGGTTGCGCTCCTTGGAGGGGCCGAAGGCGAGCAGTCCGAGCGCGGAATAGCCCAGCCCGTTTTCGGCTTCGGTGTCTTGGTTGATTTGGGTGTTGAGGCAACGGGCGACAATTTCCGCGATGTTGACGCGGTTGATGAGAATGTCGCCGGTGGCGCGGTGGTATTCGCCGAGCGCGAATGCGGCGTGTCCGGGCTCGTCGGCGCGGCTCTCCTCACCGGGAACCGGAATCATTGACCCGTCTTCGTTCACGGAGTCGAGGTTGTGGCCGAGAATGGAGCGCGCCATGTCCAGGCACTGGGCTGCGAAATTCTGCATGAGTGAGTGTGTGTTTTATGGGATGGGCGGCGGGGGGTGTCAACCAAGAATGAGCCGCACGAACTCCGCGTTGTTCTTTGTTTTCGAGAGGCGCTCGGTCATCGCCTCGGCGATGTCCTCGACTTTCTGCGTGCCGCCGAGCATCGCGCGGCGCAGGAACGACGCCGCCTCGTAGGTCTCCGGCGGCAGTATCAACTCCTCTTTGCGCGTGCCGCTGGCGGCGAGGTTGAACGCCGGCCAGATGCGCAGTTCCGCAACCTTGCGGTCGAGAACCATCTCCATGTTGCCGGTGCCCTTGAACTCCTCGAAAATCAAATCGTCCATCCGACTGCCGGTCTGAACGAGCGCGGAGGCGACAATCGTCAGCGAGCCGCCTTCCTCCGTGTTGCGCGCCGACGAAAAAATCTGCCTCGGCTTTTCCAGCGCGCGCGAGTCAATGCCGCCCGACATCGTTTTGCCGGAGCCGGTTTTCGCGTTGTTGTAGGCGCGGGTGAGGCGCGTCAGCGAGTCAATGAGCAGCACGACGTCGCGGCCGGCCTCGACGAGGCGGCGGGCGCGTTCGATGCAGGCCTCGGCGACGATGATGTGGTTCTGCACGTCCTCGTCGTTCGACGACGCGTAGAGTTCCGCCGCCGGCAGTTCGCGCCGGAAGTCGGTGACCTCCTCCGGCCGCTCGTCAACGAGCAGCACCATCACTTGGCACTCCGGGTGATTCTCGAAAACGCCGGCGGCGATGTCCTTCAACAGCGTCGTCTTGCCGGTGCGCGGCGGAGCGACGATGACGCCGCGCGTGCCCTTGCCGACAGGGCAGAAGAGGTCAATCACGCGGTTCGTCAGCCGCTCGTCCTTTGTTTCGAGACGCAGTTGCTTGTCGGGCGCGACGCTCGTGAGTTGCGTGAACTGCAACCGGCGCGCGCGCTCCGCCGGCGGCAACCCGTCAACGGTCTCGATGACGCGCACCTTCGGGTTCGGGAAACGCGGGTCGTGCGCCGCCTTGCCGGTGACGAGCGAACCGCGCCGCAGCCGGAACTGCCGCGCCAAATCGCGCGGCACAAACGGGTCGGTCGGTCGCGACCGGCCGCCGCGCTTCGGGTCGAGCAGCGAACCGTTCTCCTTGCGGTCCGGCTCGAACACGCCGGCAACGGCGATGATTTCCGGCTCCGGCGGCACCGGCGGCGGCGACTGCGTCTGCTGGGCGGAGGGGGCGGGCGGGGCGGAGGGAGCGGTCGGGGCGGGGAGGGGCGACGGCGATTGCGGCGCGTCCGGAGCGGTCGGCGTCGCCGGTAGCGACGACGCCACCGGCAGCGACGGGTCGAATGCGGCGGACGGCACCGGCGGCGGTGCTTCGGACGGCGTGTCCCACTGTTCGCCCCGCGAGGGACACCACTGACCGCCGCCGCCGCCGTTGTTTCCGCGCTGACCGCCGCCGCCGTTGCCGTGTCCGCGCCGGTTGCGTTGCTGGAAACGGTGCCGGCGTTTTCCGCCACCGCCGTTGCCGCCCCCGAAGGCGCGGCGTTCGTATTCGTTGTGAGATTGCTGCATGGTTCCTAAAACTGAATGGAGAATTCGGGTGCCGGAAACGCGCCGCAAAACGGGCGTTTTGCCTCGGTCAATGCCGCCGGCGACGCTTGTTTGCCCGGACGCGACAACCGGCTTTTCACCACTGCGCGCGGCTCGCAAATGGGACGTTCCCCAAGCGCGCCGCCGGTGCCCGGACATCAAAATAACGGGCAAAAGGCAAAAAGCGAAAAGACAAAAGCCAAAGGACGGTTTCGCTGTTCCGCAACGGTGCCGACCCTATGCGGGGCGGCAGTGCTCGCAAGCCCAAAAATGCTGCGGCACCGCCACCGGTGGTGTGCAAGTGCGCCGCTGTTCGAGGCACGGTGCGGAACCCGCGCCCGCCGGCTCTGTCTGCCCGTGCCCTATGTCGCCAACGCGCTCTCTCCCGTCCCTGTCTCATTTCGCCAAACCCATCCGCGCCTTGTCCCGCGCGTTCGCCCGCGCCGGTGCGTTTCTCGCCGCCGGCGCATTTATCGCCGCCGGTACCGCCGGCACTTTCTCGTTCGCCCCGGTTGCGCGGGCGGCGAATGAGGGCGTCAATCCTGCCGCGTTGAAGGTGCGGGTCGGCTCCGCGCAGGACGGCGGGGCACGGTTCGCGGGGAAGGTTGGACGGTTCACGATGTTCGAGGCGTTGTCCGCCGAGGATGTGCGTCAACTTGCCGCCGCGCCGCACGATCTGCCGGCACCGGCAAGTGTGCTCAATGTCCGCAAGGTGTTGCTCGCCGGCGGGGCGTTGCAATTCGGTTCGCCGGCGGCGCAGTCAGGCGCGTCGTCACCGGCACCGGCGAGTGCGGCGTCACCGGCGGCGCAAACTGTTTTTCCGAACGCGCCGCGAAACATCGGGGCGGTCGAGGCGTGGGTGTTCATTGAGCCGGAGTTTCGCGGAAACGGGCGGTTGTTCGACCGCATTTCGGTCGGCGGGAGCGACGGCTGGCTGCTCGATTTGTGGCCGTCAACGTGCCTGCGGTTGCTCAACGGCGATGACGCGCTCAACATCAAGCGGCCGTTGCCGAAGGGGAAATGGGTGCACGTGGCGGCGGTGTTCGGCGACAATGCGCCCGCCATTTTCATCAACGGCAAGCGCGCCGCCGGCAGCGTCGTCTCCGCCGGCGCCGTCAGTTCCGATTTGACGCCTCCGCGCCACGCCGACATCGCGTGGTGTTCGCGTCCGGCGGGCGCGTGGCACGAGGCGTTCGCCATCGGCAACGGGCGGCTCGGCGCGATGATTTTCGGTTCGCCGACCGACGAGCGGGTCTCGCTCAACGAGGACACGCTGTGGTCGGGCACGCCGCGCGATTTGCAAAAGCCCGGACACCACAAATACCTGCCCGAAATCCGCCGGTTGCTCCTCGCCGGCAAGAACGATGCGGCGCAAAAAGCAATCAACACAAAGAGCACCGGAATGCTCGGCGAGTGGCAGGAGTCGTATATGCCGCTGGGCGATTTGTTCATCAAGACGACCGGCGAAAACGCCACCGGCGCCGTCACCGATTACCGGCGCGAGCTCGACTTCCGCACCGGCGTCGTCACCGTCTCTTACACGCAGAACGGCGCGCGTTTCAAACGCGAGTATTTCGCGAGTTTCCCCGACCAGACAATCGTCGTGCGCCTCTCCGCCGACAAGCCGCGCGCGCTCTCGTTCGACGCGAAACTTTCGACGCAATTGAAAACGCTTTCCGTTGACGGTTACGACGCCGTGGAGAAACCTGTCGGCAGTGCGCTTAACGCCTACGATGTCGTGCTCACCGGCAACGCGCCGGCGACGGTCAATGTTTACGACAGCGCGCACAACAAAACGGTTTATCGCGACGGCGAGGGAACGCGTTTTGTGGAAGCGATTCAGGCGGTCGCCGGCGGTGGAAAAATCACCCGCGAAAACAACGTTTTGCACGTGCGCGAGGCGGACGATGTTGTCATCTATTTTTCAGCCGCGAACAATTACACAACGCCGTGGGAAAAACCGGACAACTCGCCCGAAAACACGCTCGCGCTCCAACGCCGCGCGGTCGCGCCGCTCGCCGCCGCCGTCAAAAAGGGCTTCGACGCCGTCCGCGCCGCCGCCGTCAGCGATTATCAAAAATACGCCGACCGCGTCCGCATCGAAATTCCGGCGTCCGAACGCGCAAAACTTCCGCTCGAAAAACGCCTGCGCAATTTCTCGCTTGCAAACGACCCGTCGTTCGCCGCGCTCTATTATCAATTCGGTCGGCACGTGCTCATTTCCGGCTCCCGACCCGGCTCGCAACCTCTTAACCTGCAAGGCATTTGGAACGCGAACACGCTGCCGCCGTGGGCGTCGAATTGGACGCTCAATTGCAATGCGCAAATCAACTACTGGCCGGTCGAAACCGCCAACCTCTCCGAACTGCACGAACCGCTCTGGCGACTCACAAACGAACTCGCCGTTGACGGCGCGAAAACGGCAAAGAATCTCTACAACGCCGGCGGTTGGATTGCGCACCACAACGCCGACATCTGGCGCACAACCTGGCCCGTCGGCGGCACCGGTCTGTGGGCGATTTACCAAGTCGGCAGCGCGTGGCTGTGCTATTCCATTTACGACCATTTCCGCTTCACCGGCGACACGCGATACCTCGCCAAAATCTACCCCGTTTTGAAGGGCGCGACACAGTTCTACATCGACTCGCTCCAGCCCGACAATTTCGGCTATCTCACAACCAATCCGACAACCTCTTTTGAGAACACTTACAAACGCCCCGACGGCTTCCGCGGCTGGGCGACCGCCGGCGCGATGCAGGACATCCAAATCATTCGCTCGCTGTTCAAAAACACACTCCAAGCGGCGGCCGTTTTGGGAACCGCCGCCGGTGCCGACGCCGACTTTGTGAAACGCGCGAACGAGGTGCTCGCAAAACTCCCGCCGAACAAAGTCAGCCCGCGCTTCGGCGACTTGCAGGAATGGGTCGAGGACTGGGCCGCCGGCGACCCGGGCAACGGTCAAAACGCGCACGGCTGGGCACTCTCGCCCGATTGGGACATCTCGCCGTTCGCGACCCCCGAACTCGCCGAAGCACTGCGCAAAACAATGTTCCGCCGGCACCCGTGGACCTCGCAACGCGCCGGCTCGTGGGTCGGCGCGATGAGCGCCGGAAATTTCGCCCGCCTGCACGACGGCGCGATGGTCGAAAAAATCTGGAACCTGCACGTCTCGCAAAACACCACGCCCGCCCTCATCGCCCGCTTCCACGGCACACCGTGGCAACTCGACGGCAACCTCGGAATGACCTCCGCGCTCGGCGAAAGTTTGTTCCAATCGCGCCCGCTCGAAACCGGCAACGGTAACGCCACCGGCACCGCCATCACCACCGGCGCCGGCGTCGCCATCAGCACCGCCACCGCCGCCGCCGTCCCAATCGTCGAACTTCACATCCTGCCCGCGCCGCTGCCGGCGTTGAAAAGCGGACGCATCACCGGACTGCGCGCCCGCGGCGGCTTCGAGGCCGACATCTCTTGGGACGAAACAACCGTCACCGCCACCATCCGCTCCACTTGGGGCAAAACCGCCCGCCTCCGTCACGCCGCCGACACCCGCACCATCACCTTCCCCGCCGGCAAAAACTCCCCCGCCCAAACATTCACGTGGAAACGGTGA
>JAISSQ010000183.1 GCA_031273045.1 Puniceicoccales bacterium
CCCGACGCTCGCGACGTGCTGCACGAACAGCGGCGCGGAGACGTTCGCGAATTGAACATCGCCCGGTATCGGGTTCTCGCTCCAGCAGTAGCCGGCGCGAAAGGTCACGTCCTCGGCAAGACGGTATTGGACGCCGACGGCGACGGACAGAATGCTGTCCCAGCCAAGACCGGCGACGCGCCCGTTCTCGATGACTGCGGACGGCTTGAAACCGTCGGTGTTCGCGTAGTCAATATACCGCACGTCGAGCGCGAAAATCAGGTCACCTTTGAGCACCGGCGGTGTGTAGGAAAGACCCCAGCCAACGACGAGCGGTAGCGTGAATTTGAACTTCGTCTCCTCATACGCGCCCGTCGGCGAGCCGCTGCCGCCGGAAAAACGGAACGGTTCCGCCCAGACGGGACTCTTGAACGTCAGCCCCGTTTTGAAACCGTGAAGCGACTTCCGCAGAAAGCGGTCGAGGGAGACGAGGACGCCCACGTTGAACCCGCCGCCGAAGGTGTAGTCCGTCCTGCTGCGGTAAAGCGGTGCCGCCGTCGAAAGCCCGAACGGCATCGGGTCAACCTGCAACGAAAAACATCCGACAACACCGGTGACCCCCACGTATAACCAATCGCGGAATTTGTAGGACGCCGTCGGCATCAACTCAATGATTTTGACCTTCGAGGTCTTTCCGTAGTCGCCGAGAATTGGGTTCTTGGCGACGCCCGGTATGGGGGACGCCCCGTTCGGCGCATAATTCGCGGACGCGCCGCCGATGGCACCGACGGCGCAACCGAACGTCCAGTTGTCCACGTGACGCGCCACCGAAAACGACGGCGCGTAGTAGGTCTGTTTGCTTTCCGAACGGGCGCGCGTCAGCGCCGGTGCCGCCGTCGCGTAGGACTCGACCGACGACTCCGGCATCAGTGCGCTCAAGCCGAACGACACCTCGTTTTGTGGCAGACCGCTCAAGGCGGCGGGGTTCGTGTAAATCGCGCCGGCGGAGTCGAGCGACGTGGCGATGCCGGCACCGCCCATACTCTCGTTGACGGCGCCCATGCCGCGAAAAATCACGCCTTGGGCACGGGCGTCGGCGACGCCCAAAAACGCGCCACCGGCGATGGCACCGGCGGCGGCAATTGCGGAAAAGGAAGCCGCGCCAAGGCGGCGCAGCCGTTTTGTGGCAGGAGAGGAAGACATGCGGAACCCAAGGAAAGCGGCGTTTCAAATTTGTCAAACCGGCTCCCACCGGCAACGCCCTGTGGCGGTCGGGAGAGGCGGCGCTCCCTACACACATGGAGTGCCGCACACATGGAGCGCCGCACACATGGAGCGCCGACTTTCAAGTCGGCTTGGCAGTGGTGCGGCGCAGCCGCCTTGCTTCTCTTTTTTTGAAGTGGCGGCTACCGCCGCATTGAGGGGCCGAGCCGACTTGAAAGTCGGCGCTCCATGTGTGCGGCGCGATTGGTGTATCAAAAAATGGATACACGATTGAACGTCGCCTCCGCCCTCGCACCGCTCCCGCCTCCGCTCCCGCGCCGCCCCCGCACCGCCGCCGCACCGCAACCGTCCCGCACCGTCGCCTTCCCTCGCCGCCTCCCCTCGCTGCCTCACCGTCGCCGCCTCACCGCGTCTTCGTCCGCGTCTCTGCGCCCGCTTCGCTCGTGCTCGTCGCGCCACTCGTTCCCGCCGCGCCACTCGTGCTCGTCGCGCTTGCCGCGCCCGCCGCTTCCGCGCTCGCACTCGCACTCGCGACATCGGCGAGCACCAGCGGCAGCGAGACGCGCCCGAACATTTCCCATTGCCGGCGCACCGCCGCAATCATCTGCCGCACGAGTGCCTGTGCGCTGAACCCTGTCCGCACCGCAAGTTCCTTCAAAAACTCGAAGTCGTCATCCGTGAGTTTCAATGTGACCTGTGATGTCTTTTTCATGCCTTCATCCTTCTTCGCAACACATTGAAGGCAAAAGAATTAGCAGGGTTTTTGCGGCTTCGCGAGATTGCTTTCGGTTTCGTTTGGTGTCTTTGAAAACTTTTTTGTTGCGCTCCTCCAACCCCATTGCAATCTCGGCACCCGTATGCCCGACTTCACTTCCTCCTATTCCGTTCCCAGCACCGGTGCCGCCGCCGCCGGTTTCATCGCCGCCCTCGCCCTCTTCTCCGCCACCGGCGAGACCGCCGCTGCCGGTGACGACCACTCGCCGCAATACTCGCGCGGCAATGCGGGCGCAGGTTCCGCGATAGTCGTCAAGCCCGACGCCGCGCAAGCACCGGTCTCCAACGGTTCCGCGAACACCGCCGCCATCGCCGACTCCGCCGCCGCCACCGCCGCCGGCGGCAGTGACTCCGACTTCGGCACCGACCAACTGCAAATCAGTGCTGCCGGTGATGCCAAGGGGCGACTCTACCGCGTCCGCCTCACGAACGCGAACGGCGAGACGACGAGCAGCACGACCGCGCTCAATTTGCTCGAACCGCCAGCGTTCGATTCCGACCTGCCCGCGACCATTGAGGTTGACCTTGCCGAGGCCGGAACGAACGGCGTGCGTCTCGCTGTCGTCGCCCTCGGCAATCCCGCGCCCGCGCTGCAGTGGCAGCAGAGTGCGGACCGTGGCGCGACTTGGACGGACATCGCGGGCGCGACGACTACGGCGCTGCGGCTTTCGCGCATCACGCCGCACGCCACCGGAACGGCTTACCGCGTCCGCGCGAAGAACAGCGTGGGCGAGGCATTCAGCACCGTCGGCACGTTGCGGGTGGGCAACAGCGCGACCGGTGCCGGCGTTCCGGCCGGAGGCGAAGGTCCGCGCAGTCGCGGAACCGGCGCGCCGCAACTCGAACGCGACCTGCGCCCGCTGACGCCCGTCGTCGCCGGTGCACCGGCGGTGCTCGAAGTGAAAGCCGCCAGCCCGACCGCGCTCATCTTCGAGTGGGAGGTCTCGAACGACGGCGGCCGCACATGGCGTCCCGCCGCGAAACCCAAGCGCGTCGCCAAGCCGCTCGACGAGCGGACGCTCGCGAACACGCCGGACGACCCGCGCCCCGTTCCCGAAATCCCCGGTCCGCCGCGCTCGCGCCGCCGGTAATCCGCTAACCGCCGCCATCACCGCCAACCTCTCCCCTGACACCTCTCCCTCACTCACGCACACCCGCAAAGCCATTTCCCCATGAACACAACCCTCGCCCAGAAATCCAAGAAACACGCTCGTTTCAAAAACGCCTCGCTCCCGCTGCTTGCCGCCGCCTCCGCGCTCCTCGCCGGTTGCGGCGGTTCGGTGGACTCCGGCGAGTTCACCGCCGCCGTTGACCAAGACCGGCTCAACGACGCCTTCATCGCTGCCACCAATGCGGGCGGCGCCGGCTCCGACACCGGCATTGTCGGCAAGGAAAACCTTTACTGGCAACTCAACCGCGGCGGCGTCGCGCTCGCCACCGGTCGCGCCGATGTCGCCGTCAAAGACCTCGACGACCCCAACGGTAACGCGCTTGGCGCGACGAAATCATTCCTTGATTTTGACGCCGAGAGTGCCGCCAAGGGCGCGGCGTTCTATGCGGGCGCGATGCTCTCGAATGACAACGCGTTGCCCTACACCGGCAAGGCGTTCGAGCGTGTCATGGCGGTCACATACGCAGCACTCGGTTTGCTCCTTCGCGACGGTCTGAAGGCGGCACCGGCGTTTGTCCGCATTGACAGATGGCAGAACGATATCGACGTCCGCTTTCTGAAAGAGAAAGTTGCCCGCGAGGACTCTCTGGCACAGGCGCGTCTCGCCGAGAAAGACCCGAAAAAGCGCGCCGAGACCGAGCGCGAGGAACGCGAGGAAAAGCGCGAGGTGCAAAAGATGTTCGAAAACGACCGAGACATCGCCGATGTATTCAATCAGAAAAACTACCTCGGTTTTGGGAATCCCTACGCTTACTACCTGTGCGGGTTGGTTAATCTCTGGATGGGCAATTTCGGCGATGCTGAAAATTACTTCAGGGAGGTCGCCAGCATGGAGGAGGACTGCGAGCAGGTGCGCCGCGATTACAAACTTGCGAAAACCGGTAAGGCCGAGGCCGTCGCCGGTCGCGTCTGGGTTGTCGTCGAGAATGGTCTCGCTCCGAAACTTGAGGAATTCAAACTGTCGAAGAAGAAGAGCATCTCCGTCGGCGCAGGGATTGTGCCGCCGGCGGCGATGTCACTTGCTAATCTCTCCGGTCTGAACATTTCCGCTTGTCTCAACCCGATTCCGCTCACGATTCCCTATGCCGTTACGAAACTTAAGCCGCGTCCTGCGCCGGAGGATTCTTATTTCACCGTCGGTGCCGGCGGTCGGTTCTATGCCACCGAGACGGTTTGTAACATGGACCGCGCCGCCATCACCGAATACAAAAAGACCTACGATGGAATGATTGCCCGCGAGGTGTTTCGCACGACGGCGCGCGTCATCGGTCAGGTCGCCATTGTTGTCGGCGCGCGCATTGGTGCCGAGGCGTTGAAAAAGAAAGCGGGGAGTATTCCGTTTGCCGGTGCGCTTTTGAGCGGTCCGGGCGTCGAAATTGCCGCCATTGCCGCTGCGCAAGCACTGATGGATTCGCTCGCCGCTGCCGACACGCGCCAATGGTATGCGCTCCCCAAGAACATCCAAGTTGTCTCCGTCAAAATTCCCGCCGACCGCACCATCACAATCGGCGGAAAGACCGGACGGCAAAGCGTCCAAATCCCGAACCATGCGCGCAATGCGTTCGTCTGGTTCCGCGTTCCACACACCGTCGCAACCGCGCCAGCACCGCAAGTCGTCGCGATTGAATAAACAAGAACATAACTCTTTCACCCCTAACAACAACCAACCAGACGAACACGTTAACAAATCCTCTCAACCAATAACAACATCCTCCCATGTTCAAAACATCATGAAAATCCACACTAAGTTCAACATCTTCCTCGCCGCTGGCGCGCTCGCGTTCGCCGGTTGCGCGGGACAAGGAATCCAAACGGTCAATCCGGTCGATGGCACGATTATCCCCGTTAACGGTCCGCAAACGGCCGGTCTTTCCAATCTCGACCTCTATCGCGTCTCCTCCGCCATGATTGAGGACATGGAACAGCAACTGAAAGAAATCGACAAAGAAAATTTGCGATTGAATCATCCGGAACTCCTTCTCTTTCCCGCCAACGGTCGCCGCCGCACACTCTCGCTCGGCAGGGTTGCCAACGACACAGCGTTGCTACGTTTTGAGGGACGAGATTTTCTGCAAGCAGTTCGTTCCGAAATCGTGAAACGTAACCTGTTCACAGTTTTGATTACGGACCACAACTCGCTTGTTGATAACACCGGTGCTCGCCTGAATGCCAACGCAGCGGAATACATTATCAATGGAAGAGTTAGGTCCAGGATAGGCGGATTCGAGGGCGGGCTTGAGGAAGTAACCTATGCTTTCGAACTGCACATCAATCATGCTCGTAGCAACTCCACGCTGTGGAGTGCCGACACCTCAAAAATGGAATACAAAGTCGTCAAGCGCGGTCCGCGAACGGAAATCCGTCGCTATCTGCGCTGACCACCGGTGCCGCAACCCTTTTCACACACACCCTCAACCCGCGAATGCCAATGCTCCGCCAACGCTCCAAAACGAAGCCGCACGCTTTCCGCTTTTTGCTTTCGTTTCGCTTCCTTCTCGCCGCCGCCGCCCTCCTTGCGGCGGTGGGAATTTGCGGTTGTGACAAACCGAAGGGAAAATCGAGAGCAAAGGAAAATGCCGGCAGTGCCAACCCCGCCGCCGCCGGTGGCGCGCAAAAGGGACCGCGCGTGAAACTGGCGCCCCTGCCGGAAAGTTTCCCTTCGGACTTGCAGGAATACGTCGTCTTCATTCTCGAAAACGAGGTTGCCAAGAAACGAATGTCGCTCACCGAGAAACTCGTTCAGGCGGGTCTCGTCAAAAAAGACCTCAAACGCGACAAGGAGAAAGTTGACGAGCGTCTCGCCGAGGCAACAAACGAGCGCGACGAAATGGTCGCCGCACTCAAGGCGTCGCCGCAGGGAACGGTCAATTACGCCGGCGAGGCATGGCCGAACGCCTCATTCCGCGCGCGCCTGAAAACACGCATCGCCCGAATCAAAGAACTGTCAACTCGCTCGGCACGATACGCGCGCGAACTCGAAAAAATCAACAACATGGTCCCGCAGGTTTTCGCCGCGCTGGAGGTCTTGGACAACAACGAGCAGAAACTCGAAGACCAAAGCAAAGACCTCGCGCGGCGAAAAAACATGCCCGACCTTTCCAATATCGCCAAGCAGTTGGATAGCGTTGATTTGGACAAAATGATGCGGGAGCAGGGAATTGCCTCGCTCGAATCCAGAAAGATGTCCGACATTTCCTCAAAACTCGGCGCAAGTGACGCCGAACTCGACGCACTGTTGAAATAGTGTGCAAAACAGAAGAAACAACCCGTTGATAAACAAGGAGAAACAAACGCAAATGAACATTGAAACCACAGGCAAATTCATGCGGTCTTGCGCCGCGCTTCTTCTGTTCACAACCGCTTTTCCGAGCGTTGCCGGTGCCGCTCTCTCCAAGGTTGAAATCGCCGAACGGCTCAAGGCGAGCGCGGTGACCATTCGCACGCTGAACGGCGTGAGCGAAGACGGAACGCCCATTGGCGGCAGCGGCAGCGGATTCCACATCGGCGGTGGTTATGTTGTCACAAACCACCACGTCATTGACGGCGCGAAAATCGCGGTCGTGAACCGAACCAGCGACACACGCGAGCATGCTGTGAGGAAGATTGCCGCGATGGGACATTCTTCCACCATTGACATCGCGATTCTCGTCGTTGACGGATTTGAGAATGTTCCCGCGCTTCCAATCACCTCTTCCGCGACGCTTCGTCAGGGTGCGGACTTGTTCCACATCGGCAATCCGCTCGGCGAATACGAGGGGACGTTTGCCACCGGTGTCGTTTCCAACACCAAAGACCGCAACGCGCCGTCCCCGCGCATTCAATACACAATTCCAACCTCGCACGGAACCAGCGGCGGTCCGGTCGTGAATGATGAGTGTCAGGTTGTCGCCGTCAACGCCGCCGGTGAGACAAGCACGATTGATCTTGTTCGCAACGCCGAGGCGCTCAAGCGAGGCAGCACTTCCTTGCAGGTCACCACTGACGCGCAAAATGTCAACTGGGGCGTGCCGTCGGACTATCTGATTGCGATGCTGCGCGACGCAAAAATCAGCGACCCGCGCATCAAAATCGTTGCCGCGAACACTGCCGGTGGCACGCAGCCCGCCACCGGTGCCGCCGCAAACGCTCAAGCGGTTGTCTCCAAGGAACTGCCGGTGCCACCGCCGCCGAATGCTCCCGACCCCGCTCTGGCGTTTTTCACGCCGGACATCAAACGGTTCATCGAGAACGGGGGTGCCCCCGCCGAATTTACCGAGTTCAAACGCCTCGACGCCGAAATGGCGAACATCAAAAAGGCAAAGCGCGCTCTCGAAGAAGATGGCGTTACGCCGCTCGAAGAGAAAGAGCGGCCGCTTGTCGAATTCCGCGAAAAACTCGTCAAACTCGCTTTTCAGAAACTAAAAATCGCAAAGAAAATCACCTCCGCCTACAAAGCGGGCGCGCGCATCGAAATCGTCGAGAGCGCGCCGGAGGAAATCGTTCCGCCGGCACCGGCGGCGACAACCGCCCCGCCGCCGACCCCGCCGGCGGCACCAACTCCAGCGGCACCGCCTCAACCCCGCCGCGCTTTGGACGATTTTTAAACCATACCACCCTCAACTCTTTCACCCCAAAACAAGTCAAAACATGAAACTCTCTCTTCCTAACTTCCGAAAATTCGTCGCCGGTGCCGCGCTCCTCGCATTGTTCTCTACACCTTCGTTTATCGTCTCGCCGTCTTTTGCTGCCGCTCCGGTTGCAGTAGTGCCAGTGGCAGAAGACAATGTCATCCGCGAGACCGGCACCGGTGCCACGCCGTTTCTCGCCGAGGTGGACGCGCTCGCCAAGGTCATCCGCCGCATGAACGGGGTGGACGTCTCGGGCATTGAGGGCGTTCGTTCTCGCTACACCGCCGCACTCAAAAAAGACGGGAGCAACCAATCCGAACTCGACGTCGAGTATCGCGAGGTCGTTGCAACCTATGCCGGAAAAATCGGGAACTACACCACCGGTAAAGCCGTCCGTCGGTTGAACACCAACGACGACACGCACTATTACCAAGTCGCCATTGCCGTCCGAACCTACAAAGTCGTCGGGAAAGACCCTTCCAAGAGCAAGTTGGCGAAAATTGTCGTCCGTAATTTCAAATACCACAACGGTCGCTACAATTTGAGCGGGACGAATCTCAATATGCAGGGTGTTGACCAGCGCATCAACACGCGCATCGAAAACGCGCTCACGCAGTCAAAGCGTTTTATCGTCCTGAACATCAAAAACGATGCGGAGTATTTGCAACAACGGGCGCGCGAGGAAAGCAGCGGTGAATATAAAACTCCGGAACTCAACAAGTTCGGGGCGCGCCTCGGTGCCGACTGGCTCGTCACCGGTGAAATCGAAGAGTTTAATGGAGAACGAGTCCAGTTGGAGCGCGATTATCTTGCGCCGACCGGCGATGTCATTCCGGGAAAATACACCTATCGCGGCAACGCCAGAGTATCCTACCGCATTATGGATGTCTCCACCGGACAAAACAAATTCGCAGCGCACGAGAACATAGACATGGCGACTGTTCCGGGCGACAACTTTGAGAACCGTTTCTACAATGCCGCAGACATTCTTGGCGACCGAATTGCAACGCGGATTTTGGAAGACATCTATCCGCTCAAGGTTGCGAAGGTTTTAACGCGCACAAACAGCGTCGTGATTAACCGAGGCGGCGAGGGTATCGTTGTAGGTCAATACTACACCGTGCGCACCGTCGGCGAACCGATTATTGACCCCGACACCAACGAGTCCATTGGTTCGAGCGAAGAGGATGTCGCCATCGTGCAAGTCACAAGCGTTCAGCCCAAAAATTCCAACGCCCGCCTTGTTTGGGGGAATCTTTCCGCAATCAAGTCCGGCGACATTCTTCGCCTCCGCGACCTTACTCGCGCGCCGATTCCGCCTTCGCAACCGGCACCGTCGCCGGCAGCACCACCGCCGGCACCCGGACGCATTGCCCCCGTTCAAAAACAATAACCCATTCATTCCCAACAACAACACACCTGTCTCCCACACACACAACCAGCAACAACCAACACATCCTCGCATGACCCGCTCCCGCAAAGAATGCCCCAAAAGCAAAAAAATCCTCGCTGCCGCGACGCTTCTCGCCGCCGCAGCGAACCTTGACTCCGGCGACTTGCCGTCCGGCGAAGTCACCGGCGGCACCGGTGCCGGTGGCGTTTTTGGCGTCACCACGCTGCACGCCCAGACGTTCGGTTCGCCTTACGTGAACAGCGGAAACGTCGCCGGCGGTGTCAGTGCCAAGGCACTCACCGGCGGTGTCGGAAACGATTCTTGGGCGTTCGGCAGCAGTTACGACGTCTTCAAGGACCGCCAGCAGTCGGCGAGCATCGGCTTTCTCGAAATCGGACCGTCGTATTATTATCAGACCTACCATTATTCATCGAGGAACAAAGTCGCCACCGGTGGCGGCATGAACAACATCTCCTTCTGCGGCGGCGCGATTCGCGGCGGTTTTTATGTTCCGCAATCGCGGAGCGAGTTCGGCGCGTTGCGAATCGAGTTGGAGGTGGATGTTTACGGCGATGTCTCGACCCCGCGCAACTCATCCGGTTACGGCTACGACTCCAACTATTACAACCAGTATTATTACAGTCAGGAATACTACAACAACTATTACAACGACTACAACGCATACTACAACGGTTACGCCGACTATTACGCCCGTAAGGCGGCGCGCCGAAACCGCGCGCTCGTCGTCCCTGTTCTTGTGACGTTTGCCTATGAGTTTGACCTTTCTCCGTCGCTACTGTTGCGCACCGGCGTCACGCTCGGTATGACTTACAACTACGGGAAATACTACTATTACGACGGTGCCTTCAAATCGAACACGGTCTCGCAATCCAGTTTCTCCTACGGATTCACAACTTCGTTCGTCGTCCGCTTGAGCGAATCGTTCTTTCTGGACGTCACCTACCGCATTCTTGTGACCAACAGTGTCGAGACCGGTTCCATGGCTTACGGAAACGGCAGTGCCTACAACAGCACCTACGCTGGTTACTATTACTACGGTTCCAACGCGCACGCCACAAGCGTCGGCCACCAGTTCACATGCGGCGTCGGGTATAGATTCTAACCTGCGCATTCAACGAATGTAGCGACCCGTGCGCCAAGCCGCTACACACATGGAGTGCCGCACACATGGAGCGCCGACTTTCAAGTCGGCTCGGCAGTGTTGCGGCGCAGCCGCCTTGCTTCTCTTTTTTAGAATGGCGGCTGCGCCGCATCTCCTCCGAGCCGACTTGAAAGTCGGCGCTCCCAGATGCGGGTCGGAGACCTGCGCTCCCAGCGGCACCGGCATGGCACTGCGCACCCAACCGCCACACGCCAAGCCGCTACACACATGGAGCGCCGCACACATGGAGCACCGACTTTCAAGTCGGCTTGGGGGTGATGCGGCGTAGCCGCCTTGCTTCTCTAAGAAAAGTGGCGGCTGCGCCGCATAGAGGGGGCGAGCCGACTTGAAAGTCGGCGCTCTATGTGTGTAGCGTCCTGACCACTGATCACTGACCACCGCCCTCATCGGCGGATGGCGATGCCGGGGGTTTTTTCGAGGGTGGCGAGGATTTGGGCGAAGACCTTGTTGACCTCGTCGTCGGTGAGTGTGCGGTCGGCGGCGCGGAAGGTGAGCGTGTAGCCGAGGCCTTTGCGGGCGTTGCCGGCGGCGTCTTCGCCGAGACTGGCGCCGGAATAAACGTCGAAGCAGGTGACGCTTTCGAGGGCGAAGAGTTTGCCGGCGGCTTTGGCGGCGGCGCCGCGGACTTTCTCGCGGGCGTCGGCGGCGGTGAGGGCGGCGTCAACGACGAGGGCGACGTCGCGCGTCACCGGCGGGAAGGGCGACCATTCGGCGAAGCGGGGGCGTTTGGGGGCGGCGGCGAAGTTGTCGAGCGTGAGCAGGATTTCGCCGGCGACGACGGTGTGCTTGATGTCCCACTCGGCGGCGGCGCGGGCGTCAACGAGTCCGGCGAAGATTTCGGCGTTGCCGGCGCGGTCTTTGGCGGCGCCGGCGTGGCCGGCTTGGAAGAGGGGCGGCACCGGCTCGGCGCTCCAAACGAGGCGGGCGGGGACGATGCCGGCGTCGGCGGCGAGTTCGAGGGCGAGTTTCTTCGCTTGGTAGAAGTCGGCGGGTTCGCGTTTTTTCCACGAGGGGGCGGCGGGTTCGGCGAGGGTGACGAAGGCGGCGGCGACGAGTTCGCGCAGCGAGCCGTCGCGTCCGGGGCGGAAGACGCGGCCGACTTCAAAGAGGCGGCGCGGGGCGTTGTGGTTGGCGAGGTTGAGGCGGAGGGCGTCGAGCAGACCGGGGAGGAGGGAGGGGCGGACGTGGCTTTGGTCGCTGGCGAGCGGGTTGGCGAGGGCGAGGGCGTCGGCGAGCGGGGCGCCGTAATGGCGGGCGAGGCGTTTGCCGTCGGCGAGTGTGTAGTGGACGCATTCGGCGGCGCCGCGGCCGGCGAGGCGTGCGGCGGCGCGGCGCGTGTAGTGGGTCACCGGCGCGTCGTCGGCGGTGTGCGTTGGCGAGGCGATTGGCGCCGGCGCGATGTCACCGGTGCCGTGGACGCGGGTGAACTCTTCGACGAGGTCAATGGGTCGCTCGATGTCGGCGCGGAACGTGGGCACGGTGACTTCCCAATTCCCGCTCCCGACTGTTTTGACTTCAAAGCCGAGGCGCGTGAAGACGGAGGCGATTTCGGCGTCGCCGGCGGCGGTGGTGGAGACGCCGAGGCGGTCGCGGACGTAGTCGCCGGTGATGGCGATGCGGCGCGCGGCGCGGGGCGGGGCGCCGACGACGGTCGCGCCGGGGACGATGGTGCCGCCGGCGAGTTCGGCGATGAGGGCGGCGGCGCGGCGCGAGGCGGCGTCGGTCGCGCCCGGGTCAACGTCGCGCGTGAAGCGTTGCGAACTGTCGGTGCTGACGGCGGCGCGGCGCGAGGTGCGGCGGACGGCGGCGGGGTCGAACCACGCGGCTTCGAGGACGATGTCGCGCGTGTCGCCGGTGACGCCGCAGTCCTCGCCGCCCATAATGCCGGCGATGACGAGGGGCTTGGCGGCGTCGGCGATGACGCAGTCGTCGGGCGCGAGGGCGACGGTTTTTCCGTCGAGCAGGAGAATGGATTCGCCGGCGGCGGCGTCGCGGATGTTGAGCGTGGCGCCGGCGATTTTCGCGGCGTCGAAGGCGTGGAGCGGCTGACCGGTTTCGAGCATCACCCAGTTGGTGATGTCCACGACGTTGTTAATCGGTCGCAGGCCGACGGCTTCGAGGTCGCGCCGGAGCCATTCCGGGCTGGGGGCGATTTTGACGCCGCGAATCGAGCGCGCCGTGTAGTAAGGGCAGGTTCGGGAAGTCACCGAGACGGAGACGAGCGGCGCGTCAGAAGCGGCACCGGCGGCACCGGCGGCGGCGGCACCGGCGGCACCGTCCAGAGTTGGAAGTCCGGAGTCGGGCACCCTCAACTCCCGCCCGAACCACGCCGCCAAATCCCGCGCGACGCCGATGTGCGAGAGCGCGTCGCCGCGATTGGCGGTGATTGCGAGGTCGAAAACGGTGTCGGGCGGCGGGAAGTGGTCGTTGAGCGCGGAGCCGACGGGCAGGTTGCGCGGCGTGAGAATGAGCAGGCCGCCGTGGTCGTCGCCGATGCCGAGTTCGCGCGCCGAACACATCATTCCGCAGGACTCGACGTCGCGCAGTTTCGAGACCTTGATTTCGAAACCGCCGGGCAACACCGCCCCCGGCAGCGCGACGGGCACGCGGTCGCCTTGCTTGAAGTTTTTGGCTCCGCAGACGATTTGGCGCGGCGCGGCGCCGCCGGTGGCGACTTGGCAGACGGAGAGTTTGTCCGCGTTCGGGTGTTTTTCAAAAGAGAGGATTTCGCCGACGACGACGTTCGGGAGTGCCGGCAGTCCGTGCGCGGCGACGCTCTCGACTTCGAGGCCGAGCATCGGCAGCGCGTCGGTGATTTCGGCGACGCTGACGCCGTCGAGGTTCACGTATCTGCCGAGCCATTGGAGGGAGATTTTCATTGCCGGCGTTTGAAC
>JAISSQ010000101.1 GCA_031273045.1 Puniceicoccales bacterium
CGAAGGCGTCGCCTCGATGGAAGGCGTCAAGAGTTGGTATAACCAAAGCGACGCCGCCGGCTTCATCCGCCTCAACGGCCTGCGCCTCCGCGCCCGCGCCCAAAAACAAGGCGCGCCGAAATACGCGCCGTTGAAGGTTTAAGTGGTCAACGTGAGCGCGTAGCGCCCGCCGGTCTTGCGCAGGCGGGCGGGCGCGTCGAAGAGGGCGGAGAGGTTGCCGGCGGTGAGGGTCGGACGCAGGGGACCGGCGGCGAGGACGCGCCCCTCGCGCAAGAGCAGGGCGTGCGTGAAGACCGGCGTGATTTCCTCGACGTGGTGCGTGACGAGCACCAGCGGCACGGGGGCGTCACCGGTGGTGCCGCCGGTGGCGAGTTCGCCGAGCAGCGCGAGGAATTCTTCCCGCGAGCGCGGGTCGAGACCGGCGCACGGCTCGTCCAAAATCAGCACGTCCAGACCGGAGAACAGCGCGCGGGCGACGAGCGCGCGTTGCCGCTCGCCTTGCGAGAGCGTCCGCCATGGCTGCGTCGCGACGTGCTCGCAGCGTGTGCGCCGCATGAGGGCGAGCGCGCCGCGACGCTCCGCCGGCGACGGTTCGCGGAACAGGTTCACGCGCGCCGAGCGGCCGCCGGCGACGACCGCGAGGGCGGATTCGTCACCGGCAACGCGTCGGTCGAACGCCGCCGACACCAAGCCGACGCGCTTGCGCAGTTCGCGCCAGTCGTCTTCGCCGCGCGTCGCGCCGGCAATGGAGACGCTGCCGGCACTTTCGGCGAGGTATCCGGTGAGCACGGCGAGCAGGGAGGTTTTCCCGGAGCCGTTCGCGCCGAGCAGCACCCAGTTTTCGCCGGCACGGACGCGCCAGTTGATGCCGTCGAGGATGACCCGTTCGCGTTCGACGCGCAGGTCGCGCACTTCGATGAGCGGCGGTGGCGGTGGCACCGGCGGCGGCACCGGTGGCGCGGGCGGCGGCGTTTTGGGCATGGCGGCGGCACCGCCGGTGACGTTTCCGGCGGTCTTTGGGGCGGGGCGGGGGGTTAGTTGACCGGCTTCCAGTTGGTCAGGTTGTCGCGCCGGTATTCGTCCTTGAAGTATTCGTCGGGCACCTGACCGGTGGTCTCCATGGCTCCGGAGAAGTAGTCCTCGTTGCTCGGCTGGCTCTGGGCGTCGTGGTCGCGGAACCGGATTCCGGCGCACACGAGCAGGTAGCCCGGGCGCCGCCATTGTTTTCCGAAGGCGCCGTTTTCGAGGATGTTGTAGCGGTAGCCGTAGGGATTGCCCCACGGGTCAACGAAGTAGCGTTGCTCTTCGGGAATTTCCTCGCCGCCGCGCCCGGGCTGGGTGCCGACGGCGCTTTCGCGGATGAACGACCGCTGGACGGCGGTCTTTCCGGTGGAGGTGGCGGCCTCCTCGTAGGTGGCGAGGCGGTATTTGTCGTCCTCGAATTTGAGCACCTTCAGACCGGTGAGGGTGGCGTAGAGCGTCTTTTGCCAGCCCTCGGCGTCGGTGGCGGCACCGTCGTGCGGCGGGTATTCCTTGTAGGACTGGTGGAATTCTTCGAGGGCGGTCTGGATGCTACCCATGTGGCTTTTGGCGGCGGCCTCGTTGCGCGCGTTCGAGATGCCCGGCGCGATGCCGAGAACGACCGCCATGAGGATGCCGACGATGGCGATGACGGCGAGCAGTTCAACGAGCGTGAACGCGGCGGCGGCGTTGTTCTTGGCGCGGCGGCGCCGGTGGTGGGGGGAGGTGATGGACATGGCGCGAAGGTTGGCGAGACGGCACCGGCGCGAAAAACAAAAAAACGCAGGTGCCGACGCTTGGGCGCCGGCACCTGCGGGGTGTGTGCTCCGCGGTTGCGGGAGAGGGGCTTGGCGTTCCGGTTTAGTAACCGCCGGAGTCCTCGCCGCCTTCCTCGAAGCCGCCGCGGCCGCCGCGGTCGAAATCGCGCCGGCGCGGTCCGCGGTCGCCGCCGCGGTCATAGCCGCCGCCGCCGCGACCCCCGCGGTTGAAACCGCCGCGGTCATTGCCGAAACGGCGCGGGCGGAAGCCGCCACGGTCGCCGCCGCCGTTGAAATCGCGGCGCGGAGGCGGATTCTCCTCACGCGGACGGGCGACGTTGACTTTCAGGGGGCGACCCTGAAATTCCTTGCCCTCGGTGTTGTTGACAGCGCCCTGCGCCTCTTCGGGCGTGGCGAAGGTCACGAAGGCGAAGCCCCGTGCCCGACCTGTGAACCTGTCCCGCATGACTTCGACTTGTTGGACGGTTCCGAACTGTCCGAAGTATTTTTGCAGGTCTTCCTCCGTGGCACCCCATGCGAGGTTACCAACGAATAACTTGTTATCCATTACTCTACTCTGTTGTCTGTTGCTGAACTTGCGCTCCTGTTTCCGACCATCGGATTTCGGGGTGTCCTTGGGATGACCAACTAACAAACCACCAGAGGCGCAAATGGTCTTTTGCAAGACCGGCGCGCACTACGCCGCAATTCGCGGGGGCGCGCAAGAAGTTTTTTCGGAAGCGGGAGCCGGCGGACGGCATCGGCGGCACCGGCAGCGGTGCTTTTCGCGGCGCAAGGGTTGCCTCTTCGGCGGCGCGCGTGTTCCCTGTCGCCGCATGGACAATGGCAACGATGCGGAGACCGAAATGCTCGGCGGGCTTGGTGGCGGAGGCGCGTCCGCCGCGCCCCGTGGCGCGTTGGAGAGCGCGATGGACGTCGCGCTGGACGCCGCCGAGCGCGCCGGTGGCGCCGGTGCTGACGCCGGCGCGATTGCCGGTGCCGGCGGCGTTTTCCGCCCCGCGTTTGACGACGTTTCCGCCGAGGCACTCGCAAAGGTGTCGCCGGAGTTCGTCCACCTGCACGTGCACAGCGATTACAGTTTGCTCGACGGGTGCGCGCGCACCGAAAAGTTGCTCGAACGCGCCTACTCGCTCGGTCAGCGCGCCATCGCCATCACCGACCACGGCGCGCTCTTCGGGCTGTTCGAGTTTTGGAGCAACGCGAAGATGCTCTCCAAGGCGAGGGGCGGAAAAATCAAGCCGTTGCTGGGGTGCGAAATCTACCTCGTCTTCGACTACGCGCTCACGGAGCGTCCCGACCGCGCCACCGAGAAGCGCTATCACATGGGGTTGCTCGCCAAGGATTTCACCGGCTACCAAAACCTCGTCAAAATCGTCTCTGACGCGCACTTGCGCGGCTCGTTCTACGGCAAGCCGCGCACCGACATGGAGCAACTCGCCGCCCACGCCGGCGGTCTCGTCGGCTTCTCCGGCTGCATGAGCGGCGTGATTCCAAGGGCGCTCGCCGCCGGCGAAACCGACCGCGCCAAGCGCGCGCTCGCCCGCTTTCTCGACATCTTCGGTAAGGAAAATTTCGTCATCGAAATCATGGACCACGGGCTGCCCGAGCAGGTGGACCTGAACCGGCAACTGCTCGAACTCGCCGCCGCCAACGGCCTGCGCGTCGTGTGCACGAACGACGTGCACTACGTTGACCACGGGCACGTCGCCGCGCACGACGCGCTGCTGTGCATCCAGACCGGCGCGAAGGTCGCCGACGCCAAGCGCATGCGCTACCCCGCGAAGCAGTTCTACCTCAAAAGCGGCGCCGAGATGGCGCGTATTTTCGACGGCGCGCCCGACGCGCTCAAAAACACCCTCGCCATCGCCGAGATGTGCGACGTGGCGTTCGACACCGACACGCTCAACTACCCCGAATACGTCCTCGAACCCGCCCAGCGCGAACGGGTCGAGGTAATCTTCGCCGGCGGGAACGGTTCCGCCGACACCGGTGCCACCGCCGCCGGTGCCACCGGCAGTGCCGCCGCTTCCGCCGCCACTCCCCTCGACCGCATTCTCGACTCCTACGTCGCCCTCAAAAACGGACTCCTCGCGCAGCAAGGCAAGGCGGCCGACTTCGCCTTCTCCGACGAGCAACGCGCCAAAATGCGCGTCAACGGCGCCTACCTGCTCGACCTGTGCAAAAAAGGCCTCCGCGCCCGCTACGGCGTCAACTACGACGACCCCGCCGCGCGCGCCGACGACGCCCCGCGCGGCACCGGTGCCGCGTCACCAGCGGAACTGTGCGCCCGCGTTGACTACGAACTCTCCATCATCGCCGGCACCGGCTTCATTGACTACTTCCTCATCGTCTGGGACTTCATCAACTGGGCGCGCGACCACGGCATCCCCGTCGGCCCCGGACGCGGCTCCGGCGCCGGCTCCCTCGTCGCCTACTGCCTGCGCATCACCGACATCGACCCCATCCGCTTCAACCTCCTCTTCGAACGCTTCCTCAACCCCGAACGCGTCTCCGCGCCCGACTTCGACGTGGACTTCTGCATGCGCCGCCGCGACGAAGTCGTGGACTACGTCCGCAAAAAATACGGCGCCGACCGCGTCTCCAACATCATCACCTTCGGCACCTTCGGCGCGAAAATGGTCGTCCGCGACCTCGCCCGCATCCTCGACCTCCCCTTCACCGAAGCCACCCGCCTCGCCAAACTCGTCCCCGACGACCTCAACATCTCCCTCGAAAACGCCCGCAAAAAATCCGCCGAACTCGACGCCGAAATCGCCCGCAACAAAGTCGCCCAGACCATCTACGACGAAGGCCGCGTCATCGAAGGCATGGTCCGCAACACCGGCAAACACGCCTGTGGCATGATAATCGCCAACCGCCCCCTCACCGAAATCGTCCCCGTCACCCTCCAAGAAGGCGCCCTCACCACCCAATACCCCAAGAAACCCGTCGAGAAGTTAGGACTGCTCAAAATGGACTTCCTCGGCCTGAAAACCCTCACCGTCATTGACGACGCCGTCCGCTTCGTCCGCCGCAAAAAGGGCTTCGAGCACTTCGACATCGAAGCCCCCGCCGACTACCGCGACCAACCCACCTTCGACCTGCTCAACTCCGGCAAAACCGTCGCCGTCTTCCAACTCGAATCCGAAGGCATGCAAGACCTCTGCCGCAAGTTCGCCATCGCCACCATTGACGAAATCATCGCCCTCATCGCCCTCTACCGCCCCGGCCCCATGCAGTTCATTGACACCTACATCGCCGGCAAAAAACACCCCGAAAACGTCGAATACGCCCACCCCCTCCTCAAAGACATCTCCGCCGAAACCTACGGCGTCCTCGTCTATCAGGAACAAGTCATGAGCGCCGCCCGCGTCGTCGCCGGCTACACCCTCGGCGGCGCCGACGAACTGCGCCGCGCCATGGGCAAGAAAGACCCCGCCGAAATGGCGCGCCACCGCGGCATCTTCGTCGCCGGCGCCGCCAAAACCAACTCCCTCGACGAAAAGACCGCCAACGCGATTTTCGACGTCCTCGAAAAATTCGCCCAATACGGCTTCAACAAATCCCACTCCGCCGCCTACGGCATCCTCTCCTACCGCACCGCCTACCTCAAAGCCAACCACCCCGTCGAGTTCATGGCCGCCATGCTCGTCAGCGAGACCGGCAACGCCTCCAAAGTCGCCTTCTTCATGGACGAATGCGCCAACCTCGGCATCACCGTCCTCGGCCCCGACGTCAACGCCTCCGGCGCCCACTTTGAACCCTTCCCCGCCGAACACGCCATCCGCTACGGCCTCGGCGCCATCAAAGGCGTCGGCGAACAAGCCGCCGCCGCCATCATCGCCGAACGCGACCGCCACGGCCCCTACAAGGACTTCGTTGACTTCCTCGAACGCCACCCGGGCAACACCCTCAACAGCCGCGTCATCGAACACCTCGTCAAAACCGGCGCCTTCGACACCACCGGCGAGGACCGCGCCCACCTGCTCGCCTCCACCGAATCCATAAAAAAGACCCTCGCCTCCACCCAGTCCGACCGCCTCTCCGGTCAAGGATCCCTCTTCGACCTCATGGACGACGGCGGTGCCGCCTTTTTCCCCGCCAAACCCCGGATTGACCACTCCGCCCCCCCCATGCCCGCCGCCGAGAAACTCCAATTCGAAAAGGAACTCCTCGGCTTCTACCTCAGCGGCCACCCGCTCAACGCGCTCGCGGGGCTGGAATGCGTCTTCAACACGCTCGACCGCCCGCTCGAACAATACGCCGCAGCGGAGCAACTCGACACATCGCGCCGCTATCCCGCGCGCCTCGTCGGCGTCGTCTCCGGCGTCCAAAAGAAAATCTCCAAGCCGAAACCCAACGCCAGAAACAAGGGCGAACCGCCCCAGCCCAAACCGTGGGCACTGTTCAATCTCGACACCAAGCGCGACCTGCTGACCGTCTTCCTCTTCTCCGAGGGATACGAAAAATACGGCGGTCCCGAACTGCTCTCCGAAGGGAAAATCGTGCTCATTGACGCCGAAATGTCCTTCAACCCCGAGCGCGGAGAATGGAACCTGCAGGCGTGGCGTATCTCGCCCTTCGACGAAAGCCGCGTGCCTGCCCTCGTGCGCGGAATCCAGTTCGTCCTCGAAGACGTCGGCGAGGCGCGCGACTTCGCCGAACGCCTTCTGAATTACGCCTTCAACCGCGCCAACTACGGCGGCACCCGCCTCTCGCTGGGATTCCGGCAAAGCGGCGGGCGTGTCCTCGAAGCCGACATCCCGACTTCCCTCTCCGTCTCCTGCTCCATGCCCTTCTACCGCGAATTTCTCCGCCACCCCGCCTGTTGCGGCGCGCGCGTCGAAATTGTCCCCCCATCCGAACGCGAACGCCCACAGTGGGGCAACCGCCGGCGGTGAATGCCCTGCACGCCGCCACGCCAAGATAGCAACTCTTTTAACCCCCATGAAAACACCTGTGCATCATCTTCTATCGTCACTTGTAGCCATCTCCTGCGCAAGCATCTGCAACGGTAGCATTTATTTCTGCGGACGTTTTCGCCGCGCCCTTGCATCTCGGCTGGCCGGATTTCGCCCCAGCGGAGAAGGAACTGCGCGAGGATGGTGTCACGCCGCTGACGCCCGCGCAGTGGGAAGAAATCGGGTTCTACGTTAGTGCCTTTGGCGAGGCAATGCGAACGCACGATTATTTTCGCGTAAGAGGTATTTCCTCACCTGGTCAACCTAAAACCCTGAACGACCGTCTTGCCGAATTTGTGCGTGCGCGCAAACGGGACGGGCGATGGGGAACTGACTTTCTGCTTGCTCTCTATTATTCATTAGACGCTTTTCCGCCGCCCTCAATTCCAGCCACAAATGAAAAATCCTTCCGCACGCTCATTAACTATTATTGGGGGTATGCTTCTTCATGCGGTTTCTTCTCGAATGTTGATGTGCTAACAAAGCAAGGCGATACCCAAGAATCTTTTCACAAGCACACGGTCGCACACTCCCGCCTTGCGAGGCGGATGCTCAAACGTTTGCGCGCAGGAATTGTCGAAAATCCTCACACTTTTTGCGCACATGCATTGCCCTAAAACCCGACGCTGAAACAACCCGTTCCGCCAAAATTTATCTTTCCGTTTCCCTTGCGATGCAAAAGAACATTTCAGATGCATTGGAAGTTTTACAAACTGTTTCTTACGAAGAAAACCCGGATATCAATGCCAACCCCGTTCACCGTCTCAAACAACTGCTTGCCGACCCGTTTAATCTGAACCTTGGCGACGAGGACATCTTGGGGAAAATCAAGAACGCCCCTTTTGCGATAGTTCTTGCGGACACTTTTTTTGCCTTGTGCGAATGGAACGTTGCCGCTCGTAATTATCATAACGCCATTGTAAAATGTCGTTCCGAAAGTGAACGCGCCTACTGTCTCTTGCAAGAGACCCGTTGCCCTGCGTTTGATATCGGAGCGGGCGACGCATCGGATTCCGAGATTGAAGCCGCGCAAAGAAATGTTCTTGCCACCTACAAACGGTTTTTAACCGACCCAACATTACACAACACGCCTTGGGCGGTTCCGGCACTTTATCGCGCCGCCGTCTTTGCCCTTGGACCATGCAACAATCGAAAACTTGCTCTCGAATTCTTTGAAGCGATACCAAAACTTTCTCCAAGTTCTCCTGATGCCGAAGACGCGCTCTTTCACATTGCGCTAATTTCGTTCTGGGACAAAAAATGGGCAGTCGCCAAAAGTGGTTTTGACCGTCTTTTGAAGCATTTTCCAAAGACAAAATATGGCACCGCCATTAAGGAGGAATACTTCCCTGAAATCAAAAGACGCCTCTCTCCGCCTCCCAAGAAAAAACCTCTATAGGGCACTCACATGCCACCGCTTCGCGGTTCACGGTTTTTTGTTTGCGCGATTACAGGGGGTTCGTCGCTTCGCGACTTCACCCCTGCCTATGATATGCCGCCCTTGCGGGGCTGGGCGTGCGGCGGAGCGGAGACCTGCCGTGCGCGGATGAGGGTCGGAGCCCCGCGTTCCCGGCGGTGTCGCTACCGGCACTGCACACCCATCCGTCACACGCCAAGCCGCTACACACATGGAGCGCCGCACATGGAGCGCCGACTTTCAAGTCGGCTTGGGGGAGGTGCGGCGTAGCCGCCTTGCATTGTTCTTTTTTGGAGTGGCGGCTACGCCGCACGGAGGAGGCGAGCCGACTTGAAAGTCGGCGCTCCCAGTTGCGGGTCGGAGACCCGCGCGGGCGCGGGGGCGTTATGCCGCCGGCGGTGGTGCCGGCGGGGTTTCGACGGGGGGCTTGGGCGGGCGCGGGAAGCGGCCTTTGTTGATGACGACCGGTTTGGGCGCGGGGGCGGCTTGCTCCTCGCGGAAGGCGTCGCTGACGTGAATCTGGTTCGAGCGCACTTCCTTGGTCATTTGCTCGAAGCCGGGACCGGACGTGTCGAGGTCGCCGTCGAAGAATCCGTTCAACTGCCGGATGCGGGTCGGGTGGCGCATTTTGCGCAGTGCCTTGGCTTCGATTTGGCGGATGCGTTCGCGGGTGACCTTGAAGATTTTTCCGACCTCTTCGAGCGTGCGCGAGTAGCCGTCCTTGATTCCGAAGCGCAGGAAGAGCACTTCCTTTTCGCGGGGCGCGAGGGAGTCGAGCACCTCGACGATTTTTTCGCGCAGGAGGTTGCTCGACGCCATGTCGTAGGGGTTCTCGGCGGACTTGTCCTCAATGAAGTCGCCGAACGAACTGTCGTCGCCGTCGCCGACGGGCGATTGGAGCGAGATGGGCTGCTGCGCCATTTTCATGATTTGCTGGACGCGCTCGACGGGCATTTGCATCTCGTTGGCGACCTCGTCGGGCGTCGGTTCGTGACCGAGTTCCTGCAGGAGTTGCTTTTGAATCTGCATGACCTTGTTGAGCGTCTCAATCATGTGGACGGGGATGCGGATGGTTCGCGCTTGGTCGGCGATGGAGCGCGTGATTGCCTGCCGAATCCACCACGTGGCGTAGGTGGAGAACTTGTAGCCGCGGCGATACTCGAATTTCTCGACCGCCTTCATCAGCCCCATGTTTCCTTCCTGAATGAGGTCGAGGAAGGACAGTCCGCGGTTGGTGTATTTCTTGGCGATGGAGATGACGAGGCGCAGGTTTGCCTCGACCATGTCGGTCTTGGCCTTGGCGGCGTCGCGCAAGCCCTGTCGCATGCGTCCGATGACGTCCACGAGTTCGTTTGGCGTGAGGCGGTGCTGGCGTTCGATTTCGGTGGCGCGGGCGTTGATGAGGTCGGCGTTGAGGTTTTTCGCCTTGCGGTCGTTTCGGGCGAGCATGGCGCGGTCCTCGATGATGTTCTGGCACTCGCGGACGGTGGGCATGAACTTTTCGAGCCACTCCTCGAAAATCTTGGTCTTGAAGCAGAGTTTTTTGAGGATGGGGTAAATCTCCGGCTCGAACTTTTTGAAACGTTTCAGGGCGCGGTCGCGCACCTCGGCGTCGCCGCCGCCGCGCTTTTGTTTTTCCGCCCAATACTCGTTCCACGCCTTGTCCATTTTTTTGACGAGTGCGTCGAGTTCGTCCACGCACTTGGGGAGTGTTTTCTTGAGGTAGTTTTCGCGCCCGTCCACCTTCTTGTCGGTGACGACGCGGTCGAAGCGTTCCTCGCGCACGTCGGGCATGAGTTTGTGAGCGATTTCGCTCTGGAACGGCACGGTGAGCCAGACGGAGAACAGGGCGGCGAGGGCGCGCGCTTCGGCGTCTTCGATGCGTTTGGAGATTTCGACTTCCTGTTCGCGGGTGAGCAACGGGACGATGCCCATTTGCTTGAGATACATGCGGACGGGGTCGTCGAGGATGTCCACCTGCGCGGTTTTCGCCTGTTCCTCCTCGGTCTCGGCGCGCTTCTGTTTGTAGTTTTCGACCTCCTCGTCCTCGATGATTTGCACCTTCAGGTTGTCGAGGATGTTGGCGATGTTGTCGTAGATTTCGGGGGTCGCGGCGGATTCGGGAACGATGAGCGCGATGTCCTTCGTGGTGACAAAGCCCTTTTCGCGGGAGGTGCGGACGAGTTGGGAGACGCCGGCGTTGAGTTTGTCCTGCGAGAGCGCGAGGGTCACCTGCGGGCGCGGCGCGGTTGTGTTCGCGGGCGCGACGGCGTCACCGGTGGTGTCACCGGCGGGGCTGGCGACAGGGCTGGCGGCGTCGGATTTTTTGGCATCAACGACGACCGCCGGCGCGACCGCCGGTGCCGGAACCGGCGCGACGGGATTTTCTTTTTCGGCCTTCGCCGCCTTCGCCGCCTTCGCTGTTTTCGCCGCCTTTGCGTCTTTCGCCGGTGCCGCCGGTTTGGACGTTTTTTCCGCTGCCGGCGGCGGTGATTTTTTTGCTGGTGCCGGTGCCGGTTTTGCGGACTTCGCGACTGCCGGTTTCGCCGGCGCGACCTTTGCCGGCGCGACCTTCGCGGGCGCGGCTGGCTTGGCGGTTCTGGCAACGGTTTTGGCGGGGGCGACCTTGGCGGATGAGGACGTAACAGACCGCGACGCCGCCGGTGCCGCTGCTTTGGCGGCGACCTTGGCGATTGGTTTTGCAGCCGTTTTGGCGGTCGGCTTGGCGGGGGAGTTCTTCTTGTTTGCGGAAATTGTCTTTTTCGAGGCGGTCATGGATGCAATGCGGCGGTTTTTGGGAAAACAAGCCATAAAAACAGTTGGTTCAGGAAAGTCAAATCGGGTCTGTGGAAACAGCGGACTGCGTGGAAAGTTCCGCCGTCGGTGTTACTCGCCGCCGGTGGCGGCGTCGTCGTCTTCCTCGCGGCGTTCGGTGCCGAAGAGCGTCGTGCGTCCGGGACGGCGCGGCTGGGCTGGAGCACCGGTGGTGCCGCCCTTCGGAGCCGGTTTGACGGTGGTCTTCACGGTGGCGTCGCCGGTGAACTTCATCGTCGGTCCGCGGGCGGCGGATTTGCCGCCACCGGTGGCGTCCGTTGCGCGTCCCTCGGCCTTGTCGAACGCGATGACCTCCGGTGCCATCCACGGTTTGTATTTGGAGAGCGATTGCTTCATGGCGTCGGTGTAGGGATAGCCGACGCGCGCGAAATACGGACCGAGGTTATAACCAGTGTGGCGCGACCACAGGCGGACGAACGCCTCCTTGCGCACGGCTTCGATGCGCGCGGTGTCAGCGGCGGCGCGCTCCTCGCTTTCGATTTTGGCGAACGGGTCGTCCTTGCGCCGGACGCGCTCGGTGCGCGCGCGGTCGCGTTTTTGCTGCGAGCCGAGGCGGGCGGCGTCGCGGCGCATGCGCGAGATTTCGGTGCTGACGCTTCGTGTTTTTCGGAACTCGGCGAATGTCTTTTGCAGGGCGTTCCAGCCGAACGTCTTGATGACGGGGATGTAGATGGACAGGTAGTGGTCGGAACCGGTGGCGGTGGTCGGGTCGCGCAGCAGTCCGCGCAGGAATTCGTCGCGCTCGTTTCCGGGACCGCCGATTTTTTTGTCGGCGATTTTTTCCATGTTATACATGGCGAAGATGTTGCAGGTGGTCTCGCCGTATCCGGCGTAAGTCCACTCGTCGCTCTGGTGGTTGTGCCCGTATTCGTGGAAGAAGCCCCAGTTGCCGTGCGTGGTGAGGGACTCGTAACTGGTCATGGAACCGCAGGCGTCGAGGTGGCAACCGACGGGGTAGCCGCTGTGCATGTAGCCGAGGGCGAGTTGCTCGTCGGGAACGAGCCGTTCGGGGTTCGTTTCGCGCCGTCCCCAACCGGCGAGCCAGTCCTGGTCGTCAATGATTTTCTCCCACAGGCGCATGAGGCGTTCGGGGTCGTCGAGGTTGCGCAGGAAGTCGGATTTGACGGTGATGACGACGGTGCGGCAGACGAGTTCGCCCCACGGCGCCGGCGACTGGCGCGAGCGCAGCCACTCGGCGCGCGTGGTCTCGCCGAGTTTGAAATAGGGTGCTTCGACGGCGCCGGTGATTTGCACGCGAATCGTCGAACGGTCGCGCGCCGGACCGCCCGGAGCGCGCACGTAAATCAGTCCGCCGAACGGGTTCGCAAGGCGCGCGTCGCCGGTGCGCGTCGAGACCGGCTCGGACGTGACGACGGCGGGGAAGCGGCGCAGGGACTTGATTTTCTCGGTGTCGAAAAGCGTGTCGGAGTGGCTGCCGATTTGGACGCTCAATCCGCGCCGCGCGTCCTTCAGGTCGAAGTGCAGCGTGACGAGTTCGCCCGGCGCGGCGTAGTGACCGGTGCTCACCCAACCGCCGATGTTCGCCGGCAGTTGAAGGGTGCGCGCGACGCGCGGGGCGGTGTCGGGAACCGCGCCGGGAAAAACCTTCGCCACCGGATGCGCGACCATCTTGTCGAACGGCGTGCGCAGGTAGCGTTTGGCGAGCGAGACGACGGCTTCCGTGTTCTCGACCGGTGTCTGCGGCGTCGGCGACAACTTCTCCCACACGTTCTTGTCGAGCGCGGACGCCTGCGCGGCGGCGCGCTTTTTCACGGCGTCGGCGGGCAGAATTTTCGCGCCGGCAGCGACGGTGTAGGGGACGGGTTTTTCGACGCTTTTCTTGGGCGCGACGACGGGGCTTTTCGGCACGGTTTCGTCGCCGACCCAGTCCCCTCGGTCGTCCGGCGGCAGGAGTTCGTCGCCGTCGCCGCCGCCGTCGGGCGTTTCCGGTGCGGGGTCTTTTTTGGGGTCGGCGGCGATTTCGGGCAGGGTTCCGGCGTCGCGCGCCGGAGCCGGTTCGGGGTTTGCGCGCTGCCGGCGCTCGGTGCGGATGTTCGTCACGCGCTCGCCCGAAATCATGAAGTAGGCACCGCCGGCGAGGGCGACGAGCAGGAGCATCAGGAAAATCAGTTTTCCCGGACCGAGGCCGCCCTCCTCCACGACGATTACGTCGCCGCCGGCGTTTTGCTGGCGCACGGGACGCGGAGCGAAAAACTGCCGCATCGCGCCGCCGGCGGCGGGAGGCGCGCCCGTCTTGCCACCGGCACCGGCGGCTCCACCGGCACCTCCACCGGCGGCGTTCGCGCCGTCCTTTTTCCCGACGCGCATTTTCGCGAAAAACTCCGCCCATTCGGGGTCGTTCTCGTCCTCCGGCTTGGTGGGACGTCGCCCCGCGCCGACGCGCATTCCCTCAAAATACTTGTCCCATTCCGCGCCGCTGCCGGCGTCGCCCCCGTCGTCACCGCCGGTGGCGTCGGAAATGTCGCCGGCGATGCTCTTGGCGCCACTGCCGGCGGCGCTTTTCGCCGGTTGTTCCGGCGCGAACGGGTTGCGTTTCGGGCGCGGTGCCTGCGGGCGCGCCCACGGAATTCCCGACCCCACCGGCGGTGCCACCGGCGGCGTTCCCGGCGTCACCGGCGGCGTTTGCTTGTTGGGAGGAGGCGGCATGGGCGTTCGTTGTTTGTTACCGCGAGCAGATACCCGATTGCGTGCGAATTGCCAAGTTTGCGCTCCGGCACGGGGGCGTGCGCGCGGAGGCGCGCGGCGTTGACACCACCGGTGGCGCCGTTACGGTCGCGCCCTGTTGGGACGCCGCGCCGCGCCGCGCGCGCGTCCCCTTCTTTTCCGCGAAAATGCCGCTTCCGTTTTTCAACAAAAAGCCCGCCGCCGGTGCCGCGCCGGACAACGCCATAGCGCGTCGTTGCGCGCAGGACGAGGCGACGCGCCTCCGGCTCAAATACGCCCCTTACTACCACTCGTTCGTCTCGCAAAGCGGCTGCCGCGTCAACGACGGCAAGCGCGAGTTCGTCATGCTCGCCAGCAACGACTACCTCGGCCTCGCGCGGCACCCGAAAGTCATCGAGGCCGCCAAGCGCGCGCTCGACCTGTGGGGCGCGAGCACCACCGGCGCGCGCCTCGCCAACGGCAGCCGCGCCTACCACGCCGAGTTGGAGCAGCGCCTCGCGGACTTCCTCGGCAAGGAGGCGTGCCACGTGCACGCCGCCGGATACCTCTCGTGCATGTCCGCCGTGCAGCCCTTCGCGCAGCGCGGCGACCTCATCCTCGCCGACAAAAACTGCCACTCCTCGCTCATGGCGGGCGTCGGGCTGACGCAGGCGAAGGTCGAGCGCGTCGCGCACAACAACCCCCACGACCTCGCGCAAATCCTCGCGAGCGAGCCGGCGGCGCAGCCCAAAATCCACGTCTTCGAGGGCGTCTATTCGATGGAAGGGCACATCGCGCCGCTGCCGGCGATTCTCGCCGCCGCGCAGGACAAGAACTGCTTCCTCGTGATGGACGACGCGCACGGCTTCGGCGTGCTCGGCCCCGGCGGTCGCGGCACCGCCGCGCACTTCAACGCCACCGCCCGCGTGGACGTCATCTGCGGCTCGCTCTCGAAATCCCTGTCGAGCACCGGCGGCTTCGTCGCCGGCAGCCGCGCCGTCATCGAATACATGCGCTCGCACTCGAAGCAGACGATTTTCTCCGCCTCGCTCGCGCCCGCGCAGGCCGCCGCCGCGCTCGCCGCGCTCGACGTGCTGCAAACCGAGCCGGAGCACCTCGAACGCCTCTGGGCGAACACCCGCCGCCACCTCGCGCTGCTCGCCGACTTCAACCTCGACACTTGGGGCAGTGAGACACCGGCGGTGCCCATCGTCCTCGGCGCCAAGGAGCGCGCCTACGCCTTCTGGAGCAAACTCATGGAGAAGGGCGTGTTCACCGTGATGTCCATCGCGCCGGCGGTGCCCCCGGGCAAAGACCTCATCCGCACCGCCATCTCCGCCGCCCACACCGACCGCGACTTCGACATCATCGCCAAAGCACTCAAAGCAGCGGTGAAGGGGTGGTAGGGAAGGATGAAGGTTGAAGGATGAAGTGTAGTGCCGGTGGCGGTGCCGGTGGGGGTGGTGGCGCGGTGCCGGTGCTACCGGCGCTTCGGGATTTTCTCGTCTTCGGGGAAGCCGAGGTTGAGGCGCATCTGCGTGTCCGCCTTGAGGTTTTCGAGGCGGTGGTAGTCCACAACGCCGAGACGTCCGGCGCGCAACGCTTCCGCGAGCGCCTGCGGGACAAGTGCTTCCGACTCCAGCAGCGCGGCGCGCATGCGCTGGACTTTCGACTTCATCTCCTGCTCCGAGGCGACGGCGGCGGCGCGCCGGCTCTCCGCCTGCGCCTGCGCCATGTTCTTGCCCGCCTCCGCCTGCGCCTCCTGCAACTGCGCCGCGATGTTCGCGCCGACGGCGGCGTCCGTGATGTCAATCGAGACGATGTCGAACGCCGTCCCCTCGTCGAACCGCCGCGCGAGCACTTGCTTGGAGATGCTTTCGGGGTTCTCCATGACCGCCTTGTAACTCTCCGCCGCGCCGATGGCGGTGACAATGCCCTCGCCGACGCGCGCCAGAATCGTCTCCTCGGCGGCACCGCCGACAAAGCGCGCCAGCGAGGCGCGGACGGTCACGCTCGCGCGCACTTTCACCTGAATGCCGTCCTTGGCGATGCCGGTGAGCGAACCGGCGTCGGCCGTCGCCGCGCCACCGGTGGTGCCCGCCGCCGCCGCCCCGCCCGGACAGGCGAGGACGCGCGGGTGCACCGCCGCCACAACCGCGTCGAAAACCGTTTTGCCGGAGCCGCGCATCGCGAGGTCAATCGTGCGGATTTTCGCCCAGTCCGCGCCCAGTCCCGCCTGCTCGGCGGTGATGAGTGCCTTGACCGCGTGCACGATGCTGCCGCCGGCGAGATGGTGCGCCTCAAGCGACGCCACCGGCACGCTCACGCCGGCTTTGAGCGCGGTGATGCGCGCGCCGACAACCGTGTCCACCGGCACCCGCCGCGCCGCCATGAAGAGCAGTTGCCAGAAGCCGACGCCCGCCTTCGTGACGAGCGAGCGGAACCACGCCGCGACGACGCCGGCAAGGCACGCCGCCAGCGCGAGCGCGAGGACGCCGGCGATGACAAGGGCGATTTCGCGCGAACTGATGGCGGCGCAGGGCACCGCCGCCGGTGGTGTCGCCGAGGGCAATGCCGCAGTGAAAAGAGTGCAAGGGACGCTCATGAGTGTTCTTTCGATGTTCGGAATGTGTGTTGGATTGGACGCGCCGGTTTCCGCCGGAACGCCGCGCCATTAAAGCGCGTTCGCGCGCCGGAGCGAGCGGGTTTTCCGCCTTGCCGACGGCACCGGTGGCGGCACCTTCGCGCGCACGCCCTCTTCCCGCCCGAAAACACGCAATGGCAACCTCACCCGCCAACAAACAACCGGAGACGGAAACGCCGCCGCCGCCGGACACGGACGACAATCCGGCAATCCGCTTCGGCCGCTTCATCGAGTCGGCGGAGGAGCAGGTCGCCAAGGTCGCGCCGGAGATGGCGCCGGCGCCCTTCGTCTGGCGCGCCCTTGCCTACCTGTTCGACTGGTTTCTGGGACTGCTGCTCTTCGTCGCTCTGCTGTGCTGGTTCATCCCCGAATTCTACCCGTCCGAATGGACCTCGCTGCGAAACTGGTTCAACGACTGGATGCGCGACTACATGCGTCTCGTGCAGACGCCGGCGGCGTCGCTCTCGGACGCGCTCGCGCGCAACCGCGACGTGGTCGCCAAGGCGGCGCGAATGCCGGAGCCGGCGCGCGAACTGCGCGACATCGTGGCGATTGCCCAACTGTTCTACTTCTGGGGCTACTTCTCGGTCGTCGAATACTTCACCAAGGGTGCCTCGTTCGGGAAACGGATTTTCAACCTGCGCGTCGCCAGCACGAACGATTTTCGCGCGCCCGGACCGCTCGACTCCGTCATGCGCTCGGCGTGGAAGGCGCTCTTCTTCTGCTCCTCTAACCCGCTCTTTCTGCTCGTGGGCATCGTGGACGCGCACGTGCCGCTCTTCAACAAACTCCGCCTGAGTTGGCACGACCGGCTCACGCACACCATCGTGCTCGACGCCACGCAGTCCCCGCCGCCCGACGAACTCAAGCAGCGCGGGAACGAGGATGGGGAGGACGACCTCGAAGACATAATGTGAGCCACCGACCGACATGACCGACTACCTCCAACTCGCCGGCAAACGCATCCTCGTCACCGGCTTCGCGAACAAGAAATCCGTCGCTTGGCACGTTGCGAAAACCCTCCGCGAACTCGGCGCGCGCGTGCTGTTCAGCGTGCGCTCCGAGGCGCGCCGCGAAGCGTTGGCGAAACTGCTCGAAGGCGGCGCAACCGGCACCACCGGCGGCGGAAAAAACGCGGAGATTTTCCTCTGCGACGTCGAGGACGAGCGGCAAATCGCGGCGCTCGCGGAGAGCGTTGCCGGCGCGCTTGCCGGCGAGCCGCTCGACGGTCTCGTGCACAGCATCGCGTTCGCGAACTACGCCGCCGGCGCGCGACCGTTCCACGAAACGCGCCGCGAGGATTTCTTGCAGGCGACGGCGGTGAGCGCGTTCTCGCTCGTCGAACTCGCGCGCGCGTTCAAACCGCATTTCGCCCCCGACGCCTCGGTCGTCGCGCTCGGCATTTCCTCGCAGGTGACCGCCGCCTCCTACGGCTACATGTCGCCCGTGAAGGCGGCGTTGGAGAGCATCACGCGCTTCCTCGCGAAATCGTTCAGCACCGGTGCCACCGGTGCCGCCGGCAGTGCCACCGTGCGGTTCAACACCGTCAACGCCGGTCCGCTCAAAACGAGCGCGTCGGCGGGAATTCCGAACTACTTGGAAAACTATCTGTTCGCCGAGGCGCTGACGTTCCGCCGGCGCGCCCTCACGACGCAGGAGGTCGCCGACGCCGTCGTCTGGCTCATCAGCCCGCGCTCCTCCGGCATGAACGCTCAAGGGCTCACCGTGGATGCCGGCATGGGCTGGAACTACTTTGACGAGCGCGTCGTCCGCGCCGCCACCCGCCCGTAATCACGCCTCGGGCGGGTCGAGCAGCCGTTCGAGGGCGAATGAGCGGCTGGCTTTGAGAAAGACCGGCGCGCCGGCGGGGGCGTCGTCAATCGCGGCGCGAACGGCGTCAAGCGTATCGGCGACGATGATGTTTTCCTTCGGGAAACCGCCGTCGGTGGCACTGCCGGTGGCGCGATTGGCGGCGCTGCCGGCAGCGAGGACGCCGTCGGCGATGCGGGGGGCGTCGCCGCCGTGCAGGATGAGGATGTCGCCGGCGCGCAGCGGCAGTTCGCGTCCGACGCGCTCGTGCAGCGCGGCGGACTGCTCGCCGAGTTCGTTCATGCCGCCGAGGACGAAGATGCGGGGGTTAGTCGCTTCGCTCCCAAGGGAGCGGGGAGCGGGGAGCGGGGAGCGGGGAGGAAGTGCGGCGGAAGGGATAAGGGATAAGGGCGAAGGGATAAGGGTCGTTTCCTGCGGCGTAGCCCCGCTTTCTGCCCTTTGCCCTTTGCCCTTATCCCTTATCCCTTCGCCTTTTGCCCTTTTCCCTTCCTCCCCCGCATTATCCCCCTGCTCCCCGCTCTCCGCTCCCC
This sequence comes from Puniceicoccales bacterium, assembly GCA_031273045.1. Taxonomy (GTDB): domain Bacteria; phylum Verrucomicrobiota; class Verrucomicrobiia; order Opitutales; family UBA953; genus CALNBE01. The sequence continues at coordinate 18,681 of JAISSQ010000101.1, forward strand.
GTTCCCCTTGGCGCGCAGCGCCTCCCTGCGTCTGCCGGTCGAAGTTGCCGGCGGCGTCGAGGACGGAGCAAGGGTTGGCGTTGTAGCAGTCGGCGTAGTAGCGGCGGCCGCCGGTGGTGCGCCATTCGCCGCGTCCGGCGGAGGGTTTCCACGAAGCGGTCGCCGTCGCGATGTCGAAGTAGTCGGAATCGGCGAGAGTGGCGGCGGCAATGGCGAGGATGGCGTTGCGCGCCATGCCTTCGGAGTGGGTGTTGAGCAGGGGAAAGAGACCGGGCTGGCTGTCTGCGGCACTGCCGGCGGGCTTGCTGCCGGCGAAGATTTTGAGCAGCCAGCCCTTCGGTGCCGCCTCGTAGTGTCCGCGCCAGAACTTGAGATTGCCGTCAGTGCCGAACACCGGCGGCGCGCCGGCGTCGTTGAACATGACGGCGAGTTTGAGGCATTTGAGCCGCGCGAAGCAGTCGTGTTCGAGCAGTTCGGCGGGGAAAATGGCGACGCCGGCGGCACTCATGACGTGCCGCGCCAACGCCGCCTTCTCGCGGGCGATGTCGGCGAGCGAGCCGACGCCGGCGAGGTGCGCCGGCAGCACGTTCGTAATGAGCGCGATGGTGGGGCGCAGCACGGTGCCGATGACGTCCATCTCGCCGCGCTCGCTCATTCCGCACTCGACGACGACGCCGCGCCGGTGCCGCTTCGGGTCGGCGCGCAGCAGCGTGAGCGGGACGCCGAGCGTGTTGTTGAGGTTGCCGACGGTGGCGAGGACGTTGCCGCCGCCGGTGCCGGTGTCGGGCTTGCCGAGCATTCGCGCGAGCAGGTCTTTGGTGGAGGTTTTGCCCGCGCTGCCGGTGATGCCGATGACGGGGCAGCGAAGCGTGTCGCGGTGCGCGGCGGCGAGTTGGCGCAATGCGGCGGCGGTGTCGGCGACGACGAGTTGGGGTAGCGCGACGCCGGCGACGGGGTGTTCGACGAGCGCGGCGGCGGCACCGGCGGCGAGCGCGTCGGCGAGGAAGTCGTGCCCGTCGCGCTTCTCGGTTTTGAGCGCGACGAAGCACTCGCCGCGCCGCAACGTCCGCGTGTCAATGGAGAAGCCGTTGACGGCGGCGTCGAGGTTGGCGCCGGTGGCACCGCCGGTGGTGCCGTGCCAAGCACCGGCAGTGTGTTCTTGGAGAAATGCGGAGGAGAATTCGGGCATGGCGGAAGGGGTGGGAAGCGGGGAAGGGGAATGGGGAATGGATTAAAGTAAGCGGGCTGTGGTGAATTTTTCGGAAATTTCGTGAAAAAAGGCGGCGGAAGTTCGTTCCGCCGCCCTGTTTTGGCGTTTTTTGGCTTCAATCTGCCTTTGGCAGATTTTCGCCTTATTCCGCCGGCTGTTCGATTTTGTCGAGCAGCGCGCCGAGGTTGTTCATGTCGCCGGCGATTTCGCCACCGGTGTTGCCGCCGGCGGTGACGCTCTGGCCGTTCTTGAGGCGGTCAAAGGCGCTGATTTCCGCCTGCAACTGCGCGCTGTCGTAGTTCGCGGCCTTGATGGACAGGCCGATGCGGCGCTCTTCCTTGTCAATCTTGATGACGCGCGCGGAGACGACCTGCCCGATTTTGAGCACGTCCTTGATTTTCTCCACGTGCTCCTCGCCGATTTGCGAGATGTGCACGAGGCCATCAATTTCGTTCTCCAATTCGACGAACGCGCCGAAGTTGGTGATTTTCGTCACCTTGCCTTCGACGATGTCGCCGATGTGGTATTTCGAGTCGATGTCCGCCCACGGGTCGTCCTGCGTCTGCTTCACGCCCAGCGAGATGCGCTGCTGGTCGGCGTCAACGTCGAGAACGATGGCGTCCACCTCATCGCCTTTTTTGAGGATTTCGCCCGGATGGGTGACGCGGCGGGTCCACGACAGGTCGCTGACGTGCACCATGCCGTCAATGCCCTCTTCGAGTTCGATGAAGGCGCCGAAGTTGGTGAGGTTGCGCACCTTGCCGTGCACGCGGGCGCCGACGGGATAGTTGTGGCGCACCATCTCCCACGGGTTCGCTTCGAGTTGGCGCACACCGAGCGAGATTTTTTGCTCGTCCTTGTTGACGCCGAGGATGACCGCCTCGATTTCCTGCCCGATTTTGAGCACTTCGCCGGGCTTGGAGATGCGCTTCGTCCACGACAGTTCCGAGATGTGCACGAGACCTTCGACGCCCTGTTCGAGTTCGACGAACGCGCCGTAGGCGACGAGGTTGACCACTTTGCCGCGCACGCGCGCGCCCTGCGGATACTTGCGCTCGATGTTTTCCCACGGGTTGGGCGCGCACTGCTTCAAGCCCAGCGAGACGCGCTCGCGGTCGCGGTCCACCTCGATAATCATCACCTCGATTTCCTCGCCCACCTTGAGCAGTTCGGACGGGTGCGAGACGCGCCCCCACGACATGTCCGTGATGTGCAGCAGGCCGTCCAGACCGTCCAGGTCCACGAACGCGCCGTAATCGGTGATGTTCTTGACGATGCCCTTGCGCTTCGTGCCCGGCTTGACCTCGTCGAGCAACACGCGGCGCTTCTCGTGGCGCTGCTCCTCGATGAGTTCGCGGCGCGAGACGACGATGTTTTTGCGCTCGGGGTTGATTTTGAGCACCTTGAAGTCGTAGGTCTGCCCCACGTATTGGTCGAGGTTCTTGGGCGGCGTGACGTCAATCTGCGACGCCGGCATGAACGCATCCACGCCCACGGAGACGATGAGGCCGCCTTTGACCTTCGCCTTGACGCGCCCTTGCACGACGCTGCCCTCGACGGCCGTTTCGGAGATGTGCTCCCAATTCTTCTTCTGCTGCGCCTTGTCGAACGACACGACCGGCGTGCCGTTCTTGTCCTCCAACTTTTCGAGGAACACCTCGATTTCGGAGCCGACCTGCAGTTCGGACGGGTCGGGGAACTCGTTGAGGGGAATGATGCCCTCGGACTTGCCGCCAATGTCCACGACGATGTCGTTCTGGCGGATTTCGGTGATGATGCCCTTGATGACGGTTCCCGCTTTCAGGGCGCTGAAATTGCTCCCTTCGAGCAATTTTTCCATGACGTTTGACTTGTCTGGCATGTTTGTGAAAGAACCCGCGCCGCCGGTGGGCGTCCCGCCTTGTTTCCCGCCGCCCCTTTTTTTCTCCCACCTGTCACCGGCACCGGCGCCACGCGCGAAAAGCGCGCCGCGAAACGGGGTGAAGAGGGATGAAGCGACAAAAAACGGCGGTCGGACGTTTGCGACCGCGCTGGATTTGTTGGTTGTTTGTGTGGTTGTTGTGGATTGCCCCCCCGCGTCGAACGGCGGCGACCTGCCACCCTGCGCCGGAGGAAGGGCGCAGAATGCCGCCGGTGGCGGCGGCAGCAAGGTTTTTTTCGCTTTTCCGTCACTCCACCTTCACGAAGAACTCCGGCAGCGGCTTGCGCGCGGGGCGGTCGAGGGTCGCGGGGTCGAACACTTCGCGCGGATTGCGCAGACGGACGGCGGCGGCGGTGACGCGCATGATGTCCTTGTCGCGCTTCACGAGGTCGAGCACGCGCAACTCCTCCGGGATATAGACATCGCGCACCTTCGTGAAACTCTCCGCTTCGAGTTTGCGCGTCTCGTCGCCGGCGGGATTGAGCACCACCGCCTGCATGAGCGCGTTGTAGGCGCGGTCGAAACCGAGCCGCACACTGCCGATTTGCGGGTTCGCGCGGAGGAAGTCCGCCGGCGGCCGCATCTCGAAAAAGTGCGTCGGACGCCCGCGAAAGCGGTCGGTTTTGATGTAGCGCGAGTCCGCCCAGTAGGAAAACGGGGTCTGCAATTCGAGCGGCGTGATGATGAGACCGGGGAAAAACGGCTTGTTGACGTTGCCGGTGACGAGCGCCGGTCTGCCGTCCGCGCCAAGCGTCCACAGCGCGGACGAAGGTCCGCTTTTGAGGATGAAGCGCACGGCGGCGGCGGCGGTTTTGGCGTCACCGGTGCCACCGGCAGCGGCACCGGCGGCGGGGGCGGCGTCCTGCAATTCGACGCGGAACAGCGGTCCGTCGCCGCCCCAAGTCGTCCAAATCGTCCCGTGGTAGGTCTTGGTGTCGTCGCTACGCCGTGGCACATGTTTGATGACGAACTCGAAGCAGTAGTCGCCGATGCGGTAGTTGCGGAAATCGCTGAGGATTTTCGCCGCGCTTTCGGGTGACTCGTGCCCGAAACTGCGGATTCCGCCGCGCGAGGACTGGGCGTCCGCCACTGCCGGCGCGAACATGGCGGCGGCGGCGGCGATGACCGAAAAAAGCGCAAACTTCATGCCGGCGTTTTGCCGGATTCCGCCCCGCGCTTGCAAGCGCGGAAGGGCGCGCTACTGCAACTTCTTCGCGGCGAAGGCGCGCAGGATGTGCTGGATTTTCTTCGGCTCGTGCTCGGCGAAGACGGCGGCGACAAGCGCGGCGAGTTCGCCGGAGTCGCAGTGGCGCAGCAGGAAGCGCACTTGGGGAATGTTCGCCGGCGCCATGCTCAACGAGGCGGCGCCAAGCCCGATGAAGAGCGGCGCGAACGCGGTCTCGCCGGCAAGTTCGCCGCAGATGCTCACGGGCTTGCCGCGGGCGGCGCCGGCCTCGATGACGCCTCGGATGACGCTCAACACGGCGGGGTTGCACGGCTCGTAGAGGTGCGCGATGCGACCGTTGCCGCGGTCAACCGCGAGCATGTATTGAACGAGGTCGTTGGTGCCGATGCTCAGAAAGTCGCAGTGCTCGGCGAGCAGGGCGGCACTGACGGCGGCGCTGGGGATTTCGACCATCGAGCCGATTTGGTAGTTGTCGGCGACGGCGGCGCCTTCGGCGCGCAACTCGGCCTCGACCTCGGCGAGGAACTTCTTCGCTTTGAGCAGTTCGTCGAGCGACGAAATCATGGGGAACATGATTTTCACGCTGCCGTGCGCGCTGGCGCGCAGGATGGCGCGCAGGTGGGCGCGGAAAGTGGGCTTGCGCTCAAGGCAGAAGCGGATGGCGCGGAAGCCCATGAAGGGGTTCTGCTCGGGCGGACCACCGGCGGTGGTCAGCAACGCGCCGTAGGGCTTGTCGCCCCCGATGTCGAGCGTGCGCACGATGACGCGCTCCGGCGCGCACTCGCGAATGACATCGGCGTAGTAGCGGTATTGCGCCTCCTCGTCGGGCACGTGGTCGGGGTGCTTCATGAAGACGCTTTCGGTGCGGAACAGCCCGACGCCGCGGGCGTGATTCTCGTGCGCGGCGGGGACGTCTTCGACGCCGTTGACGTTGGCGGAAAGTTTGAACGGCTTGCCGTCGGCGGTCTCCTCCGACAGCCCGACTTGCGCGCGCACCTTCGCCTCGAACTTCTCGCGAAGCAGTTTCTCCTGCCCGTAGTGGAAAAGCGTGTCGGGGGACGGGTTGACATAGACGAGGCCGCCGAAGCCGTCCACGAGCACCTCGTCGCCGAAGGAAATTTTGTCGGTGGCGACGAGCGCGCCGACCACCGCCGGTATGCCCAGCGAGCGCGACATGATGACGGCGTGGCTGGTGCAGTTGCCGCCGTCGGTGACCATCGCGAGCGCGTGCCCCGCGCTCATGTGCGCCGTGTCGGAGGGCGTGAGGTCGTTGGCGACGATGACGCGCTTGTCGGAGATTTCGGCGAGCGTGCGCAGGGACTGACCGAGCAGTTTGTGCAGCACGCGCCGCGCCACGTCGCGGATGTCCGCATCGCGCCCCTTGAAGAACTGGTCCTCGATTGTGGCGAAGAACGCGAGGTATTTGCCGGAGATTTCGTGGAAGCAGTGCTCGATGTTGCGGCGCGTGGCGCGCATGTGCTCGCGGGTCGCCTTGATGAGCGCGGGGTCTTCGAGCACGAGCAGGTGGGAGTCGAAAATCGCCGCCTCCTTCTTGCCGAGTTTGCCGGCGACGGTGTCGCGCAGGCGCGTGATTTCCTGCCGCGTGGCGAGGAGCGCCTCGTCGAAACGCCGCTCGTGCTCCTCGAACTGCTCCTCGGTGATGTCGTAGCAGGGCACGTGCGGCCCCTCCTGAAAGAAAACGAACGCCGGTCCGTGGGCGATTCCGGGCGCGGCGGATATGCCTCGGATAAGAATTTCCTTCTTGGGTTCGGCGTCGGGCATTCGGAAATGAGTTCGGGGCGGAAACTACGGTCGCCCGCGCCGGTGGCGAAACAAAAAACACGGAGGACGCGCGCGGCACCGGCGGCGCAGCGGACGAAGCACCGGCAGCGGTCAGGTGGCGGTCAGGCGGCGAGGTCCAGCGCGTCGGCGACGGCGCGCAATTTCGCGAGCGTCTCGGCGTCCTCGCGCGCCGGTTCCGCGCCGGCAACGATGCCCGCGCCGGCACGCAGAACCGCGCGACGCCCGGTGATTTCCGCGCAGCGCAGGGCGACGACGAGGCGTCCGGCACCGGCGGCGTCGAACCAGCCCAGCGGACCGGCGAACAAGCCGCGCGGCGCGGGTTCGAGCGCGCGAATGGCGGACAACGCCGCCGCGCGCGGCGCGCCGCCGGTGGAGGGCGTCGGGTGTAGCACCGCCGCCGCGTCGAGAATGTGCGGCATCACCGGTGGCGGCGTTGCCGTTGACGCCGCCGGTGGTGGCACCGGTGGCGGCGACGCCGTGATTTCGGTGCGCAGGTGGTGGACGTTGCGCAGCGTGACGGTGCGCGTCCCGCCGGCGGCGGCGTCGAGACCGAGCGCGCCGAGGGCGTCGAGGATGCCCGCGACAACCAGCGCGTGCTCGCCGCGCTCCTTGGGGTCGCGCAACAGCGCGGCGGCGGCGGCGGCGTCGGCCTCTTCGGAACCGCCGCCGGTGGCGCGCGGCGCGCTGCCGGCGACGGCTTCGGTGAACAGTTTGCCGTCGCGGATTTCGACGAGTTGCTCCGGCGAACTGCCGACGAGGACCGAGTCGCCGGCACCACCGGTGGCGAGGGCGAAGGAGTGGCACGCCGGGAACCGCCGGCGCAGGGCGTCGAGCAGAGCGACGCTGTCCGGCTCGCGGGCGAGGACGGCATCCCACGCGCGGGCGAGGACGACTTTTTGCAACGCGCCGGCGGCGATGTCCGCGAGGACGTGGCGCACCGCCGGCGCGAACCAGTCGCCGCCGATTTCTCTCAACGCCGTCGCGACGGCGTCACCACCGGCGGCGGCGTCACCGGCGGCGCCCCGTCCTTCCGCCGTCACCGGCGGTGCCGGCGGCGTCATCGGCTGCGCCGGTTCGTCGGCGAGGCGGCATGAGACGCGCCAAGTGGCACCGCCGGCGGCGGCGCGCAGGGTCAGCGTTCGCGGCAGGAAGAGGGTTCCCGGCGCGCCGTCCTCGAACGGGAAGGCGGCGATGAACACCGGTGGCGCGAACGGCGGCTCTGCGGCGGCACCGGCAGCGGCAGTGCCGGCGAACGTTGTCCGCGTGCGGCGCAACAGGGCGGCAGCGGCGGCGCGGGCGTCGGCGAATCGGTTTGCGCCGGCAAAGGTCTGCTTCCAGAGCGCGCCGGCGGCGGTGAGCGAGAACCCGCTGTCCGGGTGCTCGAAACGGGCGAATTCCCCGCCGGCGGCGGCGGTCGTGTCCGGCTCGCCACCGGTGCCGCCGGCGGCGCGTCGCCGAGGCGGAAACGGCTCGTCTCCCGCGCCGGCTCGCGTCTCGCGGAAGGTCTCGCAGAGCACCGTCGCGGTTTCGGGAATTGTCGTCACTGGCACGCGGGCGACTTTTTTTGAAACGCTCCGCGCCGGCAACGCTTTTGTCCCCAGCGGACGGCGGCGCGCCGCCCGCAGTCCGCGAATTCCTTTGACTGCCGGCGGCTTTGGCGAAACATGCCGCGCTCCTTCAGTTTCCCCCAGAAAACTCAACAAACATGTCAGCAATCATTGATATCACCGGACGCGAGATTTTGGACTCTCGCGGAAATCCCACCGTCGAGGTGGACGTTAAACTCGAAAGCGGCGGCTTCGGCCGCGCGGCCGTCCCGTCCGGCGCCAGCACCGGCGAGCACGAGGCGCTCGAACTGCGCGACGGCGGCGTGCCCGCCAAGGAGTTCGCCAAGGGCGTTGACCCGAAGAAGCGCTACCTCGGAAAGGGCGTGCTCAAGGCGGTCGAGAACGTCAACGACGTCATCGCGCCCGAACTCATCGGGTTCGACGCCTTCGACCAGGTCGCCATTGACCAGGCGATGCTCGAACTCGACGGCACGAAGACGAAGTCGAAACTCGGCGCGAACGCCATCCTCGGCGACTCGCTGGCGGTCGCCCGCGCCGCCGCCGACGCTCTCGGCACGCCGCTCTACAAATACCTCGGCGGTCCGAACGCGAAGGTGCTGCCGGTGCCGATGATGAACATTCTCAACGGCGGCGCGCACTCGGACGCCCCGATTGACTTCCAAGAGTTCATGATTGTCCCCGCGAGCGCGCCGACGTTCCGCGAAGCCCTGCGCTACGGCGCGGAGGTGTTCCACGCGCTCAAAAAAGTGCTCAAGGACAAGGGGCTGAACACCGCCGTCGGCGACGAGGGCGGGTTCGCGCCGACGCTCGAAAGTGCCGACGCCGCGCTCGAAGCCATCGGCACCGCCGTCAAGAACGCCGGCTACAAGTTCGGCAAGGACATCTTCATCGCGCTCGACGTCGCCTCGTCCGAATTCTACGACGCGAAGAGCAAGAAATACGTCTTCAAGAAGTCCGACAAACGCGCGCTCTCCGGCGACGAGATGGTCGCCTACCTGAAAGGGCTGTGCCAGAAGTTCCCCATCATCTCGATTGAGGACGGCTGCGCCGAGAACGACTGGGAGACGTGGAAAAAACTCACCGACGCGATTGGCGACAAAGTGCAACTCGTCGGCGACGACCTGTTCGTCACCAACGTCGAGTTCCTCAAAAAGGGCATCACCACCGGCACCGCGAACTCGATTCTGGTGAAGGTGAACCAGATTGGCTCGCTGACCGAGACGCTCGACGCCGTCGAGATGGCGCAGCACGCGAAATACACGGCGGTCATCTCGCACCGCAGCGGCGAGACCGAGGACAGCACGATTGCCGACATCGCCGTCGCGACGAACGCCGGTCAAATCAAGACCGGTTCGTTGAGCCGCAGCGACCGCGTCGCGAAATACAACCAGTTGCTCCGCATCGAGGAGGAACTCGGCACCGCCGCCATCTACGGCGG
>JAISSQ010000184.1 GCA_031273045.1 Puniceicoccales bacterium
GCAAAAAGGCGCGCCTGCTCATCACCGCCGGCATTTCGACGCTCGTCTTCTCAACCGTCATCATCGGTTGCGCCAACTGGATTGAGAAACAAACGAAAGACGCCGCGCAGGAAACCAAGCCCGCCACCACGCAAACCACGCCGGCGGTGGTGCCGGAATCGGCGCAAAAGTAGGGCGTCCGCGCTCTCGGAAAAGATTCCCTCATGGTCCCCGCCGTCGTCCTTCTGCTCGACCACGGCAGCACCAATCCCGCCGCCGGCGAGGCGCGGGAAACTCTCGCGGGAAAACTCGCCGCGCTCCTGCCGCCGGCAACGCGCGTCATCCCTTGCTCGCTCAAAGAACCCGGCGCGCCGACTCTCGCCGAAACCCTCGCCCGACCCGATTTGCGCGGCGCCGACGTCGCCATCCTGCCGCTCTTCCTCTTTCCCGGACGCCACGCCGGCACCGGCGGCGACATCGCCCGCATCGCCGCTGCAGCCGCCGGCAGCGGGGGCGAAAATCCCCCGAAAATCCGAATCGCCCCGTTCTTCTCCGCCGACCCCGATTTTCCCGCCCTACTCGCTAAAACGCTCCGCCAGACGCCATGAACGCCAAGCACCGCCGCCGCCGCGCCATCGCGCTCCAGCTCGCCATCGCCGCCGCCGTCCTGCTCGCCGCCGGTGCCGCATGGCGCGGCTTGTCGCGCGCGAACCGCGACACCGCCGGCGACGCCCAAAACGCCGCCGTCTCTGCGTCACCGGCGGTGCCCGCGCGCGTCGTCTCGTGCTCCGTTCTGGCGGACGAGTTTCTGCTCGAAGTCGCCGCGCCGGCGCAAATCGCCGCCGTCAGCCATCTCGCCGCCGACCCCGAACTCTGCGCCGCCGCCGGTGACGCCGCCGGCCTCCCGCGACTGCCCGCCGCCGCCGACGCCGAGAGCATTCTGCGCGCGCGCCCTGACCTCGTGATTTTCACCACCTTCAACCAACTCGAAGTCATCACGCAGGTGCGCCGCGCCGGTGTCGAAACACTCGTCCTCGACAAATACGACACCCTCGACGAGGCGTTCGCGTCGCTGCGTGCCGTCGGTCGCCGTCTCGGTCCCGCCGCCCAACGGCGCGCCGAAGATGCGGAAGCGCGTTGCCGGCGGCGTGTGGCGGCACTCGCCGAACGGTTGCGAGGCGCGCGGCGCGTCCGCGTCTTCTCGCCCTCGACGTTTGAAATCGTCCCGGGCGACGGCACGAACTTTCAGGACTTTTGCGACCACGCCGGCGCCGAGAACGTGGCGGCGACGGTCGGCAAAATTCGCGGGCACAAGCCCGTCCCCGCCGAGCAACTGCTCTCGTGGCCGGCGGAGCGGCTCGTGCTCGTCGGCAACACCACCGGCGGCGCGCTCGCCATGCCGACGCCGGCGGACATTGAGCGCGCCATTCGCCCCTTCCTGACGCTGCCGCCCTACCGCTTCATGGCGGCGGTGCGTGAGCGGCGCGCCGTGTTGCTCAACTCCGGTCAGAGCGCGTGCATCTCGCACCACCGCGTCTCGTGCTACGAGCACCTCGCCCGCCAACTGCACCCCGAACGCTTCACCGGAGCCGACGCCGTTCCCGCTGCCGGTGACGCCGCCGACCTCGTCTCCGGCGCGTTGCCGTGAACACGCCGCCGGCGAACATTTCCCCGCCGCCGTGGTTTCCCTTGGTTCCGCCTTTCGCCACTGACCACCGACCACTGACCACTGGCCACTGACCACTGACCACTTCTTCCATCCCCGCCATGCATTCCATCGCCGAGACGCTCGCCGCCAATTTCCCCAACATCACGGACGACTTCGCCGCCGAAGTGCTCGCCGCGCCGCGCGCGCGCCGCTGCGCCCTCGTCGGCGAGCGAACGGGGCTGTCCCCCGCCGCCGTCGCCGCGAAACTCGCCCTCGTCACCGGCGCGCCGTTCCTCGAACAGGTCGCCGTCGCGCCGGAGGCGTCGTCGAAGTTCCCCGTGCGCCTCGTGCACGAGTATCAGGCGCTGCCGGTGGCGCCGGAGAGCGCCGACCCCGAACTCGTCGCGCTCGCCACGAACTGGCCGAGCGACCCGCGCATGGACGCTTGGGTGCTCGCGCTCACGGGCAAGCGTCCCGTCTGGCACATCGCGCCGCCGGAGCAGATTGACGCCGCGATTCAGGAGAACTTCGGCGTCGGCGCCGGCTCGCTCGACGCCGCCGACCTCGACCGCCTCGGCGTCGAAGGCGAGGTCGAGGAGGAGGAGGACGAGAACGCCGCCATCATCCGCTTCATCAACGAAATCATCACCAAGGCCGCCACCGACCGCGCGACCGACATCCACTTCGAGCCGCAGAAGGACTCGCTCATCATCCGTTACCGCATTGACGGCGAGTTGGTGCCGGTGCGCCTGCCCGAAAACCTCGTCCACTTTCAGGCAGCCCTCATCTCGCGCCTCAAAATCATGGCGAAGTTGAACATCTCCGAACGCCGCCGGCCGCAGGACGGACGCATCCATTTCAGGCACGGCGGGGACGACATTGACATCCGCGTCTCCACGCTGCCGACGCTCCACGGCGAGAGCGTCTCGCTGCGCCTGCTGGGCACCAAAATCGCCCCGCTGTCCATCCGCGACCTCGGCTTCCTGCCCGACGACGAGGCGCGCATCGTCCACCAACTCGAACGCCCCCACGGCATCATCCTCGTCACCGGTCCCACCGGCAGCGGCAAAAGCACCACCCTCAACGCCTTCCTGCGCCGCATCCTGCGCCCCGAACTGCGCATCATGACCGTCGAGGACCCCGTCGAATACGAAGTCCCCTCCGTCAACCAGACCCAGGTGCAGTCCGAAATCGGCCTCACCTTCGCCAACGTCCTGCGCAGCATCCTGCGCCAGGACCCGGACGTCATCATGGTCGGCGAAATCCGCGACCGCGAGACCGCCGACATCGCCATCCGCGCCTCGCTCACGGGACACCTCGTCCTCTCCACCCTGCACACCAACGACGCCGCCGGCGCGCTCACCCGCCTCACCGACATGGGCATCGAGCCGTTCCTCATCGCCTCCTCCGTCGAACTCATCATCGCCCAGCGCCTCGTGCGCCGACTGTGCACACGCTGCGCCCGCCCCGTCGAAAAACGCCGCGACGAACTCATCCCCTACCTCACCGCGCTCGGACTTCCGCTCGACGCCGCCGGCGCCACCGAGACCGTCCGCGAACCCGCCGGCTGCGACTACTGCCGCAACATCGGCTACAAAGGGCGCGTCGGCATCTTTGAAATCCTCGGCGTGAGCGAGCAAGTCCACGACCAAATCGTCAACCGCGCCAGCGCGCGCGAAATCCACGAACAAGCGTTGAAGGAAGGCATGCGCACCCTGCAACGCTGCGGCTGGGAACAGGTGAAACGCGGCGTCACCACCCTCTCCGAAATCATGACCTACGCCGAAAAATTCGAGACCGAATGAACACGACCGACACGAATTCCCGCCACCACCGGCGGCGCGCCGGAACGCTCCGCTCCGCCGCCGCCGCGCTCCTCGCCGCCGGTGCCGCCGCGCTCGCCACCGGTTGCGCGGGAACGGACGCGACGCCGCTCGACGACCCCGCCGGCGTCCACGGGAAAACCTACGCCGTCGTCGTCTCAAAGCCCACCGCCGCCGACCCCGAATGGGCGAAGGTCGTCGAACTCCTCCGCAAGAAGCACGACGCCGTCGTCATCGTCCACGACGCGCCGGCGGTCTCGGCGACGCCCGCCCCGCCGCCGCTCCTCGCCGTCATCGGTCGCACCACCGGCGGGACTTCCGCCGCGCAGGAGGCCGCCCTCGAAAGCGCGCGCGTCCAACTCGCCAAAATCATGCCCGCGCGCACGGCGTTCGTCGCGACTCCGGCGGAGTGCGGACGCGACTACATCGCCGCCGTGCACCGGTTGACACGCCGCCTCGACGACGACCCGTGGCTCGACACCGCGTGGGGCGTCATCACCGGCGCCACCGCCGGCGACGCCCTCCGCCTCGCCTCCGCCGCCGAACCGCTCGTCGTCAAGACCGCCCTCGCCACCACCTCGCTCAACGAAAACCTCTTCGACGAATACTTCCTCATCAGCGACGGCGACCCGGGCGCGTGGCTGTGGAAAAAACGCGACGGCTCCCGCGAAACCGGAAAGGACGACTTCGGCAAGCCCGACGCCGCCGTCTGGGGTGAGCGACTCGCCGACGCGCCCGACCTCGTCGTCACCTCGTTCCACGGATTCGAGAACGGCGTCGAAATGCCCTTCTCGCGCGGCATCGAGCGCGTTGCCGGCGGACGCCTCTACCCGCTCGCCAACCCGCGCCTCGCCGCCCCGCCGCGCGGGCTGCGCCCCATCCCCGACTCGCCCAACCCCAAGGTCTATTTCCCCGTCGGCAACTGTCTCGTCGGACACGTCAACTCCGCCGACTGCATGGTCACCGCCATGACCGGCAGATACGGCGTCCGCCAAATGGCGGGTTACACCGTCAACACATGGTTCGGACGCGGCGGCTGGGACATGCTCGGTCTGTGGCAGACACTGCCGGGACGCCTCTCCTTCGCCGAAAGTTTCTTCCTCAACCAGCAGCGCATGCTCCACGACATCGCCGCCCTCGACCCGCGCGGGCTCGAATACAAAATCCCGCTCGGCGAGGGCGAGGTGCGCATCCCAACCCACATCCGCGCAATGCTCGACGCCGGTCTGCGTTTCGACCCACGGCGCATGCGCGGCGGCTCCGGCAAGCGCGACGACGACCGGCAACTCGCCGGCCTGCTCTGGGACATCGACACCGTCGCGTTCTACGGCGACCCGGCGTGGCGCGCCGTCCTCGACGCCAAAAAAGACCCGCCGTTTCTGCGCACCACGCTCACCGCGAAGGACGGCGCGCACGAACTGCGCGTCACCCTGCTCGACCCCGCCCGCGCCCGCGCCAACTCGACGCCGGTGGGCGTCATCTTCACCACGCGCCTGAAAAACCCGCGCGTCACCGCCGGTGCCGACTACAAGCCCGTCCTCGCCGACAACTTCCTCCTCCTCCTTAACCCCCGCCCCACGGGCGACGAAACCGAACTCGTCATCCGCTTTACCGGCGACCGCACGGAATAACCCGCCCCGCCGCTGGGGTTGCGCAACTGACGCGCGCCACTGGGAGCGCCACTGGGAGCGCCGACTGGGAGCGCCGACTGGGAGCGCCGACTTTCAAGTCGGCTCGCCCGTTCTATGCGGCGTAGCCGCCACTCTAAAAAAGAAGAGAAAGCAAGGCGGCTATCGCCGCAACACCGCCGAGCCGACTTGAAA
>JAISSQ010000075.1 GCA_031273045.1 Puniceicoccales bacterium
TTGGAAACGCAAATAGTTGACCCATTTATGAAGTGGAAGGAATTCCAAGACGACGAGAAGAAGGATGACGAAAAGTCAATTCAGGCGAGACGAGAAAAGGATTATTTGTGGCGCAGGAACGAGTTGAAGAAAGAGTATGACCGTTTCCTCCCCGATTTGCGCGACGCGCTCGTTGTGGATTATGCGGAAGCAGATGGCGACCGTGAAGATTTTGTCGTTGCGGTTCGCAACCGTTTTTCGGAAGTGACTTGGTTTCTTTCGCCGACGAGTGCTTCGGAAAGACAACGGCAGTTTTGCGAAAAAATCTTGCGTGACTTCCTTGCTGACTTAGGCGTGTCTCTTGCAAAAAGTAACTATGACTCTATTTACTATCTGTTTATTGACTACCGTGCCTATCGAGGGATTCCGCGTTCTTTTGTCCACGCAATAAAGTCCGCGATACCCCTTTTTGTTGATTCCTGCGAAGAAAACGAAATTACGAAGAAAAACCCCGAAGAACTGAACTCACCTTCGGATTATGAGTATGTTTTGCGAATTGCTTTCGGCTGTTTTGCCTATCTTGAGAAAAATGAACACGACCAGTTAACTCTCTCGATTTTAGATGACAAGCGTTATAGTAATTGGTTGGCTGATTACCTGAATGCTGTGGCACCGAGTGCATCACAAAGCACTATTCCTTACCTCATTTTTAACAACGATAAATCTAAACTCCAAGGTATTTCTCGCGAATGGACGGATGTTTTTAACACGATGGTACGCATTTATCTGCGCTCAAAAAAATACGCTCAGGGAAGTGTAGTTGTTTCGAAGGATGGAAGTGGAGTGACATCCGCTACTGCATCGCCAGCACCGGTCTCCGCTGGCTCTAATGCGGGAAGTGGACAGAACATAAAAGTTCTTTTTGATAAAGCAATAAAGTTGCGGGAGAATAGGGAGATTCCTAATGCAAAAATTGAATTCCAAAATTGCATTAGTGCGACTCCTGCAACGGTTGAAGAACAGAAAATCAAAGCGCAAGCATACATCGAACTTGGGCTTTTGCTTGAACAAGAGAAAGATTATACGGAGGCGCGTGGAAAATATGACGCTTGCTTTAATGAATTCCAATCTTACTCGCAGGAGATTGAGTTGCTTATTTTGTGCGCACGTGCCTTGAATGAGAACGGGAATTCCTTTGTGCGAGAGGCAAAGAATAACACAGATGACGCGAAAAAGAATGACTTTCATTCCCAAGCAGTGGTGGAATTTATGAAATGTATTGATTTTGTGAAGAATTCAAAACAATCAGATACTCGCCTTCTTGTTGAACAAGCACGGGCATTGAATAACAAGGGAGACGCGACCACAACTCTTGACGACAAAATCAAAGCATTTGGCGAATGTGCAAAATTTGTAGGTGACGCCAACGACCCTGCGCTTCGATTTGAAAAAATGCAGGCATTTATCAAGGCGGGGACTGCCCTTTATGATGAAGGGAAAGTGAAGAAAGGCGTAGAGGCCTATAACGAACTTATCAAAAACAAAATTGACAACATTTTCGCGCCGACGCGCGATGTTGATTTGGAGTTCCGTCCAATACCGGCGGGGGAATTCGATATGGGGAGTCCGGAAAATGAGGACGGTCGTGATACGGAAGAGCAGCAACACAAAGTTATCATCACGAAGCCATTTTTGCTTGGGAAAACACCGGTGACACAAGGTCAATGGAAAGCGGTGATGAGTGGCAATCCGTCACTTTTCAAGAAGGTTGGTGATAACGCTCCGGTCGAACGTGTTTCGTGGGACGACGCCGTGGAATTCTGTAAAAGATTGACGGAGCAGGAGCGTGCCGCCGGGCGTTTGCCGGAAGGATATGCTTATGCGTTGCCGACGGAGGCGCAGTGGGAATACGCCTGTCGCGCCGGCGGTAGTGGCGCGTATGGGAGAATGGAAGATGGCAAGGAGGGCGATTTGGATAAGATGGGGTGGTATCCTTATAACAGCAATGGCACGACGCATCCTGTCGCGCAAAAGAAACCGAACGCATGGGGTCTTTACGACATGCACGGCAATGTCTGGGAGTGGTGCGCGGATTGGTATGCTGACGATTACTATGCACGTTCTCCTGCTGCAGACCCTTCCGGTCCAGACAGCGGCTCGGTTCGCGTGTCGCGCGGCGGCAGTAGGAGCAGCATTGCGCCGCACTGCCGTTCCGCCTTCCGCGGCGAGAGCGCCCCGTCCAACCGCGACAACCACTACGGCTTCCGTCTTGCTCTCAGGCCGGTTCTGGGGGATGATTAGTGATTGGTGGGTGAAAATGGTCTGTCGGTCTGGCGGTGGAGATTTCCGGTAGTTTTCCGCCGCAGGTGCGCGATCCGCCGCAGGGAGCGCAGGTCTCTTGCTCTTCTTTTTTATAGTGGCGGCTGAGCCGCATGGAGGAGGCGAGCCGACTTGAAAGTCGGCGCTCCATGTGTGTGGCCGCCTGACAACAAGGCAGAGATGCCTTGGGCGAGAAGGGAGACGTGTCGCGCACGATTACGGTTCAGAGACCCGCGTTCCCATTGCGGGTCGGAGAACCGCATTCCCAGTTGCGGTTCGGAGACCCGTGCTCCCAGCGGTGCCGCCACGGGCACTGCATTCCTTGTAACACACGACAAGGCGATACACACACGGAGCGCCGCACATGGAGCGCCGACTTTCAAGTCGGCTCGGCGATGGTGCGGCGCAGCCGCCTTGCTTCTTTTAAAAAGAGTGGCGGCTACGCCGCATGGAGGGGGCGAGCCGACTTGAAAGTCGGCGCTCCATGTGTCGGCGCTCCATGTGCGGTGCTCCATGTGTGTGGCCGCCTGACAACAAGGCAGAGATGCTCTGTGCGAGGCCGGAGACCTGCCGTGTTTGATACGGGGCGGAACCGCATTCCTGATGCGGGGCGGAGACCGCTGGCTTATTTGGAAAAGTCGGCGTTTTCGATGAGGAAGACGGCGTGGACGGCAGGGAGGCGGAGGGTGAAATTACCGGCGGAAGGCGTTGCCGGTGTGATTGCGCCGGTGTGCGGGTCCCACCACGAGTAGGTTTTTGGCTTTGCGCCGGCGGCGGTGGCGGCGGCACCGGCGGTGCCGGCGGTGGTGCGGAGAGTGAGGCGGGTGGTGATTTCGCGTTCGTGGGAGTTGGTGAAGAGGAAGACGTCGCGTTCGAGGATGCGCCGGTGGAGGTATTGGACGCTGCCGGTGGGGGTGCCGGCGGGGAGCGTGGCGGCGTCGAGGAAGGCGACATCGGGTGCGCCGGTGGCGGCGTCCAGCGCGGCGGCGAGTTCGCCGGCAGTGATTTTTTTCGCGCTGCCGGCGGCGAGTTTGTCGCTCCAAATTACGCGCCCGCCGGCGCGTTCGAAGGCGGCGATTTTTGCGAGTGTTGCCGGTGCGAGGTAGCGGGTGTGGGGGACGATGAGGGTGCGGAAGGGGAAGGCGTCGAAGGTGTCGGGGTGGACGTAGAGGAAATCGCGGCGGAGGGTGAGCGAGAGCAGTTCGCCGATGTGGAAGTAGTCCTCGTCGTCGGAGCGAACGCCGCCTTGGTAGGCGCGCAGTGGTCCGTTGAAATGGTAGGCGGCCTGCAAACTGTCGATGGGGTAGAGGAGGGCGATGTCGGCGGCGTTGGGGCCGGGTTGTTGGAGGAGGAGTTGGAGGCGGCCGATGAAGCGGTTGTATTCGGGGAGTGCGCGGCCGAAGTCGTGTGTGCCGGGCGAGAGGTCGGGGGGCATTGTGCGTTTGCCGCCGGCGGTGGCTTGGCGATACCAGACGGCGTGGGGGACGAAGACGTTGATGCCTTTGGCGGCTTGGTCCATCGCTTCTTGCCAGAGCCAACGCACGGGGCGGCGTTTGGTGGCGCCGTAGGTTTCGGTCATTACGAGGTGCCGGCGGTAGTTGGCGGCGGCGGAGGAGACGAGTTTGTAGATGGGCGAGCCGCGTCCGTAGGCGAAAACTTGGTCGAGGCCGGCGATGGGTTGGTGGCGGAAGAACTTGATGACGTCGCCGGTGACGCCGCAGGGGTTGGCGACTTCCTCTTGGTCGAGGTGTCCGGTGAGCGGCATTTTGTATGGGCGGAGGAAATCTTGGATTGTCTTGACCCAGCCCTCGGCGAAGAGGGTTGCGCGGAAGGAGAGGAGGGCGTTGCGGGCTGCGGCGGTTTCGGGGCCGATGTCGGTGAAGAGCGCGGGGTAGAGGAGGAGCGGGTCGGCGGCGGTGCCGGTGGTGGCGGTGGCGGCGGCGCGGAAGTATTCGTTAAAGCGGGGTGTCCAGGCGCGGCCGTTGCCGGGCGTGTAGAGCATCGGCTCGTCGTAGAACGCGCTGTCAATCGTTGTTCCGAAATGCTCCGGCAACGCCTTCGCGTAGGCGGCGTAGGTGAGGGAGATGAAGGCGCGGACGCTCTCCGGTTCGAGGTAGTCAACGAGGTTGCGCTGGCCGTCGGGAACGCAGACGAAGGCAAAGATTTTGTAGGCATCGGCGGCAGTGCCGGCGGTGCCGGCAGGGCGTGTCCAGCGCAGGGAGCGCGTTTTGGTATCGAAGTTCGCGGAGATGTTTGTGCGCTCGAAAGTGCGCAGGTTCATCGCGACCGCGCCCATAAACTCGCCGGCGGGGACGGTGAGCGTGGCAGTGCCGGCGGCGGTGTTGCCGGCGGCAGTGTTGCCGGCACCGGCGGTGTTGCCGGCGGGGATTTCGGCGGTGACGGCGTCGAGGCGTTTGCAGAGGTGCTGGGGGAATTTCTCGCGCAGGAGGCCGCCGGCACTGCCCGACGGGAACCAGTATTCGTCGTAGAGGCAGAGTTTGAGGCCGAACTTTTTGGCGGCGTCGGCGGCGTGGCGATACTGTTCCAAGAACGCCGGCGACATAAATTTCATCTTCCGCTGGTCGAACCCGGGCAGGATTGCCAGCCCCGAATAGCCCGCCTTTGCGCACGCTTCGATTTGCTCGTAAGTGCGCTCCTTCGTCGGCACCTCGTTCCAGAACCACAGCGGGCGCGAGCGCGACGTCGCCGGCGGCTCTTTTGCGCTGAACGCCTTTTGCAACGCCGCCCAATCCGCCGGCAGCGGTGCCGCCGGCGCTTCAAACGCGAAGTCCGCAGCGGTGCCGGTGGAGGCGGAGGCACTGCCGGTTGCGGCGAACGCGCCGCCGGCAACGAGGACGGCACCTGCGAGCGCCGCCCTGATTTTTGGGAAAACCGGAAAAAGAAGGGACATGCCGGCATAGACCGCCCGTCCGCCGAAGTGTGCCCGTTTGGCGTGACTGCTCCGCTCCTTCGCCCTTCGCTCCTTCGCTTTTTGCGCCGCCGGTAGCGTGTTCTGCGGCGCGTTTAGGAGGAAGAGGGGGTAATGCAACTTGCGCCTGCCGGCGGCGCGATTAGCGTCCGGCGCAATGAACGCCGCCGCTTCATCCGTCTCTTCCGCCGGCAACGCCTCTGCCGGCAATGCCTCCGCCGGCAATGCGCCCGACGCCGTGCGCACCGAGCCGTGGCTCGTGATGTTCAAGAACGAGACGCACAATCACCCGACGGAAATCGAGCCGTTCGGCGGCGCGGCGACTTGTCTCGGCGGCGCGATTCGCGACCCGCTTTCGGGGCGCAGTTACGTCTATCAGGCGATGCGCGTCACCGGTGCCGGCGACCCGCGCGCGCCGTTCGACGAGACGCTCGCCGGCAAACTGCCGCAGCGCAAAATCACGCTCGGCGCGGCGCGCGGCTACTCGTCCTACGGCAACCAAATCGGGCTGGCGACCGGACTCGTCGCCGAGGTCTATCATCCGGGGTTCATTGCGAAACGAATGGAAATCGGCGCGGTTGTCGCCGCCGGTCCGCAGAGCGCGGTCACGCGCGGGACGCCGGCGCCGGGCGACGTCATCGTCCTCGCCGGCGGTCGCACGGGGCGCGACGGCATCGGCGGCGCCACCGGTTCCTCGAAGGAGCACACCGAGACCGCGCTCCAAAACAGCGCCGAGGTGCAGAAGGGCGACGCGCCGACGGAGCGCAAGTTGCAGCGGCTCTTCCGCGACCCCGCCGTGGCGCGGCTCGTCAAACGTTGCAACGACTTCGGTGCCGGCGGCGTGTGCGTCGCCGTCGGCGAACTCGCCCCGTCACTCGACATCGCGCTCGATGCCGTGCCGCTCAAATACGACGGGCTGGACGGCACCGAGTTGGCGATTTCCGAATCGCAGGAGCGAATGGCGGTCGTGCTCGCGCCCGCCGACGTCGAAGCGTTCCGCGCCGCCGCCGCCCGCGAGAACATCGAGACCGCGCTCGTCGCCCGCGTCACCGACACCGGCCGCCTGCGTATGACGTGGCGCGGCCGCGTCATCGTTGATTTGCGCCGCGACTTCATTGACACCAACGGCGTCCGCCAAACCGCCCGCGCCTTCGTCGTCGCACCGCCGGCGGTGGCAAATGCGGCGGCACCGGCGGCG
>JAISSQ010000230.1 GCA_031273045.1 Puniceicoccales bacterium
GCGTCACTGTCCGCTTCTGAAAACACGGCGACGCTTTTGACGCCGAGTTTTTTGAGCGTTCGAATAATGCGGACGGCAATCGCCCCGCGATTGGCAATGAGGACTTTTTTGAACATGCGAGTTGCTTTTGGGGAGACGTTCAGGAAGACGTTTTTGCCCCAAAAGCAGACCCCGTGCCACCGGTGCTGTCACCCCTCCGGGGTTTAGCGAGATTGGCATAGAACCGTGGGTTCCGTCGCTGCGCTCCGTCACCCACGGCTAATCTCTATCGCCCCTTCGGGGCTAAAACACCGGTCACCGCCCACCGACCACTGGCCACTGACCACCGGTGTGTCAGTGTGTGAGCCGCACCCAGACGCCCCACCAGAGGTTGTCCGCGCGGTTTCCGGCGAGGCGGTTGTGGGGCGCGCCGGCGGCGGAAGTCGTCCAACTCGCATTTCCGTCGGAGTTCCACGAGTAGCGGATGCCGGCGCCGATTGTGACCGGCACGCGCCGCAACTGGTAGGAGATGTCCGCCGAGGCGCCGAGATAGGCGTAGTCGTTGCGCCATTTGGCGACGCCGGCGGCGCGCTGGTCGCCGTTGGCGGCGAATGCGTTCACGTAACCGGCGTAGCCGCGCACTTCGACGGCGAGACCGTTCAGGAGCGAGGACAGTTCGTAGATGTAGCCGATGTCCGCCTCGAAGACCCACTGTTCGAGGTTCAGGTCGTAGTAGGCGTAGCCCTCGGCGCTGAAGTTTCGCACCGATGTCGAGAGACCGAGGACGAATTCGTGGCTTCGGTTGTAGAGCGGGCGGTTCGCGAGCGCCCACTGTTCGCCGCCGGCGGGACGGTCATCGTGGTCGTTCTGGTTCGGGAACGAGTGATAAATCCAGCCCACCTGCACGGCGACTTCCTGACCGGAGAGGTTTTTCGAGAGGCGGATGCCCGCCGCGTAGTCCACGAAATTGAGCGTTCCCTCAAGCGGCGTGACCGCGAACGCGCCCCCGTAGAGCGCGCTACCGACGCTCGTTGTCGGCAAGGCGTATTCCAAGTCCGCCCGCGTGCGCAGATTCAGTTCGGCGTGCTCTTTCCCGCGATAGACGTATTTGCCCTCGGTGCCGGTCTGGAGTGCCATGGACAGGGGGGCGAGCAGCATTTCGGCGGTTTGCGCGCGGGCGGTCGCCGCCACCGGCGGCATTGTCACCGGCAACGCGCCCGCGAAGGCGGCGGCGAGCCATCCGGCGGCGGGGAGAATCGCGCCGGCGCGGCGGCGGACAGGGCGGCGGGCGGAACGGCGGACGTGGCGGAGCGGAGGCATCGCGGCGCAGGGTGCGGCGCGGAACCCCTCCGCGCAAGTCCTGTCTCCCTGCATCCCATGTCCACAAACTCCACTCTCCCCAAGGGCGCGTCGCGCCGCGAATTTCTCAAAACCACCGCCGTTGCCGGCGGTCTGCTCCTGCTGCCAAGCGGGTTTCTGCGCGGGCAGAACGCGCCCAGCAACCGCATCACGCTCGCGTGCATCGGCGTCGGCGGGCAGGGCGGCCACGACTCGCAGATGCTCCAGCGCGGCGGCGCGCAGGTCATCGGCATCTGCGACGTCAACCGCCGCGCGCTCCAAGCCGCCAAGAAGCGCAATTTCAACGACGCGCGGACGTTCGAGGACTACCGCGAGTTGCTCGAAAAGGTGGGCGACAAGATTGACGCCGTGAGCGTTTCGACGCCCGACCACATGCACTTTTCCATCGCCTACTCCGCCATCGCGCTGGGCAAGCACGCCTACGTGCAAAAGCCGCTCACGCACACCGTGGACCAGGCGCGCCGCCTCGCGAAACTCGCCGCCGAGAAGGGCGTCGTCACGCAGATGGGCAACCAAGGCAACTCGAAGGACCAGATTCGCGTGTTGCGCGAGTGGTATGAGGCGGGGCTGTTCGGGGAAGTGACCGAAGTTGTCGCGTGGACGAACCGCCCCGTCTGGGCGCAGGGCACGCGCGTTCCCAAATACGGCCCCGAAAAGCCCGTTCCGGACTGGCTCAACTGGAAACTCTGGCTCGGCGCCGCCCCCTACCTTCCGTTCTACGAAAACCTCGGCTTCAAGTGGCGCGGGCTGTTCGCGTTCGGCACCGGCGCGCTGGGCGACATGGCGGCGCACGTGCTCAACCCCGCCAACTACATCCTCGGGCTGGGGCTGCCCACCGAGATTGAGGTCAAAGTGCGCGGCACCAGCCCCGTGGCGTTCCCCGACGGCAGTGCCATCACGTTCACCTTCCCCAAGACCGCGCGCGGCGGAGCCATCAAACTCACGTGGCTCGACGGCGTGCCCGGCTACAAGCAGGCGAACCGCAACTCGCAGAGCACCGTCCCCGGCAAGGAAGGCGGCAACGAAGCGCAAGTCGCCGCGCTCGCCGAGCACGGCGTCCCCGAGCACGTCACCAACGGCCTGAAGGACAACAGCGGCTCCTACTTCAAGGCGAGCGGCACCTCGTTCGCCACCGGTGAGAACGGCGACCGCATCGTCACGTTCCCCACCGCCAAGCAGCAGGAGTTCGTCGCGAAACAAATCCCGCGCAAATACGCCCGCGTCCCCGGCACGAACCACTACAACAACTGGCTCAACGCCATCCGCACCGGCACCAAGGCGACCTCGGACTTCTCCTACGCGGGCAAGTTCGCGGAGATTATGCTTCTGGGCGTCATCGCGCAGCGCCTCGGCCGCTCGCTCAAATGGGACCCCGTGAAAGGCGAGTTCAAGAACGACAACGAAGCGAACCGCCTCGTCAAAGCCCCGCCGGCAACGGACGGATTCCTCGCGTAAGCGGTAGTGGTCAGTGGCCGGTGGCCGGTGGCCGGTGGCCAGTGGTCAGTGGTCAGTGGTCAGTGGGCGGGCGGTGCCGGCGGTGCCGGTGCCGCCGCCGGTGGCGGTGTTTCTGGCATTTTTTTGTCACACGCCGCCAGCGAGCGGTTTTTAGGTTTGTCCCGCCGGCGGTGGCGGGCATTTTCCGCCCCTCGTCGCGGCGGACGCACCCTGTTTTTCACGTCCGCCGCCTGTCTTCAAAACCTCCCAAAAAACCAACACCCAACCCAGACACCCGAATGAAACCTTCGTTTGTTCTTCTCCCGTTGGCGGCGTTTTGCCTCGCGCTCGCGCCGTCGGCGTCCGCCAAACCCGACCCCGTCCGCGCCGGCAACGCCCCTGTCCCCGCCGGTGCCGCCGAATTCGTCCCCGCCGCCGGTGACGACGACTCGCCCGCCGCGCGCGGTCAGAAACTCTTCCGCGCCCGCATGGAGCGCGACGCCAAAGCGTTCCCGCACGACCGGATGGCGGCGATTGAGACCCTGTTCGCCGACGGCGTTCGCGGACTGAAAACGCCGGAAGGACTGG
This sequence comes from Puniceicoccales bacterium, assembly GCA_031273045.1. Taxonomy (GTDB): domain Bacteria; phylum Verrucomicrobiota; class Verrucomicrobiia; order Opitutales; family UBA953; genus CALNBE01. The sequence continues at coordinate 3,361 of JAISSQ010000230.1, forward strand.
CGGCACTCAACAAACTCGCCGTCGAGCACCCGAAGTCGAACCGCGCCGGTTGCGCCCTGCAATACCTCGGTCAGTTCGCGCGTAACGACGCCGACCGCGAGCGGTTCCTGCGCCGCGCAATCAGCGAGCACTCGGACGCCGTTTTTGGCGACGGCGTGCAGGTCGGTGCTTACGCGCGGTTGCACCTCGCGCACCTCTTCCTCAAAACCGGACGCGCGGCGGAAGCGCGCGTTCTCGCCGCCGAAATCCAAAAGAACTTCCCCGACGCCGTTGACCACCGCGGTCGCCGTCTGCTCAACAGCAAGTGGTTCAAGCACGCCGCCGCCGGCGGTCCCATCGAAAAATAACGCCGCCGGCAGCGCGCTTTCCCCCGCCACCGGCAACGTGCCGCCAACCGCCTCCGCCGCCGCATGTCCTCCGCCGCGCCCGCCAGCAACATCACCATCACCGTTGACGGGCGCGAGTTGAGCGTCCCCGCCGGCGCGCGCCTCATTGACGCGCTCGACGCCCACGGGTTGCGCGTGCCCCGCCTGTGTTACCACGCCGCGTTGAGCGTCGCCGGCAACTGCCGCCTGTGCCTCGTCGAGACCGGCGCGCCGGCGAAGGACGCCACCGGTGGCGTTCTGCGCAACGCGGACGGCTCGCCCCAAATCCGCTGGTCGCCCAAGCCCTCGGCGGCGTGCGCGACCACCGTTTCGCCCGGACTGCACGTCCGCCTCGACTCGCCGCTCGCGCGCGACTGCCGCGCCGGCACCCTCGAATTCCTGCTCGCAAACCACCCGCTCGACTGCCCGATTTGCGACAAGGCGGGCGAGTGCGACCTGCAAAACTTCGCCGCCGCAAACGGCCGCCGCTGCTCGCGCTACTCCGAAACAAAACTCCACAAACCCAAAAACCTCCGCACCCTCGGCCCCCGCCTCGTCTATGACGCCGAACGTTGCGTGCTGTGCGGACGCTGCGTCCGCTTCTGCGCGGAAATCCTCAAAAAACCCGTCCTTTCATTCATAAAACGCGGCGCAAAAGCGGAAATTTCCACCGCCGCCGGTCATCCGCTCGACAGCAATTACTCCCTCAACACGGTGGATTTGTGCCCCGTCGGCGCGCTCACCGACGCCGCGTTCCGCTTCCAAATGCGCGTCTGGTTCCTGCGCAAAACGCCCAGCATCTGCGTCGAGTCCAGCACCGGCGTCAACACCTGGGTCTGGCACCGCGAAGGCAAAATCCTGCGCATCACCCCGCGTCGCAACGACGCCGTCAACGGCTGCTGGATGACCGACAGCGGACGCGCCCGCCACCTGCGAATTCACGCGCCCGACCGCACCGAGGAATACCTCCGCAACGGTCTGAACATCGGCATGCAACGCGCCGTCTCCGCCGTTCAAGGCGCGCTCACCGACGCCGCCGCGCGCGGCAAACTCGCCGTCGTCCTGTCCAGTTTCCTCACCGTCGAGGAAATGCTCGTCCTGCGCAAATTGCTGAACAACCTCGGCGGCAACGCGTTGAAGAAAAAAGTTTTCCTGCCCGCGCGAACCGGCGAGGCGGACGGATTTCTGCTCACCGCCGACCGCACCCCGAACACTGCCGGCGCATGGCTCACCGGCCTCTTCGACCGAAAACCCGAAACAAAACGCGAAAAACGCGAAAAACTCACCAAAATCCTCGCCGCCGGTGACGCCGACACCGTTCTGCTCTTCCGCGAAAACATCATAAAAGACACCGAAACAGGTCAAAAAAACACGGAATTAGAAGAAATTTTGAAGAAAAACAAAACGCGCGTCATCTACTTCACCACGCACACGGACGACATGGCGTTGCTCGCCGACATCGTGCTGCCGGCACTGACGGTGTTCGAGAAATCCGGCTCCTACGTCAATTCCCGCGCCCGATTGCAAAAATTTGAACAAGTCATTGCGCCGGTTGGAAATACGCCAATTGCAACCGAACTCGAAGTCCTCGCCCGCGTTGCCGGCGAAGACGCGCTCACCACGCCGGACGCCGTCTGGCAACGCGCCGCAAGCGACGAATCATTCACCACGCCCGAATTCCGCGCCGCATTCGCCACCGGCAACGCCGCCACCGGTGGTGACGCCGGTGCCGACGCCGGCGGAAAAATCCCGTGCTGCATTGCGGAAATCCCCGCCAACGGTCTCCAACTCAACGGCGCGGACTGGCTCAAAAACGACCACAAATGAACCCAGAAACAACAACATCAACAGCATCAGAAGATGTCGTCATCATCGGCTCCGGTTGCGCCGGACTGACCGCCGCCATCTACACCGCCCGCGCCGGTCTCGCTCCGCTCGTCCTCGAAGGCGGGCTGCCCGGCGGGCAACTCACCACAACCTCCGACGTCGAAAACTTCCCCGGATTCCCCGAAGGCATTGACGGCTATTCGCTCACAGACGCCATGCGCAAACAGGCCGCCCGCTTCGGCGCGCGCTTCAAAAACGCCAGCGTCAAAAACGTCCGCTTCACCACCGGTGCCGCCGGCGCGCCCCACACGCTCGTCACCGACGCCGGCGAAATCGCCGCGCGCACCGTGATTGTCGCCACCGGTGCCGCGCCGCGCCACCTCGGCATCGCGGGCGAGACGGAGTTCGCCGGCGGCAAAGGAGTCACCTACTGCGCCACCTGCGACGGCGCGTTCTACCGCGCCAAGGAAGTCGCCGTCATCGGCGGCGGAGACACCGCTTGCGAGGACGCACTGTTCCTGACGCGCTTCGCCTCGAAAGTGTTCCTCGTGCACCGGCGCGACACCCTGCGCGCGGCGGACATCCTCGCGCGGCGCGTCCTCGAAAACCCGAAAATCACGCCCGTCTGGAACACCGCCCCGACCGCCATCCTCGGCGGCGACGACGGCAAAGTCCGCGCCCTCGTCCTGCGCGACACCACCACCGGCGGCACCGGCAGTGGCGGCGGCGAACGCGAACTGCCGGTGCGCGGCGTGTTTGTCGCCATCGGCAACGTGCCGAACACCGCGTTCCTCGGCGGCGCGCTCGAACTCGACGCCGCCGGCTGCGTCGCCGGACGCGGTCCCGGCGGCGTGCACACGAACATCGCCGGCGTCTTCGTTGCCGGCGACTGCGCCGACCCGCACCACAAACAAGCCGTCGCCGCCGCCGGTGCCGGTTGCCGCGCCGCCATCGAAGCCGTGCGCCTCCTCGGCGACTGAATGCGGAACCGCTGCCGGTGGCGCGTGTCGCCGGCGCGAATGCGCGCCACGTTCCCATTCTTCGTCGTCGTTTTGTTGTTCTCCGTGTGCTTCGGCTCCGCCGCCGGCGGTGCCGCCGGTGGTGCCTCGGACACCGTCGCGAGCGAGCAGACGTTGCGGCGTTACGCGGACTTGGAGCGGCTCGCGAACGCGGGGAAAATCGTCGCCGACATCGGCACGCCCTACGCGCCATTTCCGGTGAAGGGACGGCTCGCGCCGCAATCGCCGGAGAACAAGGCCGCGCTCGACGAAATCGCCGGCGGTCTGCGCTCGCCCGACTTGTTCGTCCGCGCTCTCGCGCACGCGGCGGCAGCGCAAATCGTCGGTCACGCGAACAATGGCGACACCACGCAAATCACCGCCGGTGACGCCGCGAAGCCCGACGCGCCGGCGTGGTTGCGCGAATACGCGCGGGCGTCCGCCTCGCACGACGCGCTCGTCGAATTCGACTGGGTGCGCCACCTCGTTCTCGAAGGAAAGTTTTTTGACGCACCGGCACTCACCGGCGAATTGCAGACACTCGCGAAAAGAACCACAGCGATATCCTCATTATCTCCCCGCTCCCCGCTCCCCGCTCCCCGCTCCCTCCCTGCCCTCCGCCAGCAATGGCTCGATGCCCGCCGTGCGCTGCGTCCCGCTGTTCTTGCCGCCGCTGGTCTTACCGGTTCCGGTGCCCCGCAGTTGCTGCTCTTCACGCGCCACGGCTACCACCACAAGCCGAACGTCTGCGGCGCGCACACCTCGTGGGGATACAAGCCCGGCGGCGAACTGCTCGCGCTCGACGCCGCCCCCGGCACCACCGCGCCGCTGCTGCGCGGTCGCCTTCCCGCCGGTCACTTCCACGGTTTCGACATCTCGTTCGACGCCCGCCGCATCGTCTTCGCCTACGCCGAGCAACCGCATTGGCCGCCGCCGGCGCGTTACGGCACCGCGTGGCCCGGACCGCCGCGCTCCGGTCAGCGCGAAAACGCCTGCTTCGCCCACGAACTCCGCGAACTCGGCACGCAACCCCCGCCGCATTTGTGGGAGTTGGCGCTGGCGCCCGCCTCGCAAGATTCCAGTCGGGCTGGCGGCGTTCACGCCACCGCACTTCCTCCCCATTCCCTCACCCTCCTCACCAACCACCCTTACTGGTCTGACACCGAGCCGGCCTACCTGCCCGGCGGCGGCGTCGTCTTTGCCAGCGACCGCTCCGCGCACTCGCCCTCCTGCGACTCGCCAAACAACGACCTCACCGACCTCAACCTCTACGCCCTCACGCCCGACCACCGGCGCGTCCGCCGCCTCCTCAACCACAAGGACATTGACACGCACCCGCGCGTCCTCGCCAACGGCCTCATCGCCTACCTGCGCTGGGAATACCAAGAACGCTACTTTATGGAGACGCACAGCGTCTGGACCGTCCGCGCCGACGGCACCGGTGCCGACTCCCTCTTCAAACAACACAACATCCCGCGCCCATACAGCGTCCGCCTCGCCACCTCGCTCGGCAACACCGGCAAACTCCTCGCCATCGCCACCGGCCACCACGCGCTCCCGCAAGGCGTCCTCGTCGTCCTCGACCCCGCCACCGGCGGCAACAACCCCGCCGGCGTCCGCGTCCTCACCACCGGCCTGCGCATCAACGAAGGCGACGTCCCCGGCGCCACCGTCCCCGAAGGCGGCCGTGCCGACCCGCTCGGCTTCTACACCGACCCGACCGCGCTCACCGACACCGCGCTCGTCGCCTCCTACGCCTTCGCCTCGCCCACCGCGCGCCGCTATTTGCACGAGCACGAAGACGCCGACAGCAACGGCTACGGCGCCTACCTGCTCGACCTCCACGGCAACAAGGAACTGCTCTTCCGCGACCCGTTCCTCGGCGCCTACAACACCCGCCCGCTACGCCCGCGCAAAGAACCACCGGCACCGCCGCCGCGCGACTTCGCCGACGACAACGCCGACCCCGCCGGCAACGCCCCCAACTTCGCCACCTGCACCATCCCCGACGTCCAGCAAGGAATGACCGACGCCGCCGGCGCCCCGCTCCCCGCCGGCACCGTCAAATACATCCGCATCGCCGAAGCCCTCCCGTGGCCAGTCGTCCCGGGCGAAGGCGCGAAACGCTGGGTCAACGGAACGTGGACGTGGCTCGACCGCGACGCCACCCGCTGGTGCCCCGTCCGCGTCATCGGCGACATCCCCGTCGAAGCCGACGGCTCCGCGCACTTCAAAGTGCCGGTGAGCGACAACGCCAGCGTCTATTTCCAAGCCCTCGACGCGAACAAGATGGAAGTCCGCCGAATGCGCAGCAGCGTCTCCTTCGCCCCCGGCGAACAACGCGGCTGCACCGGTTGCCACGAAACCCGCGAAGAAGCCGCGCAAAACCTCTCCGCTCCCCGCTCCACCGCTCCCTCGCGCCTCGCCTTCCGCCGCCCGCCCAGCGAACCCCTCCCGCCACCGTGGGGCGCCCGCCGACCCGTCCACTTCGCGACCGACATCGCCCCAATCTTCGACCGCCGCTGCGCCGGTTGCCACGACGGCGCACGCCCCGCCGCCGGCCTCCGCCTCACCGCCGCCACCGCCTTCCGCACCATCCGCGACAAAAAACTCGCCTCCATCAGCAACTGCCAACTCGGCTCCGGCATCACCGCCGTCAAACAATTCGGCTCCCACCGCAGCCGCCTCACCCAAGCCCTCGTCGCCCAGAACAAAATGCAAGTCAAACTCACCGGCGACGAATGGCACGCCCTCACCCTCTGGCTCGACGCCAACACCCCGCACACCGGCCACCTCCTCCACAAACGCCACGCCACCGGCGCCCGCAACCGTTGGGACACCCACGACTGGGGCGACCCGTGGGCACCACCACGCACCGCACCGGCACTCGTGCCGACACCACC
>JAISSQ010000241.1 GCA_031273045.1 Puniceicoccales bacterium
ACCGACCCGCGCGGCAACATCGCCGCCGCCTTCGACGACGCCGGCAACGACCACCTCTTCGACCCGCACTCCTTCACCACGAGCAACCCGAAAGTGTTCGCCGCCGGTGACGCCCGCCGCGGCCAGTCGCTCATCGTCACCGCCATTCGCGAAGGCCGCCAAGCCGCCGCCGCCGCCGACGCTTTCCTGCGCGGGTAGGAGTTCGTCGCCATGTCATTCCTTGAGGTTTTCGAGGCGCATCCGTGGGAGGCGGTCCGCGAGCGCGTCCATTCGCGAAGCACCGCCGATGTCGAGGACGCCCTGCGCCGTGCCGCCGCGAACACCGCCGGCGCGCCGCTGCGCCTCGACGACCTGTGCGCCCTGCTCTCGCCGGCGGCGGCACCGTTTTTGGAGCGCATGGCGCGCCTCGCGCAGGCCGCCACGCGCCGGCGCTTCGGCAACGTCGTCCAACTCTTCGCGCCGCTCTATGTCTCGAACGAGTGCCACAATGTGTGCACCTACTGCGGGTTCTCGATGCTCAACAAAATCCCGCGCCGCGTGCTCACCGACGCCGAGATTCTCGCCGAGGCGGACATCCTCAAGCGACTCGGGTTCGAGCACGTGCTAATCGTCAGCGGCGAGTCCGAGCGACGCGTCGGCACGGACTATTTCGAGCGCGTCTGCACGCTGCTGCGCCCGCGCTTCGCGAACCTCACGCTCGAAGTGCAGCCGCTGCCGGCGGCGGACTACGCGCGGCTGCGGCGCGCGGGCGTCAGCGCCGTGCTCGTCTATCAGGAGACCTACAACCGCGCCGGCTACGCGCGGCACCACCTCAAAGGACGCAAGGCGGACTTCGTCTGGCGGCTCGAAACGCCCGACCGTCTCGGCGCCGCCGGCGTCCCCAAAATCGGACTTGGCGCGCTCTACGGGTTGGAGGACTGGCGCGTGGACTCGTTCTTCGCCGGGTTGCACCTGCGCTACTTGGAACGCGCCTACTGGCGGTCGCGCTACTGCCTCGCGTTCCCGCGGCTGCGCCCGCACGCCGGCGGTCTTGAGCCGAAAGTCGAAATGCGCGAGCGCGACCTCGCGCAGGCGATGTGCGCGTTCCGGCTCTTCGACAACGAGGTCGAAATCTCGCTCTCGACGCGCGAACGGCCGGGCTTCCGCGACCGCGCGGCGGCGTTCGGCATGACGACGATGAGCGCCGGCGCGCGCACCAATCCGGGCGGCTACGCCGAGGCGGAACGCGCGCTGGCGCGTGGCGAGCGCACACTTGAGCAGTTTCACATGAGCGACGAGCGGACGACGGCGGAGGTCGTCGCCGCCCTGCGCGCCGGCGGTCTTGAGCCGGTCTGGAAGGACTGGGACGCCGCCTACGACGCGCCGGCAGCGTCCATGTGAGCGCACCGCTCCCCCGCCCTGCTCCGCCCGCCCGCCGGCACCGGCGGCACCGGCGGCGCCCATTTCCGAACCCTTGCTTGCGGGCGCGACGGGGGCGGCGTTTTCTTCGGGCGTGCTCACTATTGCAGACCGTCAATTTCACTCCCGCCTCCTCGCCGGCACCGGAAAATACGCTTCGGGCAAGGTCATGGCGGAAAGCATTGCCGCCAGCGGCGCGGAGATTGTCACCGTCGCGCTCAAGCGCGTGCAGTTCGACAAAATTGGCGGCACCGCCGGCGGCACCACCGGTGGCACCGGCGATGTGGAGGCCTCCGGCGACGCCATTCTCGGACACCTCGACCGCGAGCGCGTGCTACTCCTGCCGAACACCGCCGGCGTCCGCGACGCCCGCGAGGCGGTCTTCGTCGCGCAAATGGCGCGCGAGGCGCTGGGCACGAACTGGCTCAAACTCGAAATCCACCCCGACGCGCGCTGGCTCTTCCCCGACCCCGTCGAGACGCTCGCCGCCACCGAGCAACTCGTGAAACTCGGCTTCGTCGTCCTGCCCTACATCCACGCCGACCCCGTGCTCGCGAAACGCCTCGAAGAGGCCGGCGCGGCGGCGGTGATGCCGCTCGGCGCGCCCATCGGCAGCAACCTCGGACTGCGCTCGCGCGACTTCATCCGCATCATCGTCGAGCAGGCGCGCGTGCCCGTCATCGTTGACGCCGGACTGGGCGCGCCCTCGCATGCGGCGGAGGCGTTGGAACTCGGCGCGGACGCCGTGCTCGTCAACACCGCGCTCGCCGCCGCCGGTGACCCCGTGGCGATGGGACGGGCGTTCCGGCTCGCGGTCGAAGCGGGGCGGCTCGCGTTCGAGGCGGGACTGCCGGCGGCGGCGTTCGCGGCGTCGGCGACCTCGCCCACCGAGTCCGTCACCGCGTTTTTGGAGGATTGAGAACGCGCCGCCGGTGGTGCCGGCAGTGCCGCCGGCAGCGCGCCCGGACGCAAAAATAACGTTCCCCCAAAGTCGCAAACCGGCACCCTGCCCCGCACCACCAGCGACACATGCCGTCCTCCCTCTCCGCGAACCTATTTGAGCACCTGCCATACGGAATCATTGACACAGCAGGAACGGTGGTGAAGTCGCCGCTCTCCGCGAACCTATTTGAGCACCTGCCATACGGCGTCGCGTTCCTCGCCGGCTGCATTTTCGCGGCGTTAATCGCCCGTGTTCGCGGACAGGCAATGCGCCGCCTCCACGCCGCGAAACTGGAGCGCGAGGTCGCCCTCGCCAAGAAGGACAGCGAAATCAAGTCCCTTGAGGAACGCGCCCGTTTCGAGGCGGAGGCGCGCCGCGCGGAGGACGAGGCGCGAGCGCGGGCGAACGAACTCGAACGGTTGCGCCTCGACGCCGCCCGCCTCAACGAGGACCTCGCCGCGCGCGCCGAACAAGCGCGCCTCAACGAGGAGGAAAGCGCGCGCCTGCGCGAAGAAACCGAGCGCGAACTGAAGCGTTACCGCGAGGGCGTGCTGGCGCTCGCGCGCATGACCCACGAGGAGGCGCGCGCCGCCGCCTCCGAGCACATCCGCCACGAGTGCGCCGCCGAAATCGCCCGCGAGCGGCAGGAGATTCTCGGCCGCAGCGAGGACGAGGTCCGCGCCGAGGCGCGCCGCGTCCTCGTGGACACCATGCAGCGCATCGCGCCGACGGTGACAAACGAGACGAACGCCGCCCTCGTCCCCATTCCCAACGAGGAAATGAAGGGGCGCCTCATCGGGCGCGAGGGACGCAACATCAAGTCGTTCGAGCAGGAGACCGGCACCACCCTGCTCATTGACGAGGCACCCGACACCGTGCTCGTCTCCGCCTTCGACCCCGTGCGCCGCGAAATCGCCCGCCTCGCCCTCGAAGCGTTGATTCGCGACGGACGCATCCACCCCGCGAACATCGAGGACTTCGTCGAGCGCGCCCGCGAGGAAGTGCTCAAAAACGCCGCCGAATACGGACGCCGCGCCGCCACCGACCTCGGTGTCGCGCCGCTGCCGCCGGAGGTGACGGAACTGCTCGGCCGGCTCCACTTCCGGCTCTCCGTGAACCAGAACACGCTCGCGCACTCGGTCGAGGTGGCGACGCTCGCCGGCCTCGTCGCCGCCGAGTTCGGCTTGGACGTCGCGCTCGCCCGCCGCGCCGGTCTGCTGCACGACATCGGCAAGGCACTCGAAGCCGAGCACGGCGGCTCGCACGCCGCCGCCGGTGCCGCGTTGCTTCGCCAGCACGCCGAGGACCCGCGCGTCATCAACGCCGTCGCCGCCCACCACGAGGAGGTTCCGGCAGAGAGCATTTACGCGCCGATTGTGATGCTCGCCGACCGCGTGTCGGCGGCGCGTCCGGGCGCGCGCGCGCAAACGCTCGGCGGCTACGTTGACCGGCTGCGCAACTTGGAGGACATCGCGAAATCCTTCACCGGCGTCAGCGAGGCCTATGCCGTCCGTGCCGGACGCGAGTTGCGCGTGAGCATTGAGCCGGCGCGGCTCAACGAGGTGGAGGCGAAGGAGACCGCCCGCCGGATTCGCCGCCGCATCGAGGACGAGGTGCAGTTCACCGGCGTCATCAGAATCACCGTCATCCGCGAGCAACGCTTCACCGAAGAGGCGAAGTAGTGGGCAGTGGTTAGTGGTCAGTGGCCAGTGGGCGGTGGTTGGTGGGCGGTGGTTGGTAGCGGCCGGTGAGGGTGGCGAGGACGCGCAGGTTCGGCGCGTGGAAGGCGGCGGCGGTGGCGAGTTGCTCCTCGGTGAGACGCCACTGCCAGTTGCCGGCGGCGCGGCCGGGGGTGTTGAAGCGCGCCTCGGTGCCGAGGCCGAGGATGTCTGGCAGCGAGACGACCGCGAGCGCGGCGGGCGAGGCGTAGGCGGCGTGGATGAGCGTCCAGTGGGGCTGCGCGCCGTCGGCGCCGAAGTAGCGGCGGAAGGCATCGCGCTCGCGTTCGGCGGCGGTGGCATACCAGCCGGCGGTGGTGTCGTTGTCGTGCGTGCCGGCGTAGATGACGGTGTCGCGCCGGTGGTTGTGCGGGAGGTAGGGGTTCGAGGCGTCGCCGCCGAAGGCGAATTGCAGGACAGCCATTCCGGGCAGTCCGGCGGCGCGGCGCAGGGCGTGGACGCCGGCGGACATGTCGCCGAGGTCTTCGGCGACGAGGGCGGCGTCGCCGAGTTCGCGTCGGACGGCGCGGAAGAAATCCAGTCCGGGACCGGGCTGCCACGAGCCGCGCGCGGCGGAGGGCGGCGTCACCGACGACGGCGTCACCGGTGGCGTCACCGGAGGCGTCATTGGCACCGCCCAGTAGTCGTGGAAGCCGCGGAAGTGGTCGAGGCGGACGGCGTCGAAGCGGGCGAGGTTCGCGCCGAGGCGGCGGAGCCACCACCGGTAGTGGTCGCGGGCGTGGGCGCGCCAGTCGTAGAGCGGGTTGCCCCAGAGTTGACCGTCGGGCGAAAAGTAGTCGGGCGGGACGCCGGCGATGGCGCGCGGGGCACCGGTGGCGGGGTCGAGTTGGAAGAGTTCGGGGTTCGCCCAGACGTCCGCGCTGTCGGGCGCGACGTAGATGGGCAGGTCGCCGAGGAGGCGGACGCCGGCGGCGCGGGCGGCGTCGCGCAGGAGGTGCCACTGGGCGTCGAAGAAGAACTGGATGACGGCGGTTTTCGCGGCGGTGCCGGTGATGGCGGCGGCGGTGCCGGCGATGCCACCGGTGCCGGTGGTAGCGAGAGTGGCGCGGGCGCGGGCGGCGGAGCGGAAGGCGGCGTCCCACTTGTTCCACGGGGTGCCGGCGAAGTGTTTTTTGAGCGCGGTGAAGAGGGCGTAGTCGTCGAGCCAAGCGGCGTTTTCTCGGCGGAACGCGGCGAAGGCGCGCGCGCCGCCGTAGATTTTGGCGGCACCGGTGGCGGCGTTTTTCGCGCTACCGGCGGCACCGGTGGCGGCGAGGAACTTTTCGGCGGCGGTGTCGAGCGCGCGCGTGTGGTGCTCCCAGAGGTAGCCGAATTCGACGCGCTCGCGCGAGAGGCGGCGCAGCGGCGCGAGGTCGGCGTCGGCAAGCAGTCCGGCGTCGCGCAGCGGTTCGAGTTCGACGAGGTAGGGGTTTCCGGCGAACGAGGAGAAGCACTGGTAGGGCGAGTCGCCGTAGCCGGTGGGACCGAGCGGGCAGACCTGCCACCACGTGAAACCGGCACCGGCGGCGAATTCGAGGAAGCGCCGCGCGGGCGCGCCGATGTTGCCGACGCCGGTGTCGGACGGTAGCGCGGTCGGGTGCAGGAACACGCCGGCAGCGCGTTCGCGAAGGCCGGAGAAGAGGGGCGGCTCCGGCGGCGGCGGTGCCGGCAACGACGACAACGGCACCGGCGGCGATGCCGGCGTTGGCGGCGCGTCCGGCGCGGCGGCGGGGTCGGGGTTTGCGGAGGCAGCGCGGCTCATGGCGCGCATGCTTACCGCTTCCCTTGAAAACCGGAATTCATTTTCGGCTCCCAGATGTATTTGCCGCCGGAGTAGTCAATGCGGGCGGCGACGCCGCCGGTGCCACCGAGTTTGCGCGCCTGCTCCTCGAATGCAGCGAGGTCGAGCACGCCGCGCGACATGCGGAAGAGGCAGAGTTTGCCGCGCTCGTTTTTGAGTTCGTAGGCGAGGAACGCCCAGAAAATGCCGCCGGGCGTCTCGCCGATGGCGACCTCAATCGGGTAGTATTCGCCTTCCTTGACGTCTATCCACTCGCCGTAGGCGAACGCCTGTCCGCCGATGCCGGCGCTGCTGCGCTGAAGCGTGTCGGGGTGGCGTTTGCCGGTGCCGTAGGGGTTGCCTTGGGCACTGCGCGGCAGGTAGCCGGTGGCGTCGCGGCTGTGCATGTGCCCGACGACGTTCTTCTTGTTCCAGCGGACATAAATCCAGTCGTCGGCGACCGCCACGAACCGGAATTTCCCCGTGAACGGCGCCTTCACGCTGCCCTTGTAGTGGGCAATCCATTTGCTCGGCGCGACCTTCACCTCGAACGACGCCGGCGCCGACGCCGCCGGCATGTAGGGGATGAGAAACTGCGAAATCGAGAGGCGGTTGGGCGCGGTGAAAAAGTTCTTCGCGAGCCAGTTGTCGTCCCAGCCCTTGGCGAAAAACGTGGCGACGTTTTTGAGGTAAACCTCGTTGTTCGTGCCGAGGTTCTTCTTCGTCGCGCTCTGCTTGAGGTCGTAGAAACGACCGACGAGGCCGGGGGTGTCGAACGAGCGCGTGCCGAAGAGCGACACCATGTTGCGTCCGCCGCCGCGCCCGACGCCGATTCCGCCGCCCTCGCCGCCGCCGGCACCGCCGCCGAGACCTTTCGACGCCGCGCCGAGCGGATTGCCGTCGGTGAGCGCCGCCAT
>JAISSQ010000242.1 GCA_031273045.1 Puniceicoccales bacterium
ACGTCACCGCCGGCACCGTCACCCTCGACGGCGCGTTCAGCGTCACCGTCACGCCGAACACCGCGACGCTCGTCACCGCGCCCGCCGGCTATGCCGGACACCCCGCCGCGCCGACCCTCGCCGTCAACGCGCTCACCATCAACACCGGCGCGCTGTTCCTCGACGCCGGCACGACGCTCAAGGTCATCGAGGGCACCGCCGCCAACAACACCGCGACGGTCGCCATCGGCAGCGCGTCCGCCGCCGCCGGCACGTTGCGCCTGACCACCGGCACCGCGCTCGACGCCGCCTCCACCATCACCGGCATCGCCGTCACGCTCGACCAAGGCGCGCTCGAAGTCATCCGGAGCGGCGCCATCACCACCGCGCTCATCGGCAACGATGTCACCTACGCCTTCACCGAGAACGGCGGCTACCTGCGCGCCGAGAGCGGCGTCACCGCGACCATCGCCGGCGTCATCGCCGACGCCACGCCCGCCGGCACGCTCGGCAAACTGACAATTGGCGGCGACACGTTCACGAACCACGACCTCGACGGCCTTGGCACCGGTGCCACCGAGCGCGGCTTCAACGGCAAAATCATCCTCACCGCCAACAACACGTTCCAAGGCGACCTCGTCATCAAGGGCGACAACCTGACCGACCCCTACACCAGCGGAACGCGCGGCACCGGCGCGACGCTCCAAGTCGGCGGCGACAGCAGCCACAAGGGTTCGCTCGGAATGAACAGTACCGGCACCGCCGCCACCTACACCGGCGCGGTCACCATCGAGGAGAACGCGACGCTCATCTTCAACCAAGACGCCGTCGAACTGCCGTCCGGCCTCCAGACCCTCACCGGCAACGTCAACGCGCTCGATACGAACGGCGACACCAACGGCGTCGCCGAGGCCATCACGCTCACCGGCGCCATCATCAAGCACCTCGACGCCACGCTGACGTTCACCGGCAGCGTCGCCGCCCAGTCGTTCCTCGCGGACGGCGGCATCACGAACTTCAACAACACCGCGCTCGATGACGACACCGACAAGAACTACGCCGCGAACTTCAACGCGGTCACGGTCTCGACCCTCGCCTCCGCCGCGAACCCGACGGTCGTCAACTTCACCGGCACCGCCACCGGCGGCGCGTGGCTCAACCTCGACACCTACACGCCGACGGGCGGCTCGCTGCGCCAGCCGACGGTCAACGTCACCAACGCCATCATCAACTTCGGCGGCGACGGCACCGACGGCCTCGGCACCGGTCCCTCGACCACGACGATTGGCGCGAACGCGAACGCGACCGTCACGCTCACGAACGCCACGCTGAACTTCTTCGGCGAGCACGGAACGAACGGCCTGTTCCTCTACGACGCCGCCGCCGGCGCGTCCGACACCGGCAGCACCATCGCCGCCACGAACGCCGTCATCAACACCGTCTCCGACGGCACGGACGCCGGCTACCTCGTCTTCGCGCAGACCATCAAGAACACCGCCGCCGATGTCGCCGGTAAGCCGACCTTCATCAAGACCGGCGACGCCGACAGCATCCTCGTCCTCACCGGCACCGCCGCGAACACCTACACGCAGGGCACCACGCTCAACGCCGGCTACCTCTTCCTCGCGAAGGAAGGCGCGCTGGGCGCCGTCGCCTCCTCCGACGACTACGCCTCGAACGTCGTCACCGTCACCGCCGGCAGCGGCGAACTCGTCGGCATCATCGCCGACAACACCACCGCCGCCGGCTCGCTCGACGCGACCAAGCACACCCGCTCGCTCGACAACAAGATTGTGTCCGACGCCGCCGGCGACCGCACCATCCTGATTTCGACCGGCGAGTCGAACTACCTCTACGCCGGCAACGGTCAGAACATCACCTTCACGCTCTCCGGCGGCGTTTTCGCCGCTCATGACGGCACGGTCACCGCCACCGACCTTCAACTCATCGGTGGCGAAGGCGCCACCGGCGGCGGCCTCGTCTTCACCGGCAGTTCGAATAACTCGTTGTTCGCTGTTCAGGCCTACAACGACCACACGTTTGACGTGTTTGCCGCCGGCAACGTGTTCTTCAACGCCACGGTCAGCAACGCCGTCGGCACCTTCCTTGCCAGCGAATTGCAGACCGGCACCACGGCCTACGCGCTCTCGCTCGTCCAGTTCACCAACGCGCGGAACTACCAGCACACCATCGGCGAACTCACCGTCCACGGCGCGGACTTCCGCCTCGCCCACGCGACCACCGGCAACACCGGTGACGCCACGGTCATCGCCAACACCGACACCAATGCCGCGAAGTTCGGCCTCTCCTCCGGCGCGCGCTCGAACGATCTGCCGACCTATCTCACCGGTGCCGGCACACTCGCCGCCACCAACGTTACCAACGGCTTCCTCTTCTCCGGCGATTACGCGAACGACCCCGCGAACGCCTCGGTCATCGTCTCGCCCGACAGCGGCGTTGACCTGACCTCCACCGCTGACGGCACCACGCCGTCCCTCGCGACAAAGGCCGCCGCCGCTTACCAGACCGCTTACGACGCCTACCTCGCCTCGAACCCCAGCGACCCCGCCGGCGCCGTCGCCGCCGGCAACATCGCCAAGGACGCCCTGCTCACCGGCACGCTCAACATCAACGGCAACGTCACCTTCAAGGGCGTCCGCTTTGAAGCCGACCTGCTCGACGCCACCGTCGGCGGCTACACGTGGCCGACCGGCAACGAAGGCACCGCGCCCGACTACCTCAACCTCGGCACCGGCGCCGGCAGCACCAACGCGAAGTGGGACCAAGTGGTCGTCGGCAACGGTGGCCAAGTCACCTTCGACAAGGGCACGAACGCGGGCGTCCACTTCGCCCTGAACGTGGACAACTGGACTGCCACCCACACCGACCCGCACCAATACCTGCTGCTCGACACCTCCAAGGAAATCCTGACCACCCAGTCCCCCCAGACGGTGCTCTGGAAGGACGTGAACGTTGACGCCAACGGCAACGTCCAGAACCCCGCCGGCCTCATTGACATCTGGTTCGACACGCTCCACGGCGCCGAACTGCGCATCATCCGGCCCGACACGAACACGCTCACGCTGACCGTCAACGGCACCGCTCCCACCGACCCGCGCCAAGCGGCCTACCTCGTCGTCACCGACGACCCTGCCACGCGCGGCGCGAACATCGGCGTCATCCTCACCTCGCGCAACTACGTCATTGATTGGACGAACAACGGCGCG
>JAISSQ010000041.1 GCA_031273045.1 Puniceicoccales bacterium
CGGGGGCGCGGCGTTGCCAAAGCCACATCGCGACGGAGCCAATCGCGAACGCGAGCGAGTTCGGGATGTTCGTCGGCAACACAAACGCCAGTCCGACGCCCATTGCCGACGGCACAAACTTGTGTTTTTCGGTGGAGTCCAATTTTCGACGCGGCGGACGGCTTTCAACGCCGGCAGCGTGTTTTCCTCCTCCGGCAAAACTTCGATTTTGACGGAAGCATCCGCCGGCGAAGGCAAAGCGGAACCGGCATCGCCTCGGTCTTTCGTTTCGAGAAATTTATTGCCGATGGTCGCGCTCATCCACCACGTCGCGCAGGGACGCGCCGAGGGAAACCGCTCGCAGCGCAACCAGTCGAGTTGGGCGGAAGTCCACAACCCCGCGCCCATCAGTTGGGTCTCGTCGAGCACCCAGAGGGCGTCGTTGTTGAGGAGGGCGAAGTGCATCGGCCAGCGGGCGCGAGCCATTCCGTAGCCGCGGTTGAGCGCGCGGGAGAGGAGCATATCCTGCGTGCCGATGAGGATGGCGTCCGCTTCGGGGTGGATGTCCCAATCGGCGGCGTTGTCATTTTCTTCGCCGCCCATCAGGACGACGACCGCCGGCAACCGCCCGTAAACGGGCGGCACAGAACTTTCCCCGTGGGCGGGTTGCGCAGCACTTTTCTCGTGAACGGGCGGCGCGGAAGTTTTTTGGAGGGTGGCGAGTTTTTCGAGCCACTTGGCTATTTCGTCGTGGGTTTGTTCGACGAGGGTTCGCATCGGCAGGCAATAGACGAGGCGGCGTGGCCACTTGGCGCGGTGCGCGGCGTCGGGATGCTTGACACGGTTCCAAAGCCACGCGAGCACGACGGCGGCGGTCTTTCCGCACCCCGTCGGCACCGAAATCAACCGCGAACGGCAATCAACACCGGCGGCGACCTCTGCACCGTTGCCGCCACCGGCGGTGTCGGTGCCACCGGCACTGTCTCCGCAAGCCAACCGCCGCTGGTATTCGTAAGGCGCGTTGCCGGTGACGTCGGAGAAAAATGTGTCGAAGGTGAACCTGCCGCCGGCGATGCTTCCGCCGGCAGCACCATCGCGGGAGGCAACGCAGGAGAGATCAGAAGAGGCGGACGAGAGGAGGGCAGACATTGGTGGACAGCGTGGCGAGTAGCGTGGCGAAAATTTTTCGCGAAGGAAGTGTCAACTGTGCCGTGGACTGCAATTGTTGGGCGATAGGGCGTCGGCGAAGGGCGCGGTGGACGGGGCGGGGCGGTCGCTTCCCCGCTTGTCCCCCGCCCGCGCCGCGCTACTTTCCCGCGCTTCAAATCCATTTCAACGCCGCCGCCTTCATCAACGCCGCCGCCTTCATCACCACCGCCGCCATGTCCGAAAACACCGCTGCTTCCGCTGCCACCGCCGCCGCTCCCGCTGCCGCTTCCGTCGTCACCGGCAACGCTTCCGCCGCCGCGCTCGCGCTTCCGCGCCACTTCATTCGCCAAATCGTTGACGAGGACCTCGCCAGCGGGAAGCACACCGCAATCGCCACGCGCTTTCCGCCGGAGCCGAACGGCTATTTGCACATCGGTCACGCGAAGTCCATCTGCCTGAACTTCGGTCTCGCGCTCGAATACGGCGGCGAGTGTCACCTGCGGATGGACGACACGAACCCGACCAAGGAGGACGTCGAATACGTGGACTCCATCAAGGAGGACATCCGGTGGCTGGGCTTCGATTGGGGCGAGCACTACTATCAGGCGTCGGACTACTTCGCGAAGATGCACGAGTGCGCGGTCGAACTCATCCGTCGCGGCCTCGCCTACGTGTGCCACCTGTCCGCCGAGGAAGTCAGCCGTGCGCGCGGCACGCCCGCCATCCCCGCGACGCCGTCGCCGTGGCGCGACCGCTCCGTCGAGGAGAACCTCGCCGAGTTCGCGAAGATGCGCGCCGGCGGTTACGACGAGGGCGCGGCGACGTTGCGCGCGAAAATCGACCTCGCCTCGCCGAACATGCACATGCGCGACCCCGTGCTCTACCGCATTCGCAAGGCCGAGCACCACAACACCGGCGACGCTTGGTGCATCTACCCGATGTATGATTTCGCGCACCCGTTGGAGGACGCCTTCGAGAAAATCACGCACTCGATTTGCACGCTCGAATTCGAGGTGCACCGTCCGTTCTATGACTGGCTCATCAACGCGCTCGCCGACGTGCTGCCGGCGCGCCCGCGCCAAATCGAGTTCGCGCGCCTCAACCTCACCTACACCGTGATGAGCAAGCGCCGGCTCCTCGAACTCGTCCAACGCCGCCTTGTCTCCGGTTGGGACGACCCGCGGATGCCCACCATCTGCGGCTTCCGCCGGCGCGGCTACACCCCCGCCGCAATCCGCAAGTTCTGCGAGACCGTCGGCGTCACCAAGTTCAACTCGCTCACCGACGTCGCCCTGCTCGAACACGCGATACGCGACGACCTCAACCGCACCTCGCCCCGCGCGATGGCGGTGCTCAACCCGCTGCGCCTCGTCATCGAGAACTACCCCGAAGGGCAGGTCGAGTGGCTCGAAGCCGTCAACAACCCCGAAGACCCCGCCGCCGGCAAACGCGCCGTGCCGTTCTCGCGCGAACTCTTCATTGAGCGCGACGACTTCATGGAGGACGCGCCGAAGAAATTCTTCCGCCTCGCGCCCGGCCGCGAAGTGCGCCTGCGCTGGGGCTACTTCGTCACCTGCACCGGCGTCGAAAAAGACGCCGCCGGCAACATCGTCTCGGTGCGCTGCACCTACGACCCCGCCACGCGCGGCGGCGACGCCCCCGACGGCCGCAAAGTCAAAGGCACGATTCACTGGGTCAGCACCGCCCACGTCGTCCCGTGCGAAGTGCGCCTTTACGACCGGCTCTTCCTGCTCGAAGACCTCGCCGACCTCGACGAGCACGAGGATTGGAAAAACGCGCTCAACCCGAACTCGCTCATCACCGGCACCGCGCAAGTCGAACCCGCGCTCGCGCAAGTCGCTCCGGGCGCGCGCGTGCAGTTCGAGCGCATCGGCTACTTCGTCGCCGACGCCAAGGACAGCCGCGCCGGCGCCCCCGTTTTCAACCGCACCGTCACGCTCAAGGACTCTTGGGCGAAACAAACCGCCGGTGCCGTTTAGCGGATGGCTGGCATGTGTGCGGGACGCGGTGCGGAGGTCAAGTGCTCAAAACGCCCTCAATTCTCGCTTTTCAGCAACCGGTTCAGGAGGGCGGCGACGCCGGCGCGCGGGTCTTTGGCGCGAAACAGGACGCTGTTGAGTTCCTCCAATATGGGCGCGGAGATTCCGCAGCGGCGCGCCAGCGCGAGGAAGTTCGCCGTGGCGCGGTAGCCCTCGACGACCGCGCTGCTTGCCGCGAGGTAGCGCTGGATGTTCTCGCCGCGCGCCACCGCCTCGCCGAAGGCGCGGTTGCGGCTCCACCCGCCGTGGGCGGTGGCGATGAGGTCGCCCACGCCGCTCAAGCCCAAGAACGTCTCCGTCTGCCCGCCGGCAGCGCCGCCGACGCGCAGCATTTCCTGCACGGCGCGCGTGAGGTAGGCGGCCTTCGCGTTCTCGCCGAGTTCCAGCCCGTCGCAAATGCCCGCGCCGATGGCGTAAACGTTCTTGAGCACCCCGCCGAGTTCGACCCCCGCGACGTCCGGCGAGTGGTAGATGCGCAACGCGCCGCCGCTCAACGCCGCCTGCACCGGTTGCGAGAGCGCGGGGTCGCCGCCGCCGGCAAACACGAGCGCTGTCGGCAGTCCGCGCACGACCTCGCCGGCGTTGGACGGACCGGAAAGCACCCCGTGGCGGCGTCCGGGAAGCACTTCCTCAATGATTTGCGACGGGCGCAGGAGCGTCCCCTCCTCCAGCCCTTTCGCGAGCGAGATGAACACGCGCACGCGCCACGCGGCGTCGAGCGAGCGCGAAATCTTTCCCGCCAGCGCGCGCAGTCCGCGCGACGGGCACGCGAGCAGCACGACGTCCGCCTCCATCAGCGGCGGTGCCGGTTCGTGCGCGACCTGAATGTCGGGGTGCAGCGGCGCGCCGGGCAGGTGCTCGGCGTTTTCGCGCGTGGTGGCGATGGCGGCGGCGTGCGCGAGGCGGCGCGGGACGAGCGTGACCGTGTGTCCGAGGCGGTGCAGGTGGATGCTCATCGCGGTGCCCCAAGCGCCGGCGCCGAAGATGCAAAAATTCATTGTGTGGTGGGTTGGGGTTTAGCGGGGAATGCGGGTTGTGGCACCGGCGGCGGCGGCAGTGGCGCGAAACCGGCGGGCGGAAGGGACAAGGAAGAAGTTTTTTATGTCCATTCAAGCCGTTTTATGAAACCTCGCGCGCACTCAAAAACATGTCGCATTTTTCGTCCCTGAAGCAAAACGGAGCGAACCGTGTTCGCGGGCGCCGGACGGGCGCGGGCTCCGCCGCAAGAGCCGCCGCCGTTGCCGCCGTGCTCGCGCTCCAAGGCGGCGTTGCGAGCGCGGGAACCCTGCCGTCGGGCGCGGTCGCGTCGGCATGGCTCGACCCGTTTGATTCCCCGCTGCCGGCGGCGGCCGACCCGCGCTCGTTCGGCGAAACATTCCGCGCGCCCCCGTGGGACAACGCGCTGCGCGACGACGACGACCCGCTCCTGTCCGCCGCCCCCGCGCCCGTCGCGCCCCTCACGCTCTGGGGGGATGCGTTCGCGCGCCGCAACGGCACCATTTTCAACACCGACGGCATCGCTAATTTCAAGGAGACCCGCCACGGCGCCGACTTCGGCCTCAACCGCCAGTTCGTCATCGGGCACACGCACCGCCTCGTGTTCGGCGGCACCGTCGGCGAGCGCGGCAGTTCCCAGAAATACGACTCCGGCGGCACCGGCAGCGTCTTCGGCGGAACGGTTTCATTGCACGGCGCGTGGTTCCACGCGAGCGGGTGGAGCGTCGCCGCCACCGGTGGTGCCAACTGGCTTGACCACGAATACACCGGAACCGCGTTCGGCGACGGCGATTTCGCCAACCAGAGCACCTTCGGCTCCATCGAAATCTCCCGCATGGCGTCGCTGCGCAACGGCCTCGTCGTCGAGGCGCGCGCCCGCGCCACCTACGCCCACGTGTTCGCCGAAACGTTCTCCGAAACGGGCGGACGCCGCGTGCTGTGCTCGGACTCCGACATCGCGCGCGCCGCCGGTGAAATCCGCTTCCGGCGCGACTTCGCCGTCGGCGACGGCTTCGTGCGCCTCTCCGCGCGCGCCGGCGTCGCCCATCAGGAAAGTATCGGCGGCGCAATCCGCGTTGGCGATTTCCGCGCCACGCCCGACACCGACGGTGCGAGCGCGTTCGCCGGCGTCGGCGTCGCGTTGCAATTTTCGGAGCAGTTCCAGTTTGGTGCGGATTTTGACGCCTCTTACGGCCGCAACGCCTACTCGCCGTGGGCGCTTGGCTTTTTCGTGCGCGGCAAGTTTTAGCCGCGTAGCAGCGGTGGCCACTGACCACTAACCACTGTCCGCGAGGCGGCGGCGCAGGACGTTCGTTCGCGGCGGTTCCGGCGCGAACAGCGGCAGAATGCCGGCGAAGAGGGCGTCACCGGCGGCGGAAGATTTGCTGTCACCGGTGGTGTCAGGCGGCACTTCGAGGACGCGCGCGAGGCGCAACACGAGACCGTCGTGGAGCGGGCGCGGGACGCCCTTGTTGACGCGGCCGCGCGTCGCGAGCGATTCGAGCGTGATGGCGTCGCCGGCGGCGTAGAGCGTCTCGCCGGCGAGCCGCAGTCCGCATTCGGCGGCGTGGAGCCGGATTTGGTCGGGGCGCGGGTAGCGCGTCCGCGCCTCCCACCACGACCAGCGGGCGGCGGCGGTGCCGGTGCCGGCGCGCGCGATGCGCCGGAAGAGCGTGCGCGCCTTTTTGCCCGTCGTGTTCGAGACGAGCGCGCGCGAGCCGTCGCGGTGCCACGCCACCGGCAGCGCGCATTCAAAGACGTCGCCACCACCGGCGGCACTGTCTCCGGCAGCGTCGCCGGTTGCGAGGAGTTCAAAGACGAATTCGAGTTGCTCGGAGCCGAATGCGTTGCGCCAGCGCGCGGAGCGTTCGCCGCGCTCGGCGAGCAGCAGCGGTCCAGAAACGGCGGCGTCGAGCGGCCAGACGGCGACGATTTGCCCGCGCAAGCCGAATGCGAGCAGTTCGGGTTTGCCGGCGGCGGCTTGTGTCGCGACGCCACCGGTGACGGCTTCCCACGCGACGCCCGCCGGCTTGTCCAGAACGAGCGCGCCCGCGCTCGCGGCGAGCACGGGCAGACGCAACGCTTCGCTTCCCAGCAGGGGAGCCGGGAAACCAACAGCCGTGGGGAGCGCCGTGTTCACGACATTCAACGGAGAAAGCGGGCGCGCGTCCCTGCATTGCCGGCGGTCTTACCCCGCCGGCGTCCTTACTTCGCCGCCTTGTCGGCCTTCGCCGGCTTTTCCGGCTTCGTCGCCGTGCGCGCTTTCGCCTCCGCCTTGGCGAGGCGCGATTTCAGACGGTTGGCCTTGTTCTTGTGGATGACTCCTTTTTTCACCGCCTTGTCGTAGGCGCTCGCCGTCACCTTGGCGGCGGCCTTGACCTTGTCCGCATCGCCGGTCTTGACGGCGGCGGTAGCCGATTTTGTGAGGGTTTTCAGGCGGCTGCGGACTTGCTTGTTGTCGGCTGCGCGCCGGATTGTGCGGCGAATGTCTTTCTTGGAGGACTTGATGTTGGCCATGCGTGGTGTGCTTTTTGCGGCGCGGGTTTTCGCCGCTTTCGCCCGTGTTGTCAATGCGGGATTTTCCCGTTTCATGCCCCGCAAATGGCACGTTCCGAAATCCTTCTCGGCGTCAATGTTGACCACGCCGCCACGCTGCGGCAGGCGCGCTATCGCGGGGAGCCGTCGCCCGCTGCCGGTGACGCCGAACCGGACCCGCTGCTCTTCGCGCTGCTCGCCGAACAGGCGGGCGCGGACTCCATCACGGCGCACCTGCGCGAGGACCGCCGGCACATGCAGGAGCGCGACATCCGCCGCTTGCGCGAGGCGGCGCGCACGCGGCTCAACCTCGAAATGGCGTGCGAGGAGAGCATCGTCGCGCTCGCCGAGGAACTGCGCCCAGCGAACGTCTGCCTCGTCCCGGAGAACCGGCGGGAGGTGACCACCGAGGGCGGATTGGACGTCGCCGCAAACCTCTCCCGCGTCACCGAAATCGTCGCGCGCCTCGGTGCCGTCGGCGTCGTCGTGAGCGTCTTCATTGACCCCGAACCGGAGCAGGTCGCCGCCGCCTGCGCCGCCGGTGCGCCCAGCGTCGAACTGCACACGGGCGCGTTCGCGAACGCATGGCGCGAGCCGTCCGCGCGCGGACGCGAATTGTTGCGCTTGCGGCGCGCCGCCGAGACCGCCTCCGAACTCGACCTCATCGTCAACGCCGGGCACGGAATCAACTACGAGAACGTGCGCGAAATCGTCCGCGTGCCGCACCTGAACGAGTTGAACATCGGGCACAGCATCGTGTCCCGTGCACTGCTCACCGGCGTCGCCGAAGCCGTCCGCGAGATGAAGGCGCGCATTCGCGCCTGAACGCGAACCCGCCTCTCCTCCCGCTCCGCCTTTTCCCTCCCGCTCCCCACCCATGAAAAAACTCCCGTCCCCCGTCCGCCCCGTCCGCGCCGTCAGTGCCGCCCGTGCCGCGCTTGGCGCGCTCGCCGCATTCGCCGCCCTGCTCGCCACCGGTGGCACCGCGAACGCCGCCGGCGACGCCGCTGAAAACAACGCCGCCGGCAGTGCCGCCGCCGCCGCCGCGCCGCGCGTCCTCGTCTTCTCGAAGACGAACGGCTTCCGGCACACCGACGCCATTGACGCCGGCAAAAAGTTCTTCGCCAAGATGGGCGAACTGCACGGCTTCGCGCCGGTGTTCTCCGAGGACGCCGCCGTGTTCACCGACGACGCCCTGCGCCGCTTCGACGCCATCGTCCTGCTGTGCACCGCCGGCGAGTTCACGATGGACGTCCCCGCCGCCGGCAAGCGCGCCACCGCCGCCGCGTGGGACGCCGCCCGCAAAACCTCCGCCGAACGGCGCGAGGCGTTCCGTCGCCGCATCGCCGGCGGTGCCGCGCTCGTCGGTCTCCACGCCGCGACGGACAATTTCAAGGTCGGCGGCGCAATCACCAAGGACGGCGGCGTGTGGGACGAATACGCCCGCATCATCGGCGGCGCGTTCCAGCACCACCCCGCCCACCAGAACGCCGTCATCAAAATCACCGACAAAACGCACGCCACCACGCGCCACCTCGAAGGCGCGGCCACCGGCGGCGACGGCGCGTGGCGCGTCTTCGACGAGTGGTATGACTTCAAGGATTTGCAGCGCGACAACCACGTCCTGCTCGACCTCGACGACGCCTCGCTGCGCGGCGCGAAACCCTGCCTCTACGCCGGCGGCGGGCGCGCCGGTTCGCACCCGCTCGCGTGGACGCGCTCCTACGGCAAGGCGCGCGTCTTCTACACGGCGCGCGGGCACTACGGCGCGGCGTTCGGCGAACCCGCCTACGCGCAGCACGTCATCGCCGGCCTGTTCTGGGCGCTCAACCGCCCCGTCCCGAAGATTGACCCCGCCACGCTGCCGCCGGTGAAACCGCTGCCCCAGCCGAAGCCGGCGCGCCGCCGGTGAACAACGCGCCATGAAGCCCAAACGCCGCCCATTCTCGCCATCCGCGCTGGTGTCGCGCGCGCGGCGGCGGCTGCGCGGATTCGCGGCGGCGGCGCGCGGGTTTCTCGCCGCGCTTCGGGACGCGCTGCCGGTGCTCCGCGCCGCGTCCAGAATCTCGCCCAAGACGGCGAAGATGAAAGTGGGCGTCGCCGGCGAGGACGCCGCCGCGAAATTCCTCCGCGAACAGGGCTGCAAAATCATCGCCCGAAACTGGCGCAGCGGACGCGACGAAATTGACATCGTCGCCAAGGACGGCGGCACCCTCGTCTTCGTCGAAGTGAAAACGCGCGGCGCTGGAACCACCGGCGGTGCCGGCAATGGCGCGGATTCCGGCACCGGCTGCGCTCCCGTGGACGTTTTTCTCGACGACGATTCGTGGCGCGGGAACGGCTACTACGCCGTTGACCGGCGCAAGCGCGACGCACTCGCCCGCGCCCGCCGCGCTTACCTGCGCGCGCTCCCGAAGGACGCGCCGCCGGCGGCGACGCGCTTCGACATCGTGGAGGTCCGTCTGCGCGAGAACGCGCCCCCGCAGGTCGTCGCGCACAGGGGCGTACCGTTGCGCGACCCGCTCCGGCACGTCGCCGGCGGCACCACCGGCGGCACCCTTACCGCGTCCCGCCGGTGCCGCCGGTGAGACGGTCGCCGCGCTCATGCGAGCGAGAGCGCGAAGCGGTGGCTGGCGGACGGGCGGACGATGAGCACGAACTCGAAGCCCTCCCCGACCACCGGCGGCTCCAAACGGTTGAAGGCGGCGCGCAGCGCAGCGGGCGGGACGCGCTTCTCCGGCGCGCGGCGGGCGTTGCGGCGCTGCGCCTCCGCGACGGGGATGTCGAAAAAGAGCGCGCCGGCGGTGGCTCCGAATTCCCGCGCCGCCTCAATGTAGCGGCGTCGCGCGTCGCGCGTGATGTTCGTGTTGTCCGAGACGAACGGCGCGCCCGCCCTCAGGCACGCCTCCATGAGGGCGCGCTCGCGCCGGCGCGTCCGTAGCATGTCCAGACCGAGCCGCAGGTGGGTGTCCGCGAGTTGCTCGCGCCAGAACGTGCTCTTACCCGACGCCTGCACGCCGCAAAAAACAAGGAGCCGCATGCGCCGCACTCTACGTCCGCGGGGCGGGGCGGGGAGCGGGAAATGCCGCCGGCGGCATTCGCCCTTCAAACCGCCGGCTGTTTCCGCACACTGCGCGGCTCCCTTTCAAAACCACGCTCGCAACGACCATGTCCCGTCTCACCGACTTCTTCACGAAAACCTTCAACGCCAGCCCGCGTTTCGCCGCCCGCGCGCCCGGGCGCCTCGAATTCATCGGCAACCACCTCGACTACAACGGCGGCCCCGTGCTCGGTGCCGCCATTGACCGCTACGTCACCGCCGCGCTCGCGCCCCGCGCCGACCGCAAAATCGTCCTCGCGAGCACCTCGCAGGACGCGCGCGTCGAGACCTCGCTCGACACCCTCGCGCCCGCCACCGGCGCCGCCTCGTGGGGCAACTACCCGCTCGGCGTCTTCAAGGTGATGCGCGACGCCGGACTGAACGCGCCGCACGGTTTCGACCTCGCCGTTGACAGCGACCTGCCCGTCGGCGCCGGCCTTTCGAGCAGCGCCGCCATCGAACTCGCCACCGCCTACGCCCTCGCCGCCGCGTTCGGCTTCGCGCTCGACAAGAAGACCGCCGCCGTTCTCGGCCGCGCCGCCGAGAACACCTTCGTCGGCATGCCCTGCGGCATCCTCGACCAAGGGTGCTCCGCGTTCGGCAAAGCCGGCGCGCTCGTCCTGATTGACTGCGAGCACAACGCCTTCGACACCCGCCCGCTGCCCGCCGGCACGCACTTCTGGGTCTTCAACTCGCGCAAGAAACACGCCCTCATTGACTCGCTCTACGCCACGCGCAACCGCGAGTGCAAAGAGGCATTCGCAATCCTGAAAGCCCGCAACCCCGCGCTCGCGAACCTCGCCCGCGCCACCGAGGCGGAAGTCGCCGCCGCCGCCGGCGAACTCGGCGACGCCCGCGCCAAACGCGCCCTGCACGTCGTGCGCGAGACCGCCCGCGTCAACGACACCCTCGCCGCGCTCGACGCCGGCGACACCGCGCGCGTCGGCCGCAACCTCACCGCCTCGCACGAGAGTTCGCGCGACCTGTTCGAGAACAGTTGCGCCGAGTTGGACTTCCTCGTCGAAGTCGTCACCGCGCTCCCCGGCGTTTACGGCGCGCGCCTCACCGGCGGCGG
>JAISSQ010000063.1 GCA_031273045.1 Puniceicoccales bacterium
GGGCGTCCACCTCGGCTTGCGGCAGCGCGAGGATTTGGGCGAGTTGGGAAGCGTCGAGCGGCTCGCCTTCGAGAAGCAGTTGGAGAACGGTTTTCATCGTGATGACCTCATTGGAGAAAAGGGCGCGAAGCGTGGCGCGGCGCGCGGACGCTTGCAAGCGCACCGTTGGAATTATCCGCCGAGCGCGGCGGCAAGGGCGCGGCGGTCGAGTTTGCCCTTGGCGTCGAACGGAAGACGCGGGACGCGAAGCCAGCGTTTGGGGACGCAGTGCGGCGCGAGTTGCCGGCGGAGCGCGGCGGCGAGTTTCGGGGACAAGTCCGGCAGGTCAGCACCGTCCTTCAAAACCAGCAGAGCCACCACCCGCTCGCCCCACTCCGGGTCTGGCTCGCCGACAACCAACGTCTCCGCGACCAAACCGCCGGCGGCGGACGACGCCGCGAGCAACGCCGCCTCGATGCGGCGCGGGTCAACCTTTTCGCCGCCGGTGATGATGAAACGGTCGAGGCGCCCCAGAATTCGGAGAAATCCGCCGGCGTCCATGACGCCCTCGTCATTCGTGACGAAGCGCGGCGCGCACGCCGGCGCGAGCCATGGCGCGGAAATCGCGACACGCCCCGAAATACCGGCGGGCACCGGCGCGCCGGCGACGTCGAGAATTTCAATCTTCGCGCCCGGCAAGACCGTTGCCGGCGGCAGCGGAAGCGGTGCGCCGCCGGCAACGCCACCACCGGCAACGCCACCGCCGGCGAGAAACTCGTCGGGCGGCACCCATGCGACGAACGCCGCCGTCTCCGTCATCCCGTAGCCGAGCGCGACGCGAATGCCGGCGGCGCGGGCGCGTTCGAGTAGCGCGGCGTCCGCCGGTGCCCCGCCGAGCAGCACGCAGTCGAACCCCCGCAGCCATTCTTCGCCCCCGCCGCCGGCGCGTTCGAGCAAGCGGCGCAGTTGCGTCGGCACGAGCGATACTTGGCGGAAGTCGGCGAGATCGTCCGCCAGCACCGGCAACGGCATGTCCGGCGCGAACGAGCCGTCGCAATTTTTCACGCCGCCGCCGGAGACCAATGCGCGGACGCACGGCATGACCCCGCTGATGTGCCACGCCGGCAGCGTCGAGTAGAAGATTGGGGAACGGGGAACGGTTTTTTCGTCAGCCGCCCCCGCCCCGCTCCGCGCGTTTTTCCGCGCCGCGAACATCACGACGTTCTGGGCGCGGGCGGCAGCGAACAGGGTCTCCTTCGAGTGCCCGACAAACCGCACCCGACCGCCGCTGCCGCCGCTCGGAATGTGGAGCATCGGCACCGCCGGTGGTGCTTCCGACGCCCGAATGCGCGCCATCTCCTCGGCCGCCTCGCGCCGCTCCGTCGCGCCCCAATTCGGGTTGGCGCAGAAGCGCGTCCGCCCCGCCAGAAACGCCGTCAATTCGGGAAATGCGTTTGTGAGGTCCATTTCGCTTGTCTTCGTTTCGGTTCGCGAATGCCGCCCCACGCCGGTGTTCACAGCGCGGCGATGGCGCCGGCGAGGACGTCGCAGGTCTGGTCGAGCGCGGCGTCGTCGTGGGCGGTGCTGATGAACCAACTCTCGAATGCCGACGGCGGCAGGAAGACGCCGCCGGCGAGCGCGTGGTTGAAGACGGCGGTGTAGCGGGCGGTGTCGCTCGCGAGGACGCCGGCGAGGTCGCGCACGGGGGCGTCGT
Source organism: Puniceicoccales bacterium (assembly GCA_031273045.1). GTDB lineage: Bacteria > Verrucomicrobiota > Verrucomicrobiia > Opitutales > UBA953 > CALNBE01. Next base: position 1,694 of record JAISSQ010000063.1, read on the forward strand.
TGAAAAAGAGCGAGAGCATGCCGCCGGCGGTGTGCGTTTGGAGCGGGATGCCTTTGCGCGCGGCGGCGGCGCGGGCGGCGCCGGCGATGCGTTCCGCCTTCGCGGAGAGCGCGGCGTGGGGCTGCTCGCGGACGAGTTTCTCGATGGCGGCGGTGCCGGCGGCGGTCGTCACCGGATGTCCGCAGAACGTGCCCGATTGATAGACGGGACCGAGCGGCGCGAGGCGGTCCATGATTTCGGCGCGGCCGCCGAACGCGCCCACCGGCAGTCCGCCGCCGATGATTTTGCCGAGACAGACGAGGTCGGGGCGGACGTCGTGAACGCCCATCGTGCCGCGCAGCGTGACGCGGAAGCCGGTCATCACCTCGTCGAAAATGAGCAGGGCGCCGGCGGCGTCGCAGGCGGCGCGGACGGTCGCGAGGAAGTTGTCGCGCGGTAGCAGCAGTCCGACGTTTCCGGGGAACGGCTCCATAATGACGGCGGCGACGTTGCCGGCGTTCTGCGCGAACGCGGCGGCGAGTGCGGCGGGGTCGTTGTAGGGGACGACGACGGTGTCAGCGGCGGCGCCGGTGGTGACGCCCGCGCTGTCGGGCGTTCCGAAGGTCAGCGCGCCGCTGCCGGCGTTGACGAGCAGGGCGTCAACGTGCCCGTGAAAACAGCCGGCGAACTTGATGATTTTGGCGCGACCGGTGAACCCGCGGGCGAGGCGCACGGCGGACATCGTCGCCTCGGTGCCGCTGTTCGTGAGGCGGACTTTTTCGAGCACCGGCACGAGCGAGCAGAGCAGTTCCGCCATTCGCACCTCGCCCTCGTGACACGTGCCGAACCCCAGCCCGCGAGCAGCGGCACCGGCGACGGCTTCGGCAATCTCCGGCGCGTTGTGCCCGTGAATAGCGGGCCCCCACGCAAGGACGTAGTCAACGAGTTCGCGTCCGTCGGCGGTGCGCAACCGGCAACCGTTCGCCGACGCCGTGTAGAACGGCGTTCCGCCGACGGCGCGGAACGCGCGCACGGGCGAATTGACGCCGCCCGGAATGCGTCGCTGGGCGCGGGCAAAAAGTGAAACGGAGACGTCCGGCTTGGTGGTGCTCATGGTCAGTTGGTGAAAAGGATGTCGAGCGTGCGCGCGAGCACCTCGTCGGTGACGAGCGCGCCGCGCTTGTTCCGTGAGACGAGGCGTCGGGCGCGCGCGAGGCGCTGCAACTCGGCGTTGGGCGAGATTTCGACGCGCACGGCTCCCCGCCCCGCCACCGGTCCGAGTTCGGCGGCGGAAAGCGGCGTCCAGCGCACCGGAAGACCGTGCCACGCCAGCCCGATTCGCCAACCGGCTGGGGCGCGTCCGTCCGCCGGCAGCGGCGCGGTGAGCAGCGCGGGATTCTCGCGCACGAAGGTCGGAATCCCGCCGCCGGCGTAGTCCACGGTGACGGCGATTGGCTCGGCGCGGACGCGTTCCAGCGCCGACGGCACCTCGTTCGTGCGCAGCCCTTCGCGCAGGAACGGCAGCGGGTCGAAGCCGTAAAGATTCAGCCCGTTCCACTCGCCCTGCCGGTTGCGCTGCTTGTTGTAGTTTGGGTTGCGCGCATACCACGAGGGGAAGGCGGGGTTGAGGCGCAACCCGACCTCGAAGTGCAGGTGCGCGCGTTCCTTAGGGAAGCCGCGCCCGTCGTCGCTACGCCCCATGACGCCAAGTTCGGCACCGGCGGCGACGCGGGTGCCGACGGTCAGCGCGGGCGTGACCGAGCGCAGGTGCGCGTAGAGCGTGTAGTAGGTCAGCCCCGCCTCGACGTGGCGCAGCACAAGGTGCCGGCCGTAGGGACCGTTGGGGCGCGGAACGACGTGGACGATTTTGCCGCCGATGGCGGCGACAACGCGGTCCACCGGTTCGCCGCGCCGGTCGCGCGCGGCGGGCTTGATGTCGAGCCCCTCGTGGAACTTCCAGCCGTTGTTGCGCGCGGTGCCGAAGAGGCCGGTTGCGGGGTCGCCGGAGGCGGCGGCTTGGGCGATTTGGAGTTCGGACGTCGTGGCGTTCACCGGCAGCGGCGTCGGCCAGACGAACGAGCGTTGCGCGGGATGCTCGACGAGCCGCGAGGCGTCCGCCGGCGGCTTCGCCGGACGCGATTGACGCGCGCGGAAGGCGCCGGAGAGCAGGAGCGCGGCGACGACGGCGGCGGTGACGGCGGCGGCGGCGGTGATTGCGGGGATTTTGCGGCGGGCGGCCGGCCTCATTTGCGCGCCTCCGTGATTTTGCGAAGCACGACGATGGAGGTGTTCAGGTCGCGGCACAGGGCGCGGACTTTCGCGGCGAGTTCGTTGGCGTCGGCGGCCTCAAGCCCCTCCATGTGGAAGAACAGGTCGCCGGAGAAATTTTCGGCGCGGACGGTGTGCACGCCGACGATGTCGTTGTTCACGCGCAGAAAGACGTGCGGCGTGCCGTCGCGCAGCAGCGACATGGCGGCAATGTTGAAGGCGCGGGCGGCGCGCTCGTTGAGTCGGATGACGATTCCCGGAACGGGGGCGTCGCGGGGGCCGACCTTCGCCGGTTCCGCCGAGAGGAAGGAGTCGTCGGCAATCTGCGCGTAGCCGTTGGCGCGGAAACGCCGCTTCGTGATGGGGAAGTAGATGTCGCGCGCCTGCGCGCTCACGGCGAACGACGTGACCATCGAGGGCGCGAGTTCAAAGTAGAGCGCGGAGCGGAATTTGAGCGCTTTCAGTTGCTCCTCCTCGGAGGGCGTGCAGCCGGCGGGCAGGAGCGCGGCGAGCAGGAGCGCGGTGCCGGTGAGCGCGGTGGCGAGCGCGCCGGCGGCGCGTCGGAAAATGGTCGTGAGCATTGGCATGAGGTGTGTGTTGGTTGAGAGTGGCTGACGGGGCGGGAGGAGCGGGAAAACGGGGAGATTCGGCGGCGGGCGGGCGGTTTCAGCCGACCAGCATTCCGAGGACGGGTTCCACGGCGGCGATTTGCTCCGGCGTGAAGTCCGCCACCGGCACCTGATACTCGTCGCGCGTCCGAACGTGCAGGTAGCGCTGCTCGCCGCCGGCGGGGGCTCCGAGCGGGCGCAGAATGCGCTTCCGCTCAAGGATGAGCGCGAGCAGTTGCTTCAAAACCGCCTTGTCGCCGGTCGGGTCGGCACCGTCGGCGTAGAGCGAGAGGAAGAACTCCTCGCGCGTGGCGAGTTGGCGCAGCCGCGCCTCGCGTTCCTCCTCGGCGTGGTCTTTGACCTCGCGCGTCCAGCGTCCGAGTTCGATACCGGCGGGCGTGTAGGTGTCGGCGTTGGCGGCGAGCATGTCCGCGCGCTCCACCTCCGCCCCCTGCGGCTTGAAGATGACGCACACGACGCGGTCGCCCGTCTTCAACGGCTCGCCGCTGACGGCGCACCGGCGCGAGAGCGGCCTGAACTGCCATTCCGTAACTGCCATGAGCGGTGGCGTATCCGCGCGCCACCGGCGGCGCAAGCGTCATTTCGGCGCGCGTCCCGCAAACGCCGCCGGCGGCGGTTCTTCCGCGTTTCCCCGCCCCGCCCCGCGCCGAAAATCACCTTGCGCCGGAAGCGTCCCGCGCCATAGTCGCGCACCGTCCGCGACGCCACCGGAGACACCGGCGGCGGCGCGGGCACCCTCCAAACCACTCCTCACACAGCACACAAACATGGCAATCAAAGTTGGCATTAACGGTTTTGGACGCATCGGGCGCATGGTCTTCCGCGCCGCGTTCCAAAACTTCGCAAACGACATCGAAATCGTCGGCATCAACGACCTGCTCGACCCCGCGTATCTGGCTTACATGCTCAAATACGACTCGGTGCACGGCAAGTTCGACGGCGAGGTCGGCTCCGAACCCGGCGCCCTCATCGTCAACGGCAAGAAAATCCGCATCACCGCCGAGAAAGACCCGGCCGCGCTCAAATGGGGCGACGTCGGCGCCGAAGTCGTCGTTGAATCCACCGGTTTCTTCCTGACGAAGGAACTCGCCGAGAAGCACATCACCGCCGGCGCCAAGAAGGTCATCCTCTCCGCGCCCGCGAAGGACGACACCCCGACGTTCGTCTTCGGCGTCAACCACAAGTCCTACGCCGGACAGACCATCGTCTCGAACGCCTCGTGCACCACGAACTGCCTCGCGCCGCTCGCCAAGGTCATCCACGAAAAGTTCGGCATCGTCCGCGGCCTCATGACAACCGTCCACGCCGCCACCGCGACGCAGAAGACCGTTGACGGTCCCTCCGCCAAGGACTGGCGCGGCGGCCGCGGCATCCTCGAAAACATCATCCCGTCGAGCACCGGCGCAGCCAAAGCCGTCGGCCTCGTCCTCCCCGAACTCAACGGCAAACTCACCGGCATCTCCCTGCGCGTGCCGACCTCCGACGTCTCCATCGTTGACCTGACCGCCGAACTGGCGACCAAGTTCGCGGACAAGAAAGAGGCCATCGAGAAAATCAACGCCGCCCTCAAAGAAGCCGCCGCCGGCGAACTCAAAGGCATCCTCGGCTACACCGAAGACGCCGTTGTCTCGACCGATTTCCGCGACGACTCCCGCACCTCCATCTACGACGCCGACAAGTCGCTCGCCCTCGACGGCAACTTCGTCAAGTTGCTCTCGTGGTATGACAACGAGTGGGGCTACTCGAACAAAGTGCTCGAACTCGCCCGCGTCATCGCCGGCGGTCACAAATGCGGCTGCGGCTGCCACAGCCACTAATCCGTCTGACCGTCACTGCGGTTAAACGCAAAATCACTAAAAAACCGCCGCCGCCTGTGGGAAACCACCGGCGGCGGTTTTTTCACATGGGAAGGCAAGGCGGCTATCAGTCCGTCCAAGAATTGGGAGGGAAGGGTTTCGCGGCTGGACCGCCGGTGTTGTGGCTGTGGCTGACGCGCGGGCGCGACGCGGAGGAGCGGCCAGACGCGCCCTCGGCGTTCAGGGCGTCAACGACAGCGAGCAATCGCCGGCGGCGCGCGTCGCCGACTCCGCCGGAACCGGCACCGCCGGTGGTTATATTCAGCGGCAGTTCCAATTGCCGCGACGGTTCGCACAGGCCGGAAAGTTTGACCATCACGAGGCGCACCGGCGTGCGCGGACGCCGCCACGCCTCGCGCAGCAGCGTTTCGAGCAACGGAAAGAACGCCCCTTCCAAGTCGCTCGCCTCGGAGCGGCTGCGACCGGCGGTGTCGTCAATCATCCCCGGATAGCGCACCTTGACCGTCAGCGTTCGCGCGAGTTTTCCGTCCGCCCGCACCTTGGGCATCAGTTCGTCGAGCATCCGCCGCGCGTGTCCGAGGACGATGTCGAACTCGGCGATGTCCTGCGGAAACGTCTCCTGCTGCGAGTAGGATTTGGCGTCCGCCTCGGCGGTGACCACCTCGCCGTCGTCCTCGCCGCGCGCGAGCGCGACGAATTCCCACCACGCGCCGCCGAGGAGCGAGGCGAGGAGCGGCTCGGCGGCGGTGGTCAGGTCGCCCACGCGCGTAATGCCGTTCGCCTTGAGGATGACCTCGGTTTTCTTGCCGACGCCCGGCAGGACGCCCACCGGCAGCGGCGCCAGAAACGCCGCCTCGCCGCCGGCGGGGACGAGCGTGAAGCCGCGCGGCTTGTTCAGTTTGCTCGCGATGGCGGAGCAGGTCTTTGTCGCCGCCAACCCGAACGACACCGGCAGTCCCAGTTCGTCGAGAATGCGCCGCTGCAAGCCGCGCGCCGCCGCCGCCACGGCGTTCGTGTCCGCAAAGCCGCACGGCGCGATGTCGAGAAACCCCTCGTCAATCGAGCGCCGCTCGACGAACGGCGTGAGCGTCTCGCACAGGTCGAAAAGTTTCCGCGAGAACTCGCCGTAACGCCCCGCGCCGTGCGAGACGACGATGAGGTCGGGGCAGACGCGCACGGCCTGCGCCACCGGCATCGGCGTCCAGACGCCCGCCGCCCGCGCCTCGTAACTCGCCGACGAGACGATGCCGCGCACGCCGCCGCCGACCGCCACCTTTTTGCCGCGCAGCGACGGGTCGAGCACCTGCTCCACCGAGACGAAAAAGGCGTCGGCATCGAGGTGGACGAATGTCGGCAGCGGGCGGCGGACGAATGGGCGGGCGGCGTTCATGGCGTTGCGCGGACGACGCGGACGGAGTGTCCGCGCCGGCGGAGAGTTTTCGTTTTCGGGCGGGCGTTTCAACGCCGCGTTTTGGAGACGCCGCCGGTGGCGCCGCCGGTGCCGGCACTTGCAAGCGAACCCCCTTCTTCGCACCCTGCGGGCGCATGGAACTGGGACACTCGGACGACTCATTTGCGAAACGCGCCGCCGCGCTGCACGCGCTCGCGCTCGAAGCGGCGGCGGCGGCGGCGGAAGTGTTGCGCGCCGGCGCCGACCGGACGGTCAATTTCCTCAGCGAGCGCGACGTGAAATTGCAGGCGGACCGCGACTCCGAGGAACTCATCCGCGCCCGTCTCGCGCCGACCGGTCTGCCGGTCATCGGCGAGGAATTCGGCGGCGACGCCTCGCTGTTCCCGACCTCCGACGGCGAGATTTTCGGCGCGGACGGCACCGCCGGTGGCAATTCCGGCACCACCGGTGACGCCCCGCTCTACTGGGTCGTGGACCCGCTCGACGGCACGTTCAACTACCTGCGCGACCAGCCGGCGTGTTGCGTGAGCATCGCGCTCATGCGCGGACGCGAACCGCTCGCGGGCGTCATCCACGATTTCAACACGGGGCGCGTTTTCGCCGGTCTCGCCGGTGCCGGTGCCACGTTCAACGGACGCGCCGTGCGGCCGCGCTGGGCGGCGTCGCGCGAACAGGCGGTCGTGATGACCGGCTTTCCGGCGGCGGCGGACATGTCGCCGGCGGCGGTCGCCGACTACGCCGTGCGCGTCACCCGCTTCAAAAAAATCCGCATGATTGGCAGCGCCGCGCTCGCCGCCGCCTACGTGGGCGTCGGACAGGCGGACATCTACTACGAGAGCCGCGCGAACCTCTGGGACGTCGCCGCCGGACTGGCAATCGCGCGCGCCGCCGGCGGGAAATACCTGCTCCGCGCCACCGGCAACGCCGCCGGAAACCCGCTGCAACTCGATGTCGCCGTCGCCGGTGACGTCGCGTGGGACGCGCTCGCGGGCTGGTTCGACTAACCGCATGGAGCGCGGGGAAACGCACGCAGAAAGGGAGCCGCCCATGCCCGAAGACGCCACCGGTGCCACGGACGCCACCGCGCAATCCGCGCCGCTCACGCTCAAGGAGAAAGTCCGGCAACTGCCGCGCAAGCCGGGGTGCTATTTGTTCCGCGACGCCGGCGGTCAGGTCATCTACATCGGCAAGGCGAAGGACCTGAAAAAACGGGTGTCGTCGTATTTCATGAAGCGGGAGCACTCGGCGAAAATCAGCGTGCTCGTCACGCTCATCCGCGATGTCGAGACGCGCCTCACGCGCAACGAGACCGAGGCGTTGCTGCTCGAAGGGCGGCTAATCAAGGAGTGGCGTCCGAAGTTCAACACCGAGTTCACCGACGACCGGCAGTTCCTCCAAATCCGCGTGGACACCGCCGCCGAGATGCCCGTCTTCCGCCTCGTCAGAAACCGGCTGCCCGACAACGCCCGCTACTTCGGTCCCTACCCGTGGGACTTCGGCGTCCGGCAGACGCTGCGCGAGATGCGCCGGCAGTTCGGAATTCTGCTCGCGGACGCCGCGCCGCGGCGGCTCGACGACGGTCGCTGGCAACTCTACGACGACGCGCGCGCCGAAATCTCCGCGCACGAAAACATCGTCGCGCCGGCGGACTACCGCGCCCGCGTCACCGCCGCCTGCGATTTTCTCGAAGGCCGCTCGCG